>JBIIVI010000074.1:0-12865 GCA_044339555.1 Cyclobacteriaceae bacterium | reverse complement strand
AATCATCCTTGATCTTCCGGATGTCAATTACGCCCTGGTTGGCTTCGCTCACTTTATCGCGCACCTTGGTGAGAAAACTGAACTGTGCCTGCAATTCTTCTTGTGTGGTGTTGATGCGCGGGTCTTTTAAAATCTCAAACTCCTGTTCCTGGCTTTGCCCGTTCACCGTGAGGCGAACTTTGTATTTTCCGGGCACGGCCTTCGGCCCGAGGTTAGGCGATCCATAAAACACCATGCCGGAGAATGTTTTGTAGCCGGCATAGCGCATATCCCACACGAACCGGTTGCCCCCTGATTTTACCGCAAGTTGTTCGCTGCGTTCTTTCGACTTGTTGTGGTAGGTTTTGATCACATCGCCATCGGTTTCCAGAAACTCCAGCTTCACATCCGACTTGTCACCAATCGCTTTTAAAAAGAAGTGCGTGATCACACCACCGGGGTGGTTCTGGCCTTCCAGTTTTCGGTTGCCTTCGCGCCAGCCACCGCCACCGGGCATGCGGTAGCTGGGCATCGGCTTGAACAACACCGCCTCCTTACCCGACATTTCGGCTGAGAGTTGATGGAGTGGAGTCAGGTCGTCAATGAGCCAGAAACTGCGACCGTGGGTAGCAGCAATCAGGTTGTCGTTTTTCACGGCCAGGTCTGCAATCGGCACAGGTGGTAAGTTGAGTTGAAACTTCCGCCAGCTCGCACCATCATCAAAAGAAATCCACATGCCTTTTTCGGTTCCTGCATACAGCAAGCCTCTGCGTTTCGGATCGGCCCGTACCACGCGAACAAACTCTTCTTTAGGAATTCCATTGGTAATCACCGTCCAGGTTTTTCCATAATCTGAGGTTTTGTAGATGTACGGTGTGTAGTCGCCAAACTTGTAGGAGGTGGCTACCGCGTACGCCCCGCCTTTTTCAAACGGATTCACATCAATGCTATTCCACATGTTGAGTTTCGGGCAGGTGCTGCCGGACGGAGTTACATTCTTCCAGTTCTTACCCCCATCGGTGGTTACGTGTAGCAGACCGTCATCCGAGCCGGTCCAGATTTCATCTTTCGTATAGGGCGATTCTGCAATCACAAAAATATTGGCATAGTACTCGGCCCCCGTGTTGTCTTGTGTGATTGGTCCACCCGAAGATTTGAGTGTCTCAGGCTCACCACGCGTGAGATCAGGACTAATCGCCTGCCAACTTTGTCCGCCATTCGTAGTTACGTGCAGATAGTTGGAACCTGCGTAGAGTTTCTTGGGATCGTGGTGACTGAACACCAACGGGTAGTTCCAATTGAAACGATATTTCATCACCTCCACGCCAGAGCCGGCCGGCAAGTCGGGCCACACGTTGGTGCTGCGCTCCTGCCCGTTGTCGAGATTCTGCATGCTCATGTACCCTTTGTAATCGCTGCCGTAGATGATGTTCGGATTGGTGGGATCGGGCGCTAAGTGCGCACTCTCACCAATCGCCAAAGCCGTCCAATCGCTCTCTGTTATCGAACTGCCGCTGGTGCGATGCGGAATGCGCACACTGGTGTTGTCTTGCTGCGCTCCGAGAATATTGTAAGGAAACGCGTTGTCGGTAGTGACTCGGTAAAACTGCGCTGTGGGTTGATTGTGATAGGTGGTCCAGTTCTCGCCACCATCGTTGGAGACCTGCGCCCCGCCATCATCGGCAATCGCCATGCGTTGGTTGTTGTTGGGATCGATCCACAAGTCGTGATGATCGCCATGCGGAGCATTTTTCAGTTCAAAAGTTTTGCCGCCATCTTTTGATACACCATAGCTCACGTTCATCACCCACACCTTGTCTTCATTTTGGGTGTCAGCATAAATGCGACAGTAATACCAGGCGCGCTGCAACAGGGCGCGATCCTGGTTGAGGCGCGTCCACGTTTTGCCCGCATCGTCCGAGCGGTACACTCCGGGCGCTTCCGTATTTTCAATGATTGCCCACACGCGGTTCGAATTCACGGGCGAAACGGTAACGCCAATAATGCCGTTGGTTCCTTTGGGCATGCCCGGTTTGTCCGACAGGTTTTCCCAGGTTTCACCGCCATCCGTGCTTTTCCAGAGTTTGGAATCCGGCCCACCGCTGTCCATCCGGTAGCCATTGCGTTTCATGTTCCAGGTGGCGGCATACAAGATGCGCGGGTTGTTGGGGTCCATCACCAAGTCACCCGCCATGGCGGTGTCGTTAATATAGAGCACGCGTTTCCACGTTGTGCCACCATCCACACTTTTGTAAACACCCCGCATTTCATTCGGCTTCCACAGGTTGCCCATGGCCGCCACGTACACCACATCCGGATTTTTTGGATGAATGCGGATGCGCGAAATATGCCGCGAGTCGGCCAGGCCGATGTGCTTCCAGGATGCTCCGGCATCGGTGGACTTCCAAACACCCCAGCCGCTGGAAACGTTGTTGCGCAGCGTCTGCTCGCCTTCGCCCACATAAATCACGTTCGGGTCGCTTTCGGCCACCGCCACCGCTCCGATTGTTCCGCCAAAGTAATTGTCGGTGATGTTCTCCCAGGTTTGGCCGGCATCTTTCGTGCGCCACACGCCACCGCCCACGGTGCCGAAGTAATAGAGGTTGGGCTGACCGGGCACACCCGTGACGGTACACGATCTACCACCCCGGAAAGGCCCCAGCTCGCGCCAGCGCATGCCCTCGTACAGCGATTGATCAAAGGTGAGGGTAGCAGTTGCGGCCGGTTGCTTCTTTTGGGCAGCAACCACAAATGAAATGAGCAAGAAAAGAGGTAGCAGCGTGCGCATAAGCGAGTTTGGATTTTAGATTGTTCGAAATAGTAAAATCAATTGGTTATACAAAGCGGAAATACATGGGCGGTTAAATGGTATCGGAGAAATTCCCAAGAGGAATAAACCCAGTAGCGGGTTAGCAGGGATTTTACTACTTTTCATTTTTTGTTTTATGAACGTTTACCTAACCCTCTTGGCGGTAGTCCTTTCCCTTACGGGGATGACTGTGCAGGCACAAGTGCCGCCCAAACTTCAAACTCAACTCGACCAGCAAGCTCGTTCGCTGGAACAACAGTTGATTCAGTGGCGCAGACATTTTCACCAGTATCCCGAGTTATCCAATCAGGAAGTAAACACGAGTGCGTACATCGTCGCGCATTTGAAAAAACTAGGGTTAGATGTACAGTATCCCGTTGCTAAAACAGGTATCGTGGCCTTACTAAAAGGAGGCAAGCCCGGCCCGGTGGTAGCCTTACGAGCCGACATGGATGGTTTACCGATTACCGAACGAAATGACTTGCCGTTCCTCTCTCGGCAGAAGGCCACCATCAATGGGCAAGAAACGGGCGTGATGCATGCGTGTGGCCACGATGGACACATGGCGATTTTGATGACGGTAGCCGAAATTCTCACCACTCACAAAAATGAGTTGCGCGGGAGTGTAAAGTTTATCTTTCAGCCGGCTGAAGAAGGCGTGCCGGCAGAAGAAGCGCCCGCCGGCGCGGAGTTAATGGTAAAAGAAGGCGTGCTCGCCAACCCAAAGGTAGATGTGATCTTTGGATTACACCTGCAGTCGCTCATGCCCTCCGGTCAGCTCTCGTACCGGCCCGGAAGTTTGATGGCCGCGGTCGATGGGCTTTCCATCAAAATCATGGGCCTCGGTGCACATGGCGCTACGCCGTGGGACAGCGTGGATCCGATCTTGGCCGCTACACAAGTGGTGTCCGGACTACAAACTATTGTTAGTAGGCAGGCCGAGTTAACCAAAGGTGCAGCGGTGATTACCATCGGCAGCATTCATGGCGGTAATCGTGGTAACATCATTCCGGAAGAAGTAAACATGCTGGGCACCATTCGCAGCTTTGACGAAAACATGCGCAAAGACATTCACCAGCGCATCGGGCAAACCGCGATGCGCATCGCTGAAAGTTCAGGAGCCAGAGCAGACGTGAAAATTCAAATCATGTACCCGGTTACCTATAACGATCCGACGTTGGCCGAGCGCATGGGGCCATCGCTGGTGCGCACAGCCGGTACCGATCGCACCAAGGTTATTTCGCCGGTAACCATGGCGGAAGATTTCTCCTTCTTCCAGCAACAAGTGCCCGGTTTCTTTTTCTTTTTGGGCGCACACCCAACCGGCCAACCGTTACCGAAACCACCTACACATCACACCGCAGATTTTATGATTGATGAGCCCGCACTGCTTACCGGTGTGAAGGCGCTCGTCAACCTTACCTTCGATTATATGTATCAAAAAAATTAATCCATTTCATGAAATGCCCATCCGCAAAGCAGACCAAACGGAGTGCAAAATCTCCATGGGCATTCCGTGTAACCTTAAACAAAATTTATTAACACATGAAGAAGCTATTTATTCTCGGGCTCGTGTCGGTTTCCACCGTATTTGCTCAAACCAATCCCAAACTCCAGATCAAGTTAGAACAACAGGCAAAAGAACTTGAGCCATCGTTGATCGCCTGGCGCAGACACATTCATCAATACCCGGAGCTTTCAAATCGCGAAGTAAAAACAGCCGCCTATATTACGGAGCACCTCAAAAAACTCGGCCTCAAAATCCAAACCGGTGTTGCCAAGACCGGTGTGGTGGCGTTGCTGGAAACCGGCAAGCCCGGGCCTGTGATTGCGCTGCGTGCGGATATTGATGCGTTGCCGGTTACGGAACGCAACAGCTTGCCTTTCGCTTCGAAAGAGCGCACCGTTTTCAACGGGCAGGAAACCGGTGTGATGCACGCCTGCGGCCACGATTCGCACGTGGCCATTCTGATGGCAGTCGCGGAAATCCTCACCAAAAACAAAGCTGACCTCCGAGGTACGATTAAATTCATTTTCCAGCCCGCGGAAGAAGGTGCTCCGGCAGGCGAAGAAGGCGGTGCCGATCTCATGGTAAAAGAAGGTGTGCTCGACAATCCCAAAGTAGATGTGATCTTCGGCATGCATATTCAATCCATCTCCCCGCTGGGGCGGATCACCTATCGGCCGGCAGGCATCATGGCCGCCTCCGACTGGTTTAGCATCAAAGTGAAAGGCAAACAATCACACGGCTCCGCGCCGTGGATGGGTATCGACCCCATCGTGGTGAGTGCACAAATCATCAACGGATTGCAAACCATCATCTCCCGGCAAACCGAACTTACCAAAGAGGCCGCCGTGATTACGGTAGGCCGGATGCAAGCGGGCATTCGCGAAAACATTATTCCGGAAGAAGCATTTATGGCAGGCACCATCCGCACTTTGGATGAAGGCATGCAGCAAAAAATTCATGACAAAATTCGACTTACCGCCACAAAAATTGCCGAGAGTGCGGGCGCCACGGCCGAGGTAATCATCGAAAAGAAAACACCGGTTACCTTTAATGATCCCGCGTTGACTGAAAAGATGGTGGCCTCGTTGCAGAAAGCCGCCGGAGCCGAAAACGTGATTCGCATCAACGCCGTAACCGGCGCAGAAGATTTTGCCTTTTATCAAAAGAAAGTGCCCGGCTTCTTCTTTTTTGTTGGCGCGATGCCGCCCGATCAGGATCCCACGAAAGTGCCTGCGCATCACACCCCTGATTTTATGGTGGATGAACGCGGCTTCCTTACCGGGCTGAAGGCGATGCTGCATGTAACTACGGATTACATGTTTATGAAGTAGCCGCGTGGATGCTAAACATATCCAGCCATGCGCGCAAAGAAATTATCGTTAGATCAACTTGTTTTTCCAGCGACCCGAGCGCATGTACAGATATGCCATCGTAAACATGCTAACCCAGTACACCCACTCGGAAGCCCACCCCCACACGATGGAAAGGTGAAAGTACTCCAACGTGAAATACACATAAATGCCGTAAATCACGAGCGTAATCAACTCAATCCATAAGTTTACCTGCGTGTTACCCGTGCCGGTAACCGCATTGAGCCAAATGGTGCCGAACGACATCATGAGCAATGCCAGCGACACGATGCGAAGCACCGGAATGCCTTCCTCAATGAACGCCGCGCCTTGTCCGTAAAAGGAAAGAAACCATTCCGGCACGGCATTCAAAATCAGGAACAAGACAAACGAAATTCCTAAACTTAACCGCACCACCCGTTTGATGAGCGGCATAACCTCATGCTGCTTTCCCTGGCCGATGACGTTACTCACCATGGTGTTGGTGGTGGAAGCAAAGGCCCAGCAAAAAATTCCAAACAATCCGAAAATATTGCGCATGGTGTTCGAGATCGCCAGCGCACGGGCGCCATGGTGCTCTACCAAAATGTAAAAGTATTCCCAGGTAATGATGCTGATCGAATATTGAGCAATGAGCGGAGCCGACTGGATGAGAATAAGCCGGGTGAGCGCCGGATTCCATGTGATTTCATCAAAAAAAGCAAAATCGCGATGGAGTTTTTTGCGATGAATCACCGCGTAAATCACCACCAACCCAATGCCTTCGGCAATGATGGAAGCGTACGCTGCCCCATTGATGCCAATTTCGGGGAAGCCCCACTTGCCATAAATCAGTACGTAATCAAAAAAAATATTTGCCAACGCCTCGCTCAGCGTACCCCACACCAGCAACCGGGTTTGGTTGGTACCCACAAGCAGCGCGTTGCGCATTACATACAAATACAACAACGGCAAGCCCCAAATCCGGATCAGCAAAAAATCGATCACCTGTTGTGCGGTTGTAGCGCTGTGAATGGTTGCCCGTAGCACATACGGTGCCAACGTATAGGTTAAAACGATTCCTATTGCGGCAACGGCCAGTGCAATCCAGATGCCGTGGTAAAATAATTTACCGATTTCCTTCGGCAGATTTTGGCCCGCTCTGCGGGCAATAAGCGCCTGCAGGCCATTGTTGAGACCGCTACCGATAACGGCAAAGATGAGATAATACACACCCGTAATACCGGCCGTGGCCAGCTCTTGCTCCCCCAGGCCGCCCAGAAAGATGTTGTTTGTAATGAAATTGATTTGCGGTACCAACATCGCCAGCGAAATCGGCAGGGCCATCTGTAATATGGCGCGGTAGCTGGTTTCAAGGCGTAATTCCATAGGCGCGCGAAATTAGCGATAATAATTCCACGAACACCGATTGGAAAAAGTCAACCCGGTGGTGCAAGCAGAAAAAGAATCCACGCGATGTTGTAATTTCCACAGAACTTTTCGTACTCATTGCAGAAAGAAATATTCTATGCGGTTCTGGAGCTCACTTACCCGATTCGTTGCACTGGCATTTCTGCTTGTTTGTTTGGCCCTGAATGCCCTCGGGCAGTCGGATAAAGCCCTGCTTTGGAAAATCACCGGCCCGGACCTTTCCGCACCTTCTTACTTGTTTGGCACCTACCACCTGCTTACCGACAATTTTTTTAATACGTTAACCGAAACGGCCGGGCCACTGAAAGCGGCGAAAGGTGTGGTTGTAGAAACCATCATCGACTCCGCCCGAATTGCAAACGTGGCAGGCATCATGGTAATGCCCGGCCAGAAAATTTCGAACCTCGTTACCCCGGCCGACTTTAAACTGGTTTCAGATGAAGTGGAACAGACGATGGGTGTATCGCTTGCGCAATTCGACCAAATGAAACCGCTCACCATTGCGCTCATGATTACAATGGGCTATGCCCAAAAAGGAAATGCCGAAACGTTAGCACGTTACGCAGGTAAGCCTATGGACTACCACATTGCCGCCACGGGCAAATGGCAAGCCAAAACAGTTACGCAACTTGAAACCATGGAAGAGCAGTTTAAACTTTTGTATGATGCGTTCCCGGTAGAAGAACAGGCGCGCCAGTTAGTGGCATTGGTAAAACAAAAAGAATTTGCTGCCACCGCACAGGTAAAACTGTTGGAACTCTACCTGGCCAAAGATATGCCCGGCTTGCATGCCTATGCGGAATCAATGCCCAAAGACTTTGGCAATTCTGATTTTTTGTTGAAGAACCGAAACGAACGATGGATGAACGTATTGCCCGGCTTGATGAAGAAGGAGGCGCAATTCATAGCTGTGGGAGCGCTGCACCTGCCTGGCCCGCATGGATTGATTGCGCTGCTGCGGAAAGCCGGCTATACCGCAGTGCCGATTACACAATGAGGTGCAGCGCACAGTGCAACGCGAGTTTACCGAACAACTAAACCAATGCCGCGGCATCATCTACAAGGTGATTCGCCTGTATGTGAATAATGCGGAAGATGAAAAAGATCTGTTTCAAGAGATCGTTTTTCAGGCGTGGAAGTCGTACCCGCGTTTTGACGGACGCTCGAAGTTTTCCACGTGGCTGTACCGGGTAAGTTTGAATACCGTGCTCACCTTCAAACGCAGGCCCGCGCCGGTAGATCGCATCGAGAACCTGGAACGCGTAGCCGGCGCAAACGACCCGCATGAGAAACGTGAAGCCACCGAAGCGCTCTATCTCGCCATCCGCGCGTTAAGCGAGATCGATCGGATGATTGTAACGCTACACCTGGATGGGTATGAGAACGAGGAGATAGCCGATATCTCCGGACTCTCAAAAAACAATGTGGCCGTACGGCTGCATCGCACCAAAGAAACATTAACTAAAAAACTGAAAGATCAGGAGGTATGAATTTACAAGAGGTTTGGAAAAAGCTGGAACTGGAAAAGCTGGAGGTGGCACAGCCTTCGTTGCTTAATCCATGGGCTACCAAATCAAAGCATCCGGTAGCGAAGTTGAAACAGGCGTACCAGATCACCACCATTTTTGCCTTGGTTTTTCTGATTGCTTTTTTTGTGCTGCTCTTTGTGTTCGATCAGTGGGTGGTAAAGATCGGTTTACTTGCTACCATTGCCGGGTACATCTTCTTTTTCGTGACGAACTTTTCCATGTATCGTAAGATCAAAACCGAGTTGCCGTTGGACGGCAGCGTAAAGCAGGCCCTGCAAAGCACGTACGAGTTCATTACTTCCAACATTCGGTTTCAGGAGCGCACGGCACTCTTCATTTACCCGGTGGCCGCTGCGGCAGGCTACGTGATGGGCGCCGCTATGGAGGGGGCAGATGCGTGGGAGTTTGTGCAAAAACCAATCGCCCTGTGGGTGCTGCTTGGCGCGGTGATTATCTCCACCCCACTCGGCTGGTTGCTCACGCGGTGGATGTATAGAGTGTCTTACGGCGTATGTTTAGCGCAGCTGCGCGCGCTTATCAATGAATTGGAACAGCCAAGTTAGTTTGGCAGTACACTTGATCTTTTTGCAGCTGCGATGGTTTCCGGAGTCATTCCCTGTATCTTCGCGCGATGAAAAAACTTTCGCTCGAGGCCCTGCAGCGGGTATCTGTAGCGCAATTCAAGCTATCGCCCAAATTACCGGTCGTTTTGCTGCTGGATAACGTACGCAGCCTGCATAATGTGGGCTCGGCCTTTCGCACAGCAGATGCCTTCCGGATAGAAAAAATTTTCCTTACGGGGATTACCGGCACCCCGCCCCACCGCGAGATTCATAAAACTGCATTAGGCGCCACCGAATCAGTGGCGTGGGAGTATGTTGAAACAACCGATGCCGCATTAAAAAAACTGAAAGCAGAAGGCTACACCATTGCCGTAATCGAACAGACCTCGGCGAGCATGGGGTTGCATGAGTTTCATCCACAGCAGTATGAAAAACTCTGCCTTGTATTTGGAAATGAAATCCACGGGGTGAGCGAAGAAGCCCTGCCTTGGGCAGACCTCGCATTGGAGATTCCGCAAGAAGGCACAAAGCATTCACTCAACGTGTCCGTTTGCGTAGGAATTGTATGTTGGGAAGTATTCAAATCCCGGGTTGCCTTGGCGGGATCGGGATGAACCCACTACGCGGCTATTCCATCGTTCGCCACCAGAACGTGAGCGGAAATTCTTTTTGAAGATAAATGGGTTGCCCGATACCGGGCACCGTGAGCATCACGCCTTTTTCGGCTGCCGCCAGAGTAGCCCGTTCAATGGGTTCTTTCCAGGGGTGCAAGGCTAATCGAAACTTGCCCCAATGCATCGGAAACAGCACACGCGCCTGCAAATCCCTACTTGCCAACACCGTTTGTTCGGGCATCATGTGAATGTGTTTCCACGCTGCGTTGTATTGGCCACATTCCAACACGGCCAAATCAAATGGACCATGCTTTTCGCCAATCGCACGAAAGTGTGCGCCATAGCCACTATCCCCGCCAAGGAATAACTTTAAGGTGGTAGATTGAAGCACAAATCCCGACCATAATGATTGATAGCGCGTAAGCGTTCGGCCGGAGAAATGGCGCGCGGGTGTAGCCGTAAATGCCAATCCCTGCTGCTCGGTTTTTTCCCACCAATCCAACTCGGTGATTTTGAAAGCCGGTATTCCCCACCGCAGCAGGTGCGCACCCACGCCCAACGACGTAATAAAGTGTTTTGTTTTCGGGGCAAGGGTGGTGATGGTTTTGTAGTCCAGATGATCGAAATGATCATGTGTAATCAGCACAAGATCCAATTCCTGAAAATCGGTTGCCTTAAAAGTCTCCGTGCCGGCAAATCCTTTGGCACCAAACGCATAGGGGCTGGCGTAACCGCTAAAAACAGGATCAACCAAAATCGATACGCGGTCGATGCGCAGAAAGTAGGACGAATGCCCAAACCAAACCAAGAGCGGCTCTTCGGCTTTTTCATAACTCGATTGCCAAGGATGCACCGGAACAGGCGTAGCAGGTTGGCCCGCCTTGGTGTTGGACGTTGCATATTCGCGCAAGGTTTTGAAAAAAGCTGAGCGGCTTACCATCACCGCTGTGGGCTCGGGATTTTGAAATGCCCCTTTCTGGTAGCCTGGCGACCGCTTAATTCGTTGGCGCACCGAACCGCGCGGCAGCGCCCCAAACGGTGGTTGGCGAAACAACAAATAAATGCCCGCAGCCGCAAAGAGAAAAACAATCAATAACCAGATCATATCAACAAAGGAAGTAATTCCCGTTAGGGATTACTTCCGTAGTCGCTGATGCACGCGATTTATTCTTTTTCGTCTTTTAGCTTCGCCCAGTTGGCATTCGCCTTTTTAATATAGCCCGCAGGATCTTTGTTCCAGGTTTTAGACACATCCAGATCGTAGTTAAGATAGAGTTTGTCGTCTAGAATCGTCCACGCTTCCGGCTCAATCTTTACTTTATAATTGCGCGACACGCCGTAGGCACAAAAACCACCAAACTGGGGGGCATACTTCTCCGGACTGGCTTTGAAAAGATCCAGATGAGCCTGGGAGGCAAAGTACCAGGTAGCATCCTGCCATCGGTAGGTGAACTGTTTCTTACCTTTTACCGGCTTCTTATCCGTAAAGTAAGCCACAGGATCATAGCCTTTAATGGCGCCCTCGGAAGTTTGGAAGATCTGCTGTGACACGCCATTGAACGCAAGCAGGGCAAAAACCGCTAGAATAAGATAGTTTTTCATTGAGTGATGCTTTGATACTGCCAGTAACGAATTCCAGACGGATGCGGACAACATTGACGATGCATAAATGGGCGACTCGTCTTCTGGGCGACAATCAAGCAGTTGACCAGTAACTGTAGAATTTCTAGTTAGAACCCGGAAAAAACCCGGCTCACTATATTTTATTAACTGCAAACCTCTCTTTAACTTTCATATCCAAAAAGGGGCTACTCCCCTAAATAAAAGCGGGTTTATGAAAGCATCACGATCGAGAAAATCTGTAGCCAAAAAAAATAGCTTGCTTAAGATAATCAACTCGAGTGATTTTAAGCATACGCTACTTGACATCCACAAACACTCGCATAATCGAAAATTTTGCTTTGTTATTGGAGCTGGCGCAAGTCGGAAGAGTGGCATACCTACTGGTAGCGAGTTAGCAAACATCTGGTTTGAGGAATTGAAAACGAGAGTGAGTCAGCAAAAGCTTAACGTGTGGATCAAAGAATTAAAAATTGACCTCACTGATCTGGCGGCATCCTATGGCAAGATTTACCGAAAGCGTTTTGAGAACGACAAAATTTCGGGCTATGAGTTTCTGGTGCAGGCCATGAAAGACGCTCGGCCAAGTCTTGGGCATTTTGTTTTGGCTCAAGTTTTGAGTCGCTATTCCGGTCACTGTGTGGTGACTACAAACTTTGATAGTTTGATTGAGTCTTCGGTCTACCAACTTACCAATAAAACCCCCTTGGTTTGCGGGCACGAATCGTTAAGTGGTTACGCGCGACCTTCCGCGACGCACCCGCTCATTGTTAAAATACACCGCGATTTGTTATTGTCGCCAAAAAGCGATGAGAATGAAATCAATACGTTGGATGCGGGTTGGAAGCAACCCTTGGACCACATCTTCACAACACACATTCCTATTGTAATTGGGTATGGTGGTAATGATGGTAGTTTGATGAACTACTTTGAACAGATGAGCAAGCCAAGTAATTTTTTTTGGTGCGGACTTGATCCCTCCAGTGCATCTAGGCGCGTTCAAAAGCTGATCATCCAGCACGATGGCAGTTATGTGAAGATCGATGGGTTTGATGAATTGATGCATGAGCTATTGCAAGTATTTGATGATGTGAAGCCGATACAGGACGAATTGACAGAAATTACAAATGAGCGTATCCGCAAGACCAATGAACAGCTTGAGGAGATTAAACAAATATTCAGACAAGCTGAAGGATCAGACGAAAAAGAATTATCTGCAATTGAGTTTGTTAAGTTGGCGGAGAATGAGCCTGACCTTAACAAAAGAAAAGAGATCTATTTGAGGGCGTTGGACAAGTACCCAACTACCGGCTGGCTTTGGTGGAGTTTTACTTATTTTCTTCACTACGAAAAGAAGGATTACCAAAACCTCGACAGCTACTATCTGGAAGCGGTGAAGTTCAACGAGAATGAACCTGGCCTGCTTGGAAATTATGCTTTGTACTTGAGACGTATAAAAAAAGACTTTATACAAGCCGAGGA
>JBIIVI010000368.1:0-2934 GCA_044339555.1 Cyclobacteriaceae bacterium | reverse complement strand
TCCTTCCGCGCCTGGTAAGGATGGGAACTTCGCGGCAACGATTGAAGCGGAAACCGCTGGGGCCGGTGCGGTTGGCCGTTGTAGCGAAAAGCGTGGCCCTGCGTGTGTGTGCCACGTGGGCGGGCGAGCAGGGAGCCGCCCAGATTCAGATTGCTCTAAAACCCCTTTGTTTTGATAAAATCCGCATATTTGCTGGATTTTTAACCACTCCATGAAATACAAACGCATTTTACTGAAGCTCAGTGGCGAAGCACTGCAGGGCACGCAAAAAACCACCAACATCGATCCGGTGGTGTTAGAGCAGTATTGCGAAGAGATCAAAGCCGTGAAGGAAACCGGCGTGGAGTTGGCCATTGTAATTGGCGGCGGCAATATTTTTAGAGGGGGACAAGCCGAAACGCTGGGGATTGACCGCGTGCAGGGCGATTACATGGGGATGCTGGCCACCGTGATTAACGCGATGGCGCTACAGAGCGCGCTGGAGCGACACGGGCTCTACACCCGGCTGATGGCGGGCATCAAGATGGAAGCCGTTTGTGAGCCGTTTATCCGGCGCAGGGCCATCCGCCACCTGGAGAAAGGGCGACTGGTGATTTTTGGGGCGGGCATTGGCAACCCCTATTTTACCACGGATAGTACCGCGAGCCTGCGGGCGATTGAAGTACAAGCAGACGTGGTGCTAAAGGGTACACGTGTAGATGGGGTGTACACCAAAGACCCCGAAAAGTTTAAAGACGCGGTGCGCTACGAAACCCTGAAGTTTCAGGAAGCCTACGAAAAAGGCTTGAATATTATGGATATGACCGCCTTTACGCTGTGCATGGAGAACAAACTGCCGATCATCGTTTTTGATATGAACAAGCGCGGCAACCTGCTGCGCGTGGCGAAAGGCGAACCGGCCGGTACGTTGATTAATTGAGGGCGCGATTAATAAGATTATTGATTTGGGATTGTTGATTTGCGATTAGTGATTTTGATTTGACGGATAAACCGCACGCGTATGGAAGAACTGGAGTTATATCTGGAAGAGGCCAAAGATTTGATGGCCAAAGGCCTGACCCACGTGGGCCACGAGTTGGTGAAGATTCGGGCCGGCAAGGCTACGCCCTCCATGTTGGACGGCATCTTTGTTTCCTATTACGGAGCCATGAGCCCGCTGAACCAGGTTTCATCGATTACTACCCCCGAGGCGCGCACGATTTTTATTAAGCCGTGGGAGAAAGGATTGATTGCCGAAATCGAGAAAGCCATTATGGCCGCCAATCTGGGGTTGACCCCGCAAAACGATGGCCAGCAGGTGATCATCAACATTCCGATTTTGTCGGAGGAACGCAGAAAGCAATTGGTGAAGCAGGTGCACCATGAATGCGAGCAAGGAAAGATCAGCATCCGCTCGGTGCGCAAAGAGATCAACGAGCTGATCAAAAAGATCAAGGGCGTGTCGGAAGACGATGTAAAAAATGCGGAAGAGCAGGTGCAGAAGCTAACAGACGATTACATTGCCCGGATTGATGCCCTGATGAAGAAGAAGGAAGTAGAAATCATGACTGTGTAGGAGCAAGCGCTCGTGGTGGCCGCTGCTGATCCGGATTCGAGTTGTCGTTAACCGAACTATCCTTTACCCATGCATCCGATACTTTTTGACGCGGGCCCCTTTACCATTTATACCTACGGCTTTTTTATCGCACTCGGGGCCGTGGCGGGCTTTGCCTATATGGCTTGGCAAGGCAAACGCCAGTTTGGCCTCACGTTCGATCAGAGCAACAACTTGTTTCTGCTGCTGGTGGTAACGGGTGTTGTGGGCGGGAAACTGTTCATGGTTTTCGAAGACCCAGGCTACTATTTCAGCCATCCCCGCAAGCTACTATCGGGCAGCGGATTTGTTTTTTACGGATCGCTGTTGTGTTGTATTCCCGCCATGTTGTGGTTTTTTAAGCGCCACAAGTTGCCCACGCTGGCCATGTTGGATGTGATGGCCGTGGTAACCTGTCTGGTGCATGGCTTGGGCCGTATCGGCTGTTTCATGGCCGGCTGTTGTTATGGCCAACCTACCGCGCGGGCATTTGGCGTGGTGTTTACCAATCCCGCCTGCCAGGCAGAACCCCTTAACACCCTGCTTCATCCCACTCAGTTATATGAGGCCGGGTGGATTGTGGTGATTCTGATTACGGTGTTGATGCTGAAAGCGCGCAAGCGATTTGATGGGCAGATGTTTCTGGTTTATCTGATTTTGTATGCCATCGGCCGCAGCGTGATTGAGGTGTTCCGGGGTGATCTACAACGCGGATTTGTGATCAGCGATGTGTTGTCGAATTCGCAGTTTATATCGCTGTTGGTGGTTGGCGGGGCTGTCTATTTTTATGTAAAGTTCAGCCGAAAGGCTAATTTGCTTGCACCAAACAAAAAGTAGCATGTTTTTTAAATGGTTGCGGAGACTGGGGCTTTTAGCGGTGGTACTCCTGCTCGGAGTAGGGGCATTCATGTATTGGGGCGTATACGAACGGGGCGTTATGGCCGGCAAAGTGTTGCGGGTTACGGAAAAGGGAATGTTGTTTAAAACCTTCGAAGGCAAACTGAATCTGGAAACATTTGGCGCGTTGAAAAACGCAAGTCCGATTGCCGAGTCGTTTGATTTTTCGGTTGAGTCGAACCAGCAAGAGGTAATCGAGCAGCTACAGGAAGTTGCGTTATCGGGCGAGCGGGTGAACTTGCATTTTGTGAAACGCTATACGGCGTTTCCGTGGCGTGGCGACACGAAGTACTTTGTGGTGAAAGTTGAACGGGAAGTGCGATAACCATGCTGAATGCTGTTGTGACCACACGGCTATCCGATTTGTCCCGCATTTTTCGGGCGCACAAGGTGAAGTCGGCCTACGCGTTTGGTTCGGTTTGTAGCGACCGATTTACCGACACCAGCGATGTGGATATGATGGT
>JBIIVI010000073.1:0-10000 GCA_044339555.1 Cyclobacteriaceae bacterium | reverse complement strand
AGAACCCTGCCCACCGATAGACTAAGGGTTCCGCGGCAATGTCAATCAACCGCGGGTAAGTCGGGGCCTAAGACGAAGCCGAGAGGCGTAGTTGATGGACAACCGGTTAATATTCCGGTACCAGCGTACCGAGCGAAGTGGGGAAGGAGGAGTGACAGTTCCACGACCTGACGGAATAGGTCGTTTAAGGGTGTAGGTATAGGGTTTGCAGGCAAATCCGCAGACTTTACCGAACCTGAAAGTAGCAGGAGGCTTCGGCCGAATGCAGTGAACGTAAACAGACTTCCGAGAAAATCCGCTAAGCATATGGGTACGGTGCCCGTACCGCAAACCGACACAGGTAGTCAAGGAGAGAATCCTAAGGTGCTCGAGTGAATCATGGCTAAGGAACTCGGCAAAATAACCCTGTAACTTCGGGAGAAGGGGTGCCACGCTTCGGCGTGGTCGCAGAGAAATGGCCCAGGCGACTGTTTAACAAAAACACATGGCTATGCGAAATCGAAAGATGATGTATATGGCCTGACACCTGCCCGGTGCTGGAAGGTTAAGGGGGGAAGTTAGTGGCGCAAGCTGCGAAGCTTTGAACTGAAGCCCCAGTAAACGGCGGCCGTAACTATAACGGTCCTAAGGTAGCGAAATTCCTTGTCGGGTAAGTTCCGACCTGCACGAATGGTGTAACGATCTGGGCGCTGTCTCAGCCATGAGCTCGGTGAAATTGTAGTCACGGTGAAGATGCCGTGTACCCGTCACGGGACGGAAAGACCCCATGAACCTTTACTATAGCTTCGCATTGGCATTGGGAGAATGATGTGTAGGATAGGTGGGAGGCATTGATCCTGCGGCGCTAGTCGTAGGGGAGTCAACGGTGAAATACCACCCTTTATTTTCTTGATGCCTAACCACGCGCAACGCGTGGGACATTGCGTGGTGGGTAGTTTGACTGGGGTGGTCGCCTCCGAAAGTGTATCGGAGGCTTTCAAAGGTATGCTCAGTACGCTTGGTAACCGTACGAGGAGTGCAATAGCATAAGCATGCTTGACTGTGAGACAGACGTGTCGATCAGGTAGGAAACTAGGATATAGTGATCCGGTGGTTCTGCATGGAAGGGCCATCGCTCAAAGGATAAAAGGTACTCTGGGGATAACAGGCTGATCTCCCCCAAGAGCTCATATCGACGGGGAGGTTTGGCACCTCGATGTCGGCTCGTCACATCCTGGGGCTGGAGAAGGTCCCAAGGGTTAGGCTGTTCGCCTATTAAAGTGGCACGCGAGCTGGGTTCAGAACGTCGTGAGACAGTTCGGTCCCTATCTGTGATGGGCGTAGGAAGTTTGAGAGGATCTGACCTTAGTACGAGAGGACCGGGTTGGACCAACCGCTGGTGTACCGGTTGTCGTGTCAGCGGCACTGCCGGGTAGCTATGTTGGGACGGAATAAGCGCTGAAAGCATCTAAGCGCGAAATCTACCTCGAGATGAGACTTCCAAACAGGGACGTGGGAGACTACCACGCGATAGGCTGCAGGTGTAAAGTCAGTAATGGCAAAGCCGAGCAGTACTAATTACCCGAACGCTTCAACGAGAACGCACTATGTGCTTGCTTCGCAACTCGGTTGTCAGATTTTTTTACCGATACTCTTTCATCAATGTTGTCAACGAAATTAGGGGGTAGTTCAAGAGCTAACTCAAGAGCGAACCCACATACAGGCCGCACAACGGTGCCGGCTGAAGAACGTAAAGTGATCACGCCCCAGGCGTGACGGTGGGGGCTGAAATCCCAATCGAAAAATCACTGAAGAGTTTAAGGTGACTATAGCGGTGGGGATCACCTCTTCCCATTCCGAACAGAGCAGTTAAGCCCACCCGCGCTGATGGTACTAGGATAAAACCCGGGAGAGTAAGTCGTTGCCTTTCTTTATCAAAAAACCCTGATCTAATCAATCAGGGTTTTTTTGTGCCCTTACTGGAATGCAAGTCCCGATTTGAGATGGACGGCATACCAAAACGACTGATTTCTTACATCAGTCGGCAAAATGCACGATTGGCCGGTCAATTGCTGCTTACCAAGCAGACCTTTGGGTATCAATCAAAAAAAACCGTATGACGACAACTTGGGGAGTTTTGGTGGCGGTACTGCTTCAGTTATCAGTTTATGCCGAGCAGATTGGTGGCCGTGTTATTACGGTAGTAGATGGAAATACCATTGAGGTAGCTAGTTTGGATGGGGAATCATATAAAATCCTGCTGTTCGGAATAGACTGCCCGGAGTTGGAGCAGGAGTTTGGGGAGAAAGCAAAAAAGACGTTGGAGAAACTGTTACTCAATCGTGAGGTAACCATCGCTATCCAGGGCAAAGATCGGTGGGGAAACCGCCTCGGAATTGTTTCATTTGAAGGTGAAGATGATCCACGACTAGAATTGCTGAAACAGGGCCTGGCTTGGACAGCCGAGCGCAATCCCATTCCCGAACTGGAGACAGTACGCGCACAAGCGCAAGAGAATGGCAAAGGTCTTTGGAAAGAAGAAAATCCTACACCGCCCTGGATTTTTCGCAGGCAGCAAACACTTACGCAAATGAAGAGCAGTTAGTACGTTGAATACTAATCGCGTGCTTGAATCGTTAAGCCTTAGCTATGCAAAAACTAAGGCTTTTCTTTTTTGGGGCGGCCAGCTTTTTGGCGTTTTCAGTTTGGGCGCAGCAGCCCCAGCGGCCCACCAGTTTGGATCCCGGCAACGGATTCTTGCCATCGCAAACACCACCAACTGCCCGACAGAAGAAAAAAGGATACAACCGGGTAAAGGCCGGTAGCCGCAAACGCACTCCTGTTCGCCACACGGCGCAATATGAGTTTTACGAACGCGTTGAGCGTGCCGCGCGCCTACGCCAGAAGATGATGATCGAGCAGTCGAAGCACACGAAATCGAACTTTGGGCATCGGAAGAAACCACGCAAACGACCGCCCCACAAAATGCGGTATTGCTATGAATGCGGTATCCGCCATTAGGCGTACCTTTGGTGTATGCGGTTTGGATTTCTTTTAGTTGTTTTGATGCTTTCGTCCATTGCTTTTGGTCAAAAGAAAAAGCAACGCCAAAAAGCGGATGCTTCATCCATCGAGCCGTATTTCCCGCAGAAAGAGTATGCGCCTAAAGTCTCCAAGAAGAAGAAAAAAAAAGGGCTGACGTTTGATGCGCAGGATCGCTACTACGAGCGCGCGGATGCATTGGCCAAAAACAGGCGAGCAATTGAGCGAAGTGCCGATAACCCGCGGAATAACGATCCTACCTACTTCGGGCACAAGCGCCCACCTAAAAAACGCCCGCCCGAGAAAATGAAGTTTTGCAAAGTTTGTTTGATCCGACACTAAAGCGGATTCCATCTTACTCCTTCTTTTCAGAAACTGATGGTCATATTGAGTCGGAATAGCAGGTTTTCGCGAGTGGTAGGCAGTTGATAAGCACCCCACCGGTAGAACGCCCCGCCGCCTAAGCCAAGGTAGCCCACATCTGCATAGTTCATCCGCAGCACATTATCGGCACCCAATCCGGTTTCAAAATAGCCTTGACTGAAATCGCGGATCTCAATAAAATTATGTCCCTCGCGATTGCCAGCGTTCTGAAAGCGGCCCCATCCAGCGCCCTGCCACAGAATAAGCTCGGGCTTGGAATACCGGCTTTGATAGAGCCATCCAAAATTGTGCTTCCAAAATGCGGATGCGTATTGATCACTAACGAACTCATAAATGCCCATGGTTTGAAAGGTGTGGGTTACCCAAACTCCGGTCTCTTTGCTGCCCGGTCCGAAAAATTGTTTTTGGATCGGGGCAACTCCTGTGAGATAACCGCCCACGAGCGCGATTTCGCTGGTACCCCAGAAGCGGTGTTTCCACCGATTGCTAAAGAATGCATCGATGCGTGTGTACGCAAATTGGCCGTCCCACAATTGATTGAATCCACGGGCCATGCCGACCGTAAAGACCGGTCGCTCCAATTGCACCAACGCCTTGCGCCCGGCCAGAAGTGCTTCGCGCAGCCGATGGATGTACGTGATTTCGCCCATCGCTTCCGCAATGCGAAACGTGTTGAGCAACTCATTGCCGTGTAAAAAGGCATAGGAGAATTGTGGTGTGAACTCGGTGCGAGAAATCCCTGCGCGGATCCGCCACGAAGTACCGGGCTTCCAACTCGTGCGAATCCTAATTTGCTCCATCCGATCGAAGCGATTGGCACTCAATTGGCGCAGTGAATAGCTACTGAGGTTGCGATAACCATAAAAGAACTGCGACACACCCGGCTCCTGAAGGTCGCTGGCATAAGCAACTTGCAGCGTCCAGTCGTACCTGCGCCACAGGTTGAGTAAAAGATCGCCACCCCATTTCCACTGCCGATCGCGAAAGCCATAGCCCGCATAGGCACCAATTGAAAAAGTTTTTGAAAAACGTTGGTTGGTGCGCCACCCTGCGCCCAGGCGCAAACCTTCAAAGCGATTGAATCGCAATACGCGGTTCAACTGCCAGTCGATCTTGCCAGTGGGATACACGTTCGCAAAAAAGCCCTCCGTCAGCCGATCGAAGACTTTAAATACTTTCATCTTTTGGGCGACCGAATCCAACCATTCGTACGTGCGCGACTCCAAGCTGTCGCGCGACTCGGTGCGATATTTTTTAAGTTGAGTGGTGTCGCGCACACCGCCTAGTTCTATCTGCGCATCCGCAAAGATGGATTTGCTGATGGGCGGATTGATTTGAATGTCTTGCAAATAGCTGCGTGCAACTACCGCCAGAAAAAGCGAGCCAATCCGATTTTCTTTGAGATATAGATCGGTGTTGAGTTGTACGGGAAACCACTGATTCGAAACTTGTTCATAATTCTGCTGAATCCGAAAATCAATTTTTGCAAACGGATCGGCTGATCGCGCGATCACGTTCTTAATGGCCCAGCCATTCGTGCAAATGGAAATCTGACCTGAAAGTTGGTTGTCGTTGGAATTTCCTAAAGGCGCAAAAGCAATCACAAATACAGAATCGCCCGCGTAAAAGGTGGTGTCCGTCAGGGTAAAGTCATAGACCCGTTCGCTGTTACGCGTCAGTGGGTTTAAATGGTCTTTGCCCAAGATCTTGATCCAATCATCCTGAAATCCCAGCGGCTGGTAATCGTTTGGCATCGAAGCCAACAGGGCGGTTTGAAAGCCCGAGATTTGATAATCCAATAAGCGTTCTATCTGCCGATTCGGGCGCTGGTAAAATTTTTCGGCTACGGATTCGGTGACGAGCAGGTGCTGTTTCTTTCGGATCGAATCCAATTGGAGCGTGGTGGAGTCATCCGCAGAGAGCACTTGTTTTTTGTTGCGCCTTCGTAAGCTATCGGCCGACACGGACTCGCCCTCCAACTTGAAAACAACTTTGGTGTACGATTTATACGCATACGAATTCAACCGCTCCGGGCGGTGGTTGTCTTTCGCTTCGGTTGCTTTTCGAATGATCCGCCAGGCCGGGTTTGCGCCCGCCACGATCGTTACTTCCGCCAACTGGCGAACGGAAGGCTTCAACAAAATCTGTGTGGACTTGCGCAGTAGTTCCACCGGCAGCACGCGCGATTGATACCCCACGTAGCTGATGTGCACATTGCCCTGGTAGTTGGGTGGCAGCGACAATTGAAAGCGACCATCGATGTCGGTAGTGGCCCCCGAACGTCTGTCGTCCAGCGCCAGGTTTGCAAACGCGAGCGGCTCACGGGTAAGGCTGTCTAACAACGTGCCACGCAGCGTTTGGCCGTGGGCCGATCTCATCAACAACAGCCAACCCATGAGCCAGCCCAGACATTTTCCAGAGTTTAAGAAGCTCATACTCAAATCGTTTACACACTTAGTAGCAGGGGTTGCCAGCGAATTTCAAAGCCGGCCAGTTTTCTCATCCCAAGACGTTTAACAAAAAAGGTGTAGCCCTGAGAAAGAAGGTCGCGCGGGCTACGTTAACATGCCACCATCTACCTGCAACACCTGGCCCGAGATGTAGGTAGAAAGATCCGAACCCAGAAAGATACAGGCATCGGCCACGTCTTCCGGCCGCCCGCCCCGTTTAAGCGGAATGGCTTCGCGCCAGCTCTGCACCGTTTTCTCGTCCAGCTTGGCCGTCATTTCGGTTTCGATAAAACCAGGCGCGATGGCGTTGCTGCGAATGCCACGCGAGCCCAACTCCAGGGCTACCGATTTGGTGAAGCCAATGATGCCCGCTTTGGAGGCTGCGTAGTTAGCCTGGCCGGCATTGCCTTTGATGCCCACCACGGATGTCATGTTGATAATGGAGCCACTCTTTTGTTTCATCATGGGCTTCGTGGCTGCTTTTACCGTGTTGAAGCAGGACTTCAAATTCACGTTCATCACTTTATCCCATGCCTCTTCGTTCATGCGCAACAGCAGGTTATCCATCGTAATGCCCGCGTTGTTCACCAATATGTCCAACGATCCAAAATCTGCCACTACATCATTCACTAACTTATCGGCTTGGGCAAAGTCAGACGCATCCGATCGGTACCCCTTGGCCTGAATGCCAAATGCTTTCAACTCATTTTCTAATGCTACGCCCTGCTCTACACTGCTGAGGTAAGTAAAGGCCACGTTGGCGCCCTCCTGCGCAAAGCGTAATGCAATGGCACGGCCGATGCCTTTGGAGGCGCCGGTTACCAATGCGTTTTTTCCTTTCAATAAATTCATGATTCGATTTTTTATATCCGAAAGCCTAAAAATAGTATTTAATTAGCACACTATGCAGTGGCCTTCGGCTCGCGATTTCTCGCTTCAAGTGTTTACAACAGGTGCCATGTTGCTTGCACTTTTATTGGAAGGGTACGCACGTAAATGCGGCTTCCTGCTCACGTCCGACTCACTGCAATACCTCTCGGCCGCGAAGAGTTTTGGGGCCACTGGTGTTTTTCTCAGCCCGGACGGTTCTCGGTACGCCTATTGGCCGCCCTTGTTCCCAATGTTGATCAATTTGTTCGATGATCCGCTCCAAGGCGTTTGGATGCTACACACCGGTTGCAAGTTGGCAATAGGTGTGCTGGTGTATAAAATCAGTTGCTACTACTTGCGGGATTTTGCCACACGCGCCACCTTCATTTTCGCGGTACTGCTGGGCTTGCATCTGCTGCTGATTTCTGTTTTTGTCTGGTCGGAGTTGGTGTTCGCTACGCTGGCACTCGCGCTGTTTTTGGTGAGCACGTGTCCAACTGGCCGTTGGCGTACGAGCTTGTTATTCGTACTTGGATTTTTGCTTTGTCTCCAACGCAATGCAGGCGTGTTCTGGATCGTGGGCCTTTGTGTCGCCAGTTTGGTGAAGGAAGGAGTATCAATCAAAAGCCTCCGATTCAACGCACTCTTTTTTCTGGTGGCCACCAGTGGCTTCTGGGTCTGGAATGGTTACAACACATGGATGATTTCAGCCGACTTCGCGTTTTATCAACAAACCTTTTTGCGGGCCTTGTCCGGCAACGCCCAAATTGCCGGTACTAGTTTAGCGGCTGCCTTTGTGCCGGCAACTTCGCACGCGTTCTGGGGTGTGCTCTTTGCGCTTTTGTTCACGCTGGCCTGCGTGGGCGTCTGGCGATTTCGTACACATGCGCTGGCACAGCCCATTTGTCTGGCGCTGGTGTACTGCCTGGGTTTTATTGCCATGGGGCCTCTGGATGGCTACGAGGCCGACCGATACTTTTTTATTATTCCGTGGTTGCTGTACTTGCCCGTGTTGCGGCTGGTGGAAGTAGCACGCACCCGTTTTTCTGTTTCCACCGCATTAGTAGTAGTGTTTTTGTTGGTCGGCTCGGCGTACCCAATTAGTCGCACCCTGCGCAATGCACACCGGTGGCACGAGCGCAGTTGCGAGCAGCCGCAGGCCCCACAAAGCCAGTAGAAATTTCGGGGCTTTGCGACTATAAAAAGGCGGCCCGATCGTTTCAACCTTGAGCGGCCCGACTTGCGCAGGCACCTTTTTCTAACAACCATTTTGCGTTAACTTGCCGCCCTTTATAACGCGAAAAACAACAAATACTAGTTCATGAATTACGATGTAATTGTAATCGGATCCGGCCCCGGTGGTTATGTAGCCGCCATTCGCGCCTCGCAACTCGGCTTGAAAACCGCCGTGGTAGAGAAGGCCGAGCTCGGGGGCGTTTGCCTCAACTGGGGTTGCATTCCCACGAAGGCCCTATTAAAGAGCGCCAACGTTTTTGAATATGTTAAACACGCGGCCGATTACGGCATTCAATTAAAAGATGCCACGGCCGACTTCCCCAGCATGGTAAAACGCAGCCGCGAAGTAGCCGCAGGCATGAGCAAAGGCGTGCAATTCCTGCTCAAGAAAAACAAGATCGATCAACTCCTCGGCCACGGCAAACTCAAAAAAGGCGGCAAGGTAGAAGTAACGGATGCCTCCGGTAAAAAAACCGAGTACACCGCCAAGCACATCATCCTCGCCACGGGCAGCCGCGCGCGCGAGTTGCCCGCCATGCCGCTGGATGGCAAAAAAATTATCGGCTACCGCGAGGCGATGGTGCTGGAGAAGCAACCGAAAAAAATGTTGGTGGTAGGCTCCGGCGCCATTGGTGTAGAATTTGCCTATTTCTACAACGCCATCGGCACGGAAGTAACCATCGTAGAATTTCTGCCGCGCATTGTGCCCGTAGAAGACGAAGAAATTTCCAGGCAACTCGAAAAAAGTTTCAAGAAATCCGGCATCACCATCTACACCGGTTCTGAAGTTACCAAAGTAGATACCAGCGGCAAAGGCTGCGTAGCCACCGTAAAAACACCCACCGGAGAAATTAAACTCGAAGCCGACATCGTGCTCTCGGCCGTGGGCGTGGCCACCAACCTCGAAAACCTCGGGCTGGAAGACGCAGGCGTAAAGCACGAAAAAGGTAAAGTGCTGGTAGACGATTTCTACAAAACCAACGTACCCGGCGTGTACGCCATTGGCGACATTGTAAAAGGCCCCGCATTGGCGCACGTAGCCTCAGCCGAAGGTATTATCTGCGTAGAAAAAATTGCCGGCCACCATCCGGAACCGCTCAACTACAACAACGTACCCGGCTGCACCTACTGCTCGCCCGAGATTGCCTCCGTGGGCTACACCGAAGAGGCCGCCAAGAAAGCCGGCTACCAGGTTAAAGTGGGCAAGTTTCCGTTCACCGCCTCCGGCAAAGCAAAAGCCGCCGGTGCACCCGATGGTTTTGTAAAAGTAATTTTCGATGCCAAGTATGGCGAGTGGCTCGGTGCACACATGATTGGCGCCAACGTAACCGAGATGATTGCCGAAGTCGTGGCCGCCCGCAAGTTAGAAACCACCGGGCATGAAATTATCAAGTCCGTGCACCCGCACCCCACCATGAGCGAAGCCGTGATGGAAGCTGCTGCCGCCGCCTATGGCGAAGTAATCCACCTGTAAGCAAAACGTTTTATTTCATCAATGGCATCTGCGAAAAAGCGGGTGCCATTTTTTTTTGCTGCGGTGTGCAAAACGAATTTTTCTTGGCGGCCCCGCGTGCCGCGCACAGGCCCCCGCTACGCGGCCCGGCTTTCCGTTCCAACTCCGCGCCCGCGCGCCTACCCACCCCTGGCGGGGTTTCCACTACAATCCGTGGCCGGAGCCCGTTTATTCCTCACGCGTTGTTACCCCGCTAATTTCGGCCGAGATGCAGAACGGGGGTACATCTGTGTAGCAGGAAGAGTGGCAATTGTATAAATTCGGGGGTTGGCGGTAATTTTTTCAAGACATGCAGTTACCATTGGACATAAAGAAATGTGTTGTATTCATTGGACTCCAAAAGGCGGACGGGGAATATATCATAGGCGGAACCGGATTTTTAGTAGTTGACGACACTAATAAAAATCAGACCCCTTATATAGTTACGGCTAAACACGTAATCGAAGGAATTCGAAACACTGGGCTTGACACCGTTTGTTTAAGAGTAAACTTAAACAGCGGAACAGCTAAATGGTATTCAACAGAA
>JBIIVI010000072.1:0-12962 GCA_044339555.1 Cyclobacteriaceae bacterium | reverse complement strand
TGGGCTCCACCGCCCAGGAATGATAATGAGTGGCCAGAAAAACGGGTGAAACGCCCTCAAACAAATAGTCATCTGCAACCGTCACGCGCGCTTGCGACGTCACCCCGTGCAGGACGTTTGGAATATTAAAAAGAGCGGATCCATACACTTCCGCAATTGCCTGATGGCCCAGGCAGATACCCAGGATACTTTTGGTGGAACCCCACTGGCGAATCAAGGGCTTCAAAATGCCGGCCTCTTCCGGAATCCCCGGGCCAGGCGAAAGCAGGATTTTGTCGTACACAGCGGCAGCCTCCACTGGCAATTGATCGTTGCGCACAACATCGGGCGCATGGCCCAGGTGTCGCAAAATGTGTACGAGATTATACGTGAATGAATCGTAATTATCGAGGACTAAAATTCTCATAACCGTTAGATCGTGGTGGCCATCTCCAACGCTTTACGGAGTGCGCCCAGTTTGTTATTAACTTCTTGTAACTCCGAGGCCGCGTCCGACTTGGACACCACACCAGCACCGGCCTGATAAAACAATTGATTTCCGCGACTCAAAAAGGTACGGATCATGATAGCATGGTTGTATGACCCGTCCAGGCCAATAAACCCTATCGCACCTCCATAGAATCCGCGGCCTACCGGTTCCAGTTCTTTGATTAACTGCATCGCCTTGTGTTTAGGCGCCCCCGAAAGTGTACCCGCTGGAAAGGTGGCTGCGGCAAGCGCCAAACTCGAGACATCTGTATGTAGGCGGCCCGTGACTTTTGAAACTAAGTGAATCACATGCGAGTAAAATTGAATCTCTTTAAAGACGGCAACGGTCACATCGCTGGCATGTCGGCTCATGTCGTTGCGTGCCAAGTCTACGAGCATCACGTGCTCAGCGTTCTCTTTTTCATCGCGGGCAAGCTGCGCGGCCAAATCCGCATCCTCCCGGTCGTTACCGGTTCTGCGAAACGTTCCCGCGATAGGGTAAATGTAGCCGATGCCGTTCTTCACCTGGAGTTGCGCTTCGGGCGAAGAGCCCATTAACTTAAAGTTGCCGTAATCGAAATAGAATAAATAAGGTGAGGGGTTGATCGAACGCAACGCGCGGTACACGTTAAACTCATCACCGCGAAACCCGGTAGCAAACCGCCTCGATAACACTATTTGAAACACATCACCTCGGTAGCAATGCTGTTTGCCACGCTCAATTTGTAGCAAGAATTCTGCATCCGTGGAGAAGCTACGCTCTTCCCCCACACGTTGAAACGCATAGGTCGAAAAACGATTACTCCAGAGCAGCTGCCGCACCCTTTCAAGTTGCAACGGTTGGTTACCCACTTCGTGTTGGTAGAGCATCAACTCGTTATTAAAGTGGTTGACCACAATCACAAACCTGTACAACTTGTACACCATATCGGGCACCTTCGCAGATTCCGCCCGAACCGGCACACTTTCAAAATAGCGAACGGCATCGTAATTAGTGTATCCAAACAGGCCCGTATGTGTATACTTACCATCGGATGCAGCCGGTCGAAACGCATTCACGAAGCCAACGAGCCGCTGTAATACCTCATCCCGCTCACGGATTGGATGGTTTTCTTGCGCACCATCCGGGTAGGTGATTTGAATCTCCTCACCCATTACGGTAAACGAAGCAAGCGGATCGCAACAGATATAGGACAAGCTGTTTTCATCCCCGTGGTAGTCCGAACTTTCCAACAAAATGCTGCCGGCAAACACGTCCCTTAGCTTCAGGTAGATATTCACGGGCGTCAAGGTATCAGCCAGAAGCTGCTGCGAAAAAGTTTGTATCGTATAGGTCATCATCGTGTTGTTTTCGATAAATAAAAAAGCCCGCCCCTTTTTGATCGGGGCGGGCTTAGGTATGTTACCGTTGTCCACTCTATCGCGCATGCGCACACCGATCAACCGGAGTTGAAGGGCGCCACCACCATGCCTGATAGATTGGATTCATGTTATGCTTCGGCTTTTTTCTTAACCGCACGCTTAGGCTTGGCTGCGGTTGCTTCCAATTCCACTTTTACTTTCTTCGAGGCTGCCCGCTTTAAGCGAAGCTTGATCGCCTTCTTGTTGCGAGACACACCGTACGAGTTTCTCCAACGCTTTCCTTTCTTCGATTTTTTATCTCCTTTTCCCATGATTACAAATTACGGGGCAATAATAGTGAAGCGAACGGTTTCTACCAAATCACCGCGCGGTACTTCATGTCGCGAAACATTTTGTCGCGGTCGGTTACGCCAAAGGTTTGATAAAAGGGCGGAAAGCTGGAAAGTGCATCAAACACCTGGGCGGCACGTTCTGCGCCCGCGGCGGGATCGGTTGGGCTTAAGAGACGGTGGTGGTACGCAAGTGCTATAAAGAAATGAGTGTCCGATTGATCTGTTTGACCGGCCTCCATCTGATAGCGCTCCCATGCGCGGTAGGCCACGTCCACCACATTCACATCCAGGCTTCCTTCTTGAACCGACACCTGTGGCAACTGTTGTAAAAGCGAGCGGCTAACCTCCACCCCGATGGATCCATAGTTCCATGCAATATCGGTTGTCAGGAACGGTGGCTCTAAGACCGCGAGCGGAACCAAGATTCGATCCAGCGAGATGCGTTGCACGTGGGTAGAAAACGGTTGCCATAATAGTAGCGTGTCTTCCGGATGGGAGATTCGTTGCTGCGCCACTAAAGTTAACATCCGCTCGGCCCACAACTGATTGCTACCCCGGGCCGTGACAAGAGTCTGGTAGCTTTGGTAGGGTCTGTCCGGCAACAAAGTTGCGCGGCTGCGTGCCAGCGTACCCAGCAACTCGCGTTTAATTGAATCCGGCCAACGAACGGTCTCCTTTATCTTCTGTGCCAAGGCAAGGCGCACATTTTCTACTAGCTCTTCCACTTCAGCCTCACGTGCCAACCTGCGATTACCACGCACATACATGCGTGCAAATACGTCCGGAAAAACCCGGCGCGTGATCGCGAAACAATGCGACCGCCAGTAAACAGATCGCGCCCCATAAACCACTGGCAACCACTCCGGGCCAAGGAACGGCGCAGTGGTAGCCAGCACGCGCCACGTTAAAAAATCCTTTTTGCGTTCCAGGTTCGTAGTGGCGGCAATAAACTGATTCACCACTTGCCAGTAGGCCGGCTGCGCCACACGGAGGGTGTCTTTCAAATCGCGCTGGAAGTATACCTCCCACGAAACATACGTGCTACGAGCCAAATCCCCCAGAGGCCGCACCAGTTCCGCGGCCGCGGGTTTCAGCCACGCATCATCCAGTGCGCGTTCCAGTCCTTCAATTTCATTCGACTTACGTACCGCTTCAGCACTTGCTATTCCGCTTCTTTCCAACGCCGCGGCAATGAGTTGACCCCGCGTCCGCCGGCTGTCGACTGCCTGGCCCGAAAAGGGCGTGCGTGCCTTGAGCGAAAGCGGCCGGATTACAACTTGTCGGGCGGAAACCTCTTGGGCTTCAAAAAACACGGGCACCCGGCTGGTTTGCAGCACACGGAGTACACGCAAAAAATCGGCTTCGGTCTTGATCGAACGAATTTGTTGCAACCAAGGCTGAATGGAGCGCAACCCCTGGCGGGCAGTTACTGAATCGGTTGCCCACAAAAAAAAGTTGAGCGCCTTGCGCTGGTCGGTTCCCTCCGGAAAACTGCCATCGGTCTCAACCGCGAGCAAATGTTGTAACAAAAACGCATCCACGTGCTGCTCCAGTAAAGTGCGGGGGCTAAATACCTGATCGCCAGCAGACGGCACAGGTTGGCTCAACCAACGCTGGTTGACATGCCGGTAAAAATCGTCTTGGGGTCGGATCGAAGAATCAACCTCCGGGAACCACGATGCAGCCGACTCTTCGACCAGATCCGCACCCGAACATCCGGCTAGCGCAAGCGCCAGAATCAAGGCCCCGAAAAACGGATAAACAAGCAAAACACGCACGAACAATTCTGTACTTTTGAAGTTATAGAAGTGAGTAAAATTTGAGTTATGGCGAAGGAAAGCGTAGAGTTGATTTCAGCTATCCGCAAAGCGGCAAAACGGCTGGCACAAAGTTCGCAATATGAATGGGGCCACATGGGTGCTTGCAACTGTGGATTCTTAGCGCAAGAAATTACCCAGCTGCGAAAAGAAGAGATTCACCAGCGCGCCATGACCGGCCATGGCGATTGGACTGAACAACTAAACGACTACTGCCCTACCAGCGGTTTACCGATGGATGACTTGATCTCCGAACTTGTTGGAGCCGGCTTAGACACAGCCGACCTGAAACACTTAGAGCGACTCTCAGATCCGATGGTACTCCAGGCGATGGATGTCACCAGCGGGTTCCCCCGCCACAATAACAAAGGAGATGTTGTGCGCTACATGCACACGTGGGCAGACGTGTTGGAAGCCAAGTTGCTTCATCGGATTGAACTGCCAACTTTCGAGTCATTGGTTACAGCTAAGTAATGGGGGCCTGGCGCTCCGCTGGGGCCGCCACCGGGCTATTCACTTCAAGTCCGCGCACACACACAGGCCTACCCGTGGCGGGCTTTACGTTTCTATCCCTGGCCCAATCTCGGTATCAAATTCAAGCGGTGCTTCCATCATTTAAAGATTCGCTCCGAAACCATTTTCTTGTAATCTGGCAGGATGCGTTCGTAAGACGCCTCATCTACCTTCTTCAATGTGTTCATCAAGCCCCCAAGGCCGGAGTCCTTTAAACTTACACGTTGTGCGCGGATTTCATCCATCTTCCTGCGAATGGTAGCCTCAAGTTTGATCAGTTCACGTTCGGTCATAATCTTTTTAAGCGACAAAACTAACCAGCCACCGGAAAAATGTGTACGGAACGGCCACGTTCATGCTCACCGTTATTGGTCAACTGTGTGTTGTGAATAGAAACCTTTTTTCAGTCGATTAGCCATCACCCGAAAGGCGTCAATGGTCTGCTCAATATCTGCATCAGAATGGCGTGCGGTTGCCACCAGTCGGAATAAGATCACCCCCTTAGGTACAACCGGGTACATAACCCCAGAGCAAAAAATATGATGCCGTTCTCGTAAGTCTAGCACCACTTGAGCCGCTTCTTCGACCGAACACGGCAAATACACCGGAGTAATGGGCGATTCGCCTCCGCCAACCGAAAGGCCAAGTGCCTGTAATCCGGTTCGTAACTTGGTTGCCTGTGCCCAGACTTGGGCTCGCAAACCGTGTTCTTGCTGCAATAGCTCCAAGCGTTTTAAGGCACCAAGCGTGATGATCATCGGCAGAGATTTGGCATAAACTTGGGAGCGGGCATTGTAGTACAAGTATTTCACTACATGGGCTTTGGCCGCCAGAAACCCACCTACGGTTGCCATGGCTTTGGCAAAAGTGGCAAAGTAAAAATCAATGTCATCTTGTACGCCTTGTGCGGCGGCTGTGCCCGCTCCGTTGGTCCCTAACACACCAAAACCGTGAGCATCGTCAATGAAAAACCGAAACCCGTATTTGGGCTTAAGCGCTGCAATTTCCTTGAGCCGCCCCTGGTCGCCACGCATGCTAAATACTCCTTCACTAATCACCAAAATGCCGCCCCCGGTTTGTGCCACTATTTCCTGAGCCCGGATCAGTTGTTTTTCCAGGTGGGCAATGTCGTTATGCTTAAACGCCATCCGTTTGCCCAGATGAAGCCGAACGCCATCGATGATGCAGGCGTGCGACTCTTCGTCATAAATCACCACATCCTTGCGCGACAAGATCGCATCAATGGATGACACCACCCCCGGATAACCAAAGTTGAAAAGAATGGCCGCCTCCTTGTTTACATGTTCGGCTAACGCATGCTCCAGTTGTTCGTGCTCATCCTGATGCCCCGACATAATTCGCGAACCCATTGGGTAAGCCATGGAATAACGAGAAGCCGCCTCCGCATCTGTGCGCACCACTTCCGGATGGCAGGCTAACCCCAGGTAGTCATTCAAACTCCAAACGATTTTTTCCCGACCATTGAAATTCATCCGCGGCCCCAGCGGCCCTCTCAGTTTGGGGAACGAGATGTAGCCGTGGCCTTTTTCGATGATTTCGCTAAAGGCACCTTTACTAACATGAAGATTATCGAGAAGATCGTGGGGCATCGGGAACGCAAATAAAGGAAGGTGATAGTGGTTTGATAAGCGATCTTAAGTAACGGATTTTTTGCGGGAAACAAAACGCTCACGTGGCGTAACTGTTCAAGGCGCCTTCCGACAACTGATCTAAAAAAGCACTTTACCGTCCCAAAAATTTTCTATTTTCACAAAAATGAAATTCCGGTCGCTTTCCTGGATATGTGGGTTAGCCGTCATTGGCGAAGTGCTCTTTTTGGGGTGCCAGCCGCAAGGCGATCGACTCCCCGAGGAAGTGAGCTACAACTTTCACATCCGCCCCATCCTGAGCGACCGCTGTTTGAAATGCCACGGCCCGGATGCGCAGCAACGCAAAGCAAACCTGCGCCTCGACCTCGCTGAGAGCGCCTACGCAGCCTTGAAAGACACGCCCGATGCGCATGCCCTTGTACCGGGCCAACCCGCAGCGTCTGCGGTTTTTTTACGAATCACTTCCACAGACACGGCCGAAGTAATGCCCCCGCCCGCTTCCAACCTGGCGCTAACAGCTTTCGAAATTAATCTGATCGAAAAGTGGATTCGGCAAGGCGCGAAATATGAACCGCACTGGGCATTTACGGCTCCCCAAAAACAAACCGTACCAGCCGGTGGCAAATGGGGACACAATGAAATCGACTGGTTTGTGTGGCGCAGAATGGAGGAACGTGGCCTTGCCCCCAACCCGGAGGCTTCCAAGGAACAACTACTGAAACGGGTGTACTTCGACTTAATCGGCCTGCCCCCAACATTGGAGCAGCAAAATACCTTTCTGGCGGATGTGTCGGACAACGCCTACGAAAAAGTAGTAGACGAACTGCTCGCAAACCGCCATTACGGAGAAAAGTTAGCCATCCATTGGCTGGACATCGCCCGGTATGCCGACACCCACGGCTATCAGGATGACGGACTTCGGACTATGTGGCCGTGGCGTGATTGGGTCATTCACGCCTTTAACCAGAATTATTCCTACGATCGGTTTATTACCTGGCAATTGGCGGGCGATCTGTTACCCAATCCAACACCCGAAATGCTGCTGGCCACTGGCTTCAATCGCAACCACAAAATCACACAGGAAGGCGGCGTGATCGATGAAGAATACCGTATCGAATACGTAACCGATCGCACAAATACATTTGGCAAAGCGTTTCTGGCGCTCACGTATGAATGTGCCAAGTGCCACGATCACAAATACGATCCACTTTCGCAGCGCGATTACTATCGTACTTTTGCTTTCTTTAATCAAGTGGCCGAAAAGGGCTATCAGGGCGATATCTACTCGGGTACCGCGGCCGACCCACCCCGCCTGAAAGTCACCACCGAAGACGTTCAAAAAATTCTGCAGTTCATCAACAAAAAGGACTCGCTGCCTGTGCAGGTCATGATCATGCGCGACAGCTCCTGGAAGCGGCCCACCCATATTTTAAAGCGGGGTGCGTATGATGCGCTAGGCGATGTGGTGACGGCAGGCACTCCCGAATCGATCTTACCGTTTGATTCAACTCGCCTGCCGCGGAATCGGCTCGGGCTGGCGAAATGGCTAACCGACCCTCAGCATCCACTAACGTCACGGGTGTTTGTGAACCGGATGTGGCAGGAATTCTTTGGCCGCGGACTGGTAAAGACAACCGGCGACTTTGGCATGCAAGGTGAGCTTCCCTCCCATCCGGAGCTGCTCGACTGGCTGGCGGTGGACTTTGTGAGCCACGGCTGGAATGTAAAGCGATTGGTCAAGCAAATGGTGATGTCGGACACCTATCGGCAATCATCACACGTACGAACAAGTCAGCGGGAGCGGGATCCGGAAAACATCTATTTGTCGCGGGCGCCACGCATGCGGTTGCCAGCCGAATTGGTACGCGATGCAGTTTTGGCAAGCAGCGACCTGTTGGTCAAAGAAATCGGAGGCCCAAGTGTAAAACCCTACCAGCCGAAAGGAATCTGGGAAGTGGCTACTTCCGGTCGCGGGCTCACGAAGTACGTTCAGGATCACGGTCACGATTTATATAGGCGTGGCATGTACAACTTCATCAAACGAACCGTTCCACCACCTGCGATGCTGATCTTTGATGGCAGCAGCCGCGACCAGTGCGAGGTAAGTCGTTTGCGTACCAGCACCCCGCTGCAATCGCTGGTGATGATGAACGACCCGCAGGTGTTAGAAGCTGCACGGGTGTTGGCCGAGAAGTTGATGGGCACTTCGCTGAACGATGAAGAGAAGATCGTAACCGCGTTCCGTAAGATTACTTGTAGAAAGCCGCAGCCGGAAGAGCTGCGTTTGCTCATGCAGTATTGGAAGGACGAGGCTACTGCGTTTGCAACTAATCCAACTCAGGCAGCGGAGGTAATTTCCGTGGGGGAATATCCACACACGGAAATCGCCAGCAAGAGTCAACTGGCCGCTTTTATTCAGGTGATCATGACGATTTATAACTTAGACGAAACCATTACCCGCATTTGATCGCATGGAAAAAGAGTTTCTCGAAAGCCGACTGAACGTCAACCGCAGGCATTTCCTGGGAAAACTCGGGCTTGGACTCGGCAGTGCGGCGTTGGGTTCGCTTTTGATTCCATCCTTCTGGGAGCGTGAGAATGTGGACGCTGCTCCGCTGGGTGTGGCCCACTTTGCGCCAAAAGCCAAGCGGATCATTTACCTGTTTCAAAATGGTGCCCCTTCGCAACTCGAAAGCTTCGACTGCAAACCGCTACTAAATACAATGACGGGCCAGGACTTGCCCGAGTCAATCCGGAACGGTCAGCGTCTCACAGGTATGACTTCCAAGCAAAAAAAATTTCCGCTGGTAGGCTCCTATTTCCGATTTCAACAGCACGGCCGCAACGGCATTTGGGTTAGCGAGTTGTTTCCGAACATGGCCAAAGTGATTGACGAATTCTGTGTGATCAAAACGATGCATACGGAGGCCATTAATCATGACCCGGCGCTCACGTTTATGCAAACCGGCGCGCAGCAGGGCAACCGACCGAGCATGGGTGCGTGGCTTAGCTATGGGCTGGGAAGTGAAAACAAGAATCTGCCCGCTTTCTGCGTGCTCCTTTCGCGTGGGCGTGGTAATGGCCAGGGTGTCTACTCCAAACTCTGGACAAACGGGTTTCTCGATAGTGTCCACCAGGGCGTGCAGTTTAGCAGCAGTGAAGATCCGATTCTGTATCTCAATGATCCGGCAGGCACCACGCGCGAAGGCAGACGCAGAATGTTGGATCAGCTGGCGGAACTGAATACGATGGCGTTTGAAGAATCGGGTGACCCAGAAATCAAAACAAAAATTCAGCAGTACGAGATGGCCTACCGCATGCAACTGGCCGTACCGGAACTTACTGACTTGGGCAGGGAGCCGGACAGTATCGTAAACATGTACGGCCCGGAATGCCTCGTGCCGGGAACGTATGCGGCCAATTGCTTACTGGCTCGCAAGCTGTCGGAGTCAGGTGTTCGTTTTGTACAACTGTACCATCAAGGTTGGGATCAACATGGAAACATGGTGGGCGAAATGCCCCTGCAAGCACAAGATGTAGATCGGGCTTCCGCAGCCCTGATCATGGATTTAAAACAACGCGGCCTGCTGGATGAAACATTGGTGATCTGGGGTGGCGAGTTCGGGCGCACCAACTATTGCCAGGGCGATCTCTCGAAAGAAAATTACGGCCGTGATCATCACCCCCGCTGCTACACCGTGCTCATGGCAGGCGGTGGCGTGAAAGCGGGCCAGGTGTATGGGGAAACGGACGAATTTGGTTACAACATTGTAAAGGATCCCGTACACATCAATGATTTCCACGCGACTATTTTGCATCTCATGGGCCTGAACCATGAAAAACTTACCTACAAACACCTCGGCCGCAGGTACCGACTTACGGATGTGGCCGGCCAAGTAATTCCCGGAATTCTTGCCTGATGATGGCATTTCAACGCGTTAATAGTTACCTCCTTTTTGCTTTCAACGGCTTCCTGCTCATGCTGGTCGTTTTTCAGGCACAGGTGCAGGTTCCTCCAGTTGTTGCCTCTGTCGGACGGTTACACCCGTTGCTGGTTCATTTGCCGATTGGTTTCTTCTTGCTCACCTGTGTTCTCTTTCTAGTGGAAGCAAGCCAGCGCGAGGCAAACTCACGAATTCCTTTCCTGCTTCATCTTACAGCGCTGGTAGCCGTGGCAACGGCTTGCGCGGGCGTGCTCTTATCGGCCGAAGGCGGATACGATCCCACCACACTGAATCGTCACTTAGCGAGTGGCACATTGGTGAGCGTGACAAGCGCAGCTTTGGCGCTTGGGTCAACATTCAAACATACGCTTGTGTTCCGGCTGGCACTTGCTGTTACTATGGTCATCCTCATCCTGGCCGGACATTGGGGCGGTGTGCTCACGCACGGCGAAGACTACCTCTGGCAACCGCTGAGCAACTCGGAGTCAAGTTCGACCACCATTACCGATAGCTCTTCTTTCTATCAAGCGGCTATTGATCCGATCTTCCAATCAAAATGTGTGTCATGCCACAACGAGAAGAAAGCAAAAGGCGGATTGGTGCTCACGAAGTTGGAACGCGCGCTGGCCGGAGGCAAGCATGGCGCCATTTGGAAACCCAGCCGCGCAGTTGAAAGTGCGCTGGTGCAGCGAATTCTACTCCCTCTTGAAGCAGAGGAGCACATGCCCCCCAACGGCAAACCACCGCTTTCCGAGCGGGAAATACACTTGTTGCAGCTTTGGATTGACCGCGGTGCTGATACGCAAGTTGCATGGACACGACTAAACCCAACTGATTCGCTTCGACTGCTTGCCGCGATTAAACTCCAGACCTCTGACTTAACTCGGCGTCACGAGTTTGATTTTGCTTCCAAGAAGGTGGTAGCCGAACTCAACACCCCCTACCTCACCGTGCAACCGCTCTCTGCCGATCTTCCCGCTATAAAGGCCGACTTTTTTTTGAGTCGGGAGTTTCAGCCCAGTATGCTGGAGAAGTTGATCGCGGTGCAAGATCAGCTCGTCAGCCTCAACTTAACGAATATGCCAGTCGCGGATCAAGACCTGGAATTGATAAGTCGGTTTCCGAACCTCGAAAAATTGGTTCTCAATAATACTGGTGTAGGTAGGCAACTACCCGCGAGTTTCCAAGATCTTAAGCAGTTGCAATCGCTCGCACTTAGCGGCACCCGGGCTAACATGGCCTTTCTCAAACAAGTTGCGGAACTGCCCGCCCTGCGCGAAGTTTTTCTCTGGAATACAGCAGTTTCCATGGAAGAGGTGCGCGAGCTATCACGGGCTTTCCCTCGCATTTCCTGGCAGGCCGGTTTTCAGCCAAGCGAAACTCTTACACTAACTACCCCACTGCTGGTGAATGAAAGTTTTGTCGCTAGCAACGATCGCCCGGTTCAATTCCGCCATACCATAAAAGGTACCCGAATCCTGTACACAGTGGATGGATCAGATCCCGACTCCGTGCAAAGTCTGGAATACAAAATGCCCATCCCAGTTAATGGCTACACCATCATCAAGGCAAAGGCTTGTCGCGAGGGTTGGTATTGCAGTTCCGTTAACACGTACTATTTCTTCCAAGCAGGCCAACGCCCCGACACCGCGAGCTTACTACAGGCACCAGACAAAAGCTATCGCGGCGGCGGTGCTGCCATTCTATACGACTCAGAAAAAGGCACTGCCGATAGTTTCCGCGACAAGTCCTGGATCGGCTACCGGCAAGATCCGTTCGTGGCTCAGTTTGAATTCAAGAAGCCCCAACCCGTGCGCGAGGTAGTGCTAAGTGTGGGCCTGAACATGGGGGCCTACTTGCTGTTGCCCCAACAAGTGGAGGTCTGGGCGGGCTCATCCCCAGCACAATTAAAAAAGCTAGCTTCAATAAAACCTACTGTATACAGCGGTTGGCAAAATGTGCGGGTGGAAGGTGTGCGAGTGCCTCTCGGTGGCAGCGTCTTTCCCTTTTATAAAATTGTGGCGGTGCCGAGCCCACGCGTCCCGGAATTCATTTCCAAAAAACCTGAAAAAGGGTGGCTATTTGTAGACGAAGTGTTCTTTAATTAGCTGCACCCTGTACCTTCGCTCAAAGAAATGATCTATGCGGCAGCAACTTTTGAGTGAGGGTGCCAGTGAACTGAGTTACGAAATCCGCGAAATCGTAAAAAAGGCGGAACAAATCCGCAAGCTTGGCTACGATATTCAATGGGAGAACATCGGTGATCCGATTCAGAAACACCATCAACTCCCGCTATGGATTCGCGAAGTCATTGCCGACCTCGCTTTGCAAAACGACACCTACAGCTATTGCCCAAGTAAAGGAATTCTGGAAACACGCGAGTTTCTGGCAGCGCAAACCAACCAACGTGGGGGAGCACAAATTACAGCGGATGACATTTGCTTCTTCAACGGTTTGGGCGATGCTATCGCCAAAGTTTATCAGTATATCGCGCCTACTTCGCGCGTCATTGGGCCCTCACCCGCGTACTCCACCCACTCCAGTGCGGAAGCCGCCCATGCCAGCCACGAGCCCCTCACCTATCGATTGGATCCCGACAACAAATGGTACCCCGATTTGGACGATCTCTACAACAAGGTGAAGTACAACCCGAACGTAGTGGGTATTTTGATTATCAACCCAGATAACCCGACCGGCATGGTATATCCGCTGGAAACGCTTCAGCGAATTGTGGCGATTGCCCGGGAGTTTCGATTGTTTTTGATTTGTGATGAAATTTATATCAACATCACGTACAACGGTGCGCGTGCCTATGCACTATCGGAAGTAATTGGTGATGTGCCCGGCATTGCGATGAAAGGCATCTCGAAGGAATTGCCTTGGCCGGGCGCCCGCTGTGGTTGGATGGAGTACTAC
>JBIIVI010000367.1:0-2961 GCA_044339555.1 Cyclobacteriaceae bacterium | reverse complement strand
TTTGAGCTTTCTACACACCCATCGCCTGGGTTATTTTGTGGAAGCTTTTTCAATTCAATCAAGACAAGAGAAAGGGCCGATTTCAATCAACCTTGGGATCACTTTTCTCGCTACCCCACGACTTCAATTCGACATCTATTCCGGAAAAAAGTGGGGCACCGCTAAGCAATACTACTTTTTTGGCGGAGGATTCGGCTTTCGAATTGATGCAGACGACCTTCAGCCACGAAGTTTTAAAGAAATTGGCATCCATCATTAGCCAAAAAGAAACTCCAGGTCACTTCTTGTGGTAGGGCCGAATGATCAGCCGGAACCGCTTATCGGAACTAAGGTAGCCCTGCGCCCAACTAAAAAATACCACTACGCGGCTGCCAAAGCCTACGAGCGACATGAGGTGAACGAACATCCAGATAAACCAGGCCAGCACACCTTGTGTCTTCCAGAATTTCAAATCCACTACCGCTTTATGCTTGCCAATTGTAGCCATGCTGCCTTTATCATGATAGACAAAAGCGGGGAACTCTTCGGGTACGCCTGCCTTGAAATACCGAGCCAGATATTCCGCCATTTGAATGGCCACCGGCGCCACCATGGGTAAAGGCGGTTTCCCGTCAACAGGGGCAAAGGCAGCCACATCGCCCAACGCAAAAATATTTCGATGCCCGTTTACCCGCAGGCTGCTGTTTACTTGTAATCGCCTGCCACGCACCAACGCCGCATCGGTAAAACCACCCGGCACTACGCCCTGTACGCCCGCCGCGTAAATCAAGCTGGTGGTTAAAATCTCCTTGCCATTGTTAAAAGTGGCTTTGTAACCATCGTACGAAACCAAGGCGGTATTGAGCCACACCTTCACACCTAACTGCTCCAGAAACAATTTTGCCTTGTCGGACGCTTCCTGGCTCATGGGCGGCAATAACCGGGGCCCCATCTCCACCAGATAGATATCCATTTGGCCAAAATCGATTTCCGCATAATCCTCCGGCAATACGTGGTTACGCAATTCGGCCAATGCACCAGCCATCTCCAACCCGGTTGGACCACCGCCAATAATTACGATATCAATCAGGCTCTCTTGTTCGTCACTGCGGTGGTCAAGGTTCACGGCTTTCTCAAAATTCTGGAGCAACATGCTGCGGATATCCAATGCCTCGGATATCGATTTCATCGGCATGCCATGTGCCAGCACATCTTTCATCCCAAAAAAGTTGGTGGTGGAGCCGGTAGCGATCACCAAATAATCATAGCGAATGGGCCCGATGTTGGTAACCAACTCGTTGGTTTCCGGACGTACCTCAAGTACCTCTGCCAACCGGAAGACCAGATTTTTCTGGCCCTCAAAAATCTTCCGAAATGGGGTAGCGATGGAACTAGGATCCAAACCAGCCGTAGCAATCTGGTAGAGCAAGGGTGGAAACGCGTGGTAATTGTTTTTGTCGAGCAATACCAACTGAAAGCCAGATCGCGCCATTTTTCGAGCGAGCTTCAGCCCGCCCAGTCCACCGCCCACCACAACAATGCGAGGGCGTTTCGAATCAGGAACCCGGATGCTCACAATTCATTAATGCAGTAAATTGAAGATTATCAGGTAGGCACCGGCGCCCGCAAAGTATCCCAGCATGGCAATCAGGCTGATGCGTTTCACATACCAGAGGAAGTCTATTTTTTCCATCCCCATTACCGCCACTCCCGCGGCGCTACCAATAATCAGAATACTGCCGCCGGTACCGGCGCAGTAGGCCAAAAATTCCCAAATGAAATGATCCATGGGATACGTCTCCAAGCTGTACATACCCATACTGGCCGCCACCAGTGGTACGTTATCAATCACCGCAGAAAGCAATCCGATAAGGGTAATGATAACTGACTTACTGCCCACGGTCTGGTCCAGCCACGCCGCAAACTGCCCTAGCAAAGTCATGGATTCCAGTGCGGCTACGGCCAGCAAAATCCCGAGGAAGAACAGCACGCTGGACGAATCAATCCGCGAAAGCGCCCCCGCTGCCGTGTATGGTCTGCGCGCAGCTTCATCGGCATGCGGATTAATCAATTCAGAAACCACCCACAAAATACCCAGACCCAACATCATGCCGATATAGGGTGGCAGATGAGTGACTGACTTAAACACGGGCACGAATACCAATGCGCCAACACCTAAGATCAACATGGTGGTGCTGCCTTTGATTTCGTTGGTGTGTGAATCAACTCCCGAGGTGGAACCTTCGCCCAACTCGCCTTTTAAGGTGAAGTTCAGGTAGATCAGCGGAATCAACATACACAACACGCTTGGTATGAAAAGCCCTTCCATAATTCTGAGGGCAGAAATCTGGCCTCCGATCCAAAGCATGGTGGTGGTAACATCGCCAATGGGTGTCCAGGCTCCCCCGGCGTTGGCCGCGATTACAATCATGCCGGCAAAAAACAGCCGCATGTCTTTATTGGGGATCAGTTTGCGAATGAGCGATACCATCACAATAGAAGTGGTGAGGTTATCTAAAATAGCAGAGAGGAAGAACGTTACCCAGCACACAATCCACAAAAGTGTTTTCGGATTTTTGGTGCGAATGCGATCCGTGATCAGGCGAAAGCCCTGATAGGCATCCACGAGTTCCACAATCGTCATAGCTCCCAACAAAAAGAAAAGAATCTCCGCGATTTTGCTGAGGTGATGTGATAACTCGGCATTCACCGACTCGTGCGAGGAGAGCGCATGGAGCGTCCAACACAGTACCCCGGTAAGCAACGCAGACGCCGTTTTGTTGATTTTGATCGGGTGCTCAAGCGCAATAGCGAGATACCCAATAACGAAAACAAGAATGACCACTACCTCCATAGCACAGTTTAGTTAGGTGTAGGGTAAATATAAAGGAGGTTTCTTTTTAAACAAACCCCCTTTATGCCGGAATCTGCCGCCGTTGCGCGAAAGTGACTATAAGTTGAACAAACCCGCGTTCAACGCCT
>JBIIVI010000071.1:0-13013 GCA_044339555.1 Cyclobacteriaceae bacterium | reverse complement strand
GCTATTTGCATTTTGTCCGACACCCGCACCACCCAAAAAGGAAGTGCTTGTTTCTTATAACCTGCGCCAGTCATTAACTTTTTGATAATGGCATGGGATTCGGCGGAATTCAATACTACAGCAACGGAACCCCCGAATGTAGAGGTTGCCCATTGATCGAGGGTAGTTTGTTCACCGGGATTTTTTTGAGGGCTCGCCCGGCAGGATGCTACCAAGGCGACTAGTAAAAGCAGCCGAATCACGTTTTTTGTTTTTTCTTTTTTGCAGCCGGAAACAGAATGTTGTTCAGAATAAGGCGATAACCGGCCGAGTTGGGGTGGAGGTTGAGGTCGGTTGGCTCCTCGTACACGGTGTGTTGATAATCTTCCGGATCGTGGCCTCCGTAGAACGTCCAAAAACCCTTGCCCATCACTCCGTGAAGATATTTGGTTTCCCTGATGGCTTTGTTTTCGCCCATGATAACAACATCGGGCTTCACTAAAGGTGCTTTAAAGCCAGTGGTTTGGCCATAAAACCCACGGATGACGCGGGTGTGATTTTGCGTAAGCATGGTGGGAATTGGATCCCATTTGGCGGAGAATTCAAAAAGTTGGAAATAGTCGTTATCCTGGCGCAGGCCTCGTTCTTGTGCGTTGTTGTCGATGTCCGAAAACTCATACTGATAGGGATCACGCACCAAGCGGAAATCGGTGAAAGCGAGTGTGTTGTTGAAATCCAGCTTCTGTTGTGCCATCGGATCGGCTGGATCGCCATCGTACATCCGTTCGCAGATATCAATTCCATCGGCTGCCAGTGCAATGTCGAAAGAGTCGGTGGCCGAGCACATCGCAAACAGAAATCCGCCACCGGCCACAAACTCCCGAATCTTTTTTACCACCGACAGTTTGAGCTGCGAAACTTTTCGAAAGCCATGTTTTTTCGCCATGTCTTCGGCTTCTTTTTGCTGTTCAATGTACCAGGGCATGTTCGAGTAGCTGCCAAAGAATTTTCCGTACTGCCCGGTAAAGTCTTCGTGGTGCAAGTGCAGCCAGTCGTATTTCACGAGCGTGTTATCCAATACTTCGTCATCAAAAATTACATCATACGGAATTTCTGCATAGGTGAGAACGAGTGTCACAGCATCGTCCCACGGCTGTTTGGACTTGGGTGAGTAAACGGCTATCCGCGGCCACTTCTCCAGTTTCATGATGTCGTAATTCACCGCCGGACTAGCAATCTCGTTGATGATTTCGTTGGCATCCGCATCAGAAAAAACTTCGAAGGACACGCCTCGTACCACCAGCTCATTTTGAATGGCGGGATGGTATTTACACATAAAACTCCCCCCGCGGTAGTTCAACAGCCAGTCTACCTCCGTATCTTTCTTCAACACCCAATACGCAAGCCCATAGGCCTTTAAGTGATTGGTTTGTTTTTCGTCCATCGGGATGAACAGGTAATTGGCCCGGGCAACGATCGAAAAGCCGAGAAAACACAACAAAAAAACGATTTGAACCGTTTGAATACCCGAAATCACTTTCTGTACGCACCTCATGATCCCCATAAAAAATAAAGATATACTTTTGTTGGCTTTAATTTCTGCGAGTTTATGAATTTGATTGAGAATTTCCGTGAAGGGATTCGGTCCATCCAGGCCAACTTGCTTCGCTCGGTGCTAACCGCGTTGATCGTGGCGATCGGGATTTTCTCGCTTGTAGGATCACTTACAGCTGTTGAGGCAATTGAAGCTTCGGTGGCAGAGAGCCTCTCAACGCTGGGCGTGAATACGTTTGATGTGTACAGCAGGCGTAACCGACAGGCGAGCCAGGACGGTGTGAAGCAAAAGTTATACAAACCTCTTCAATTGAATGAAGCACAGAAATTCATTGATCGTTACCAAGTACCTGCCCGCATTAGCCTTTCCGCGAATCTATCCGGCATTGTGGAAGTGAAACACAAATCGAAGAAGACCGACCCGAACATTGGTGTGGATGGGGTGAATGGGGATTACATGACCATTAAGTCGCTTGAAATTGAAAAGGGGCGGAATTTCTCATCGATCGAAACTCAATTCGGCAGTAAAGTGGCTGTGCTCGGCAGTAAGGTGGCTAGCAAACTCTTCGAGAGTACTGACGACCCGATTCGTAGCACCATCTCGTTTAAAGGTGTGCAGTTTCGTGTGATCGGTGTGCTAAAGGAAAAGGGTCAGCTTTCCGAAGACAATTATGATAACATGGTGTTCGTGCCAATCATTGTCGCCAATCAGATGGCCTCGGGGCGAGGATTGGATTACTATCTCACGGTTGGGATTGATGATGTTTCGAAAATGGATTTTGCCATGGGCGAAGCCACGGGCCTGATGCGAGCCATTCGGCAGGATCGAGTAGGAACAGAAAATTCGTTTGAACTGGTAAAAAGTGAGACGCTAGCGGAGAACCTTGCCAGCATTACCAACGGGCTGCGGATAGGAGGCTTTGGTGTGGGATTTGTTACGCTGCTGGGTGCTGCCATTGCGTTGATGAACATCATGCTCGTGTCGGTCACGGAGCGTACACGCGAGGTGGGCGTACGCAAGGCATTGGGTGCTACACCGCTTCGCATTCGTCAGCAGTTTGTTATTGAGGCGATCGTGGTTTGTTTGCTGGGCGGCCTGGGTGGCATTTTTCTGGGGATTGTAATCGTAAACATCGTTTCGCTAAGCCTCGGGGTAAAGTCCATCGTGTTGCCTTGGCTTTGGATGTTCGTAGGGATGGCGGTGTGCGTAGTGGTGGGCCTTCTTTCGGGCTATTATCCTGCGTTCAAAGCGTCCAAACTCGACCCGATCGAATCGCTACGATTTGAGTAGTCAGGTAGCGTGCACGGGCTCGTAGGCGCCTACTTCCATCATCTTTGTTTTGGCGAGCTTGCGAAACAGCTGCGCACTCGGTCTTTCCGTCCGTTCTTTGGTTTGCCAATCGCAAGCATAAAGACCAAAGCGCATCTCCGGGCCTAAGTGCCATTCGAAGTTATCCCACGTACTCCACCAGTAATACCCCCGAATGTCGATCCCATCACGAAGGGCCTGATGTAGAATTTGGGCATACTCGCGTATGGCTTTCTGGCGAAGCTCATCGTTATCGGTACAGATGCCATTCTCGGTAATAATAATCGGCTTTTTGTATTTGTTCCAATAACGATCCAAACACGTGCGCATGCCTTCGGGGTGATACTCCCAGATGTTATCATGTCTGCGCCCGAGTTTCTTGATCTTGTCCGGAGTTTCCAGGTAGGTGATTGGAAACGGATCGTGGGAGATGCGACCGTAGTAGCTCATCCCAAAAAAATCAACCTTCTCGAAATGAGTGGGCACGTACTCCATAAACCACCAGTCACCCAAGCGTGCGGGAAACCAGCCCAACAAATTTTCCTGGGTAAACACCACCGCATTGTGAGAGATGCCCACCCACGCTTGAGGAAACAGTTGCTTGATCGTGGTATAAATCGTTTCGTGCGCGCGACCCATGTTTCGGACGACCACGGCAGCCGTAACGGGATTGGACTTGAAAGGTGGAAAAAATCCGGTAATCCAGCCGTAGCTGGCATACACGTTTGGTTCATTGAACGTATTCCAGTATGTCACATAGGAACCAAACTCAGCCACTACTTTTTGTGCATAGTCTACCCAAAGTGGCACGTTTTCGGGTTTCTCCCAGCCACCACGTTCGGCAAACCAACGGGGGTTCGTGAAATGGTGCAATACCATCATGATCACAACTCCTTTTGCTTTCAGCAACTGCAAAAAGCCGTGGTAGGCCTGAACTGTTTCGGGATCCAGGTCTTCGGTTGGTCCGCGTTGAAGTTTGCTCCATTGCAAACTCATGCGGTAATGAGATGCGAGCGATGCAATGATGCTGGCGTCTTCGGCAAACCGAAGTTCGTGATCGGTCGTGCGGGTGAATGTGTACTGGTCTTTGGTGACGTAACCTTCCCAGTCATGCTGAAAGGCCGTTTCAATTTGAGTGGCGGCCGTGCTGGTTCCGAAAACGAAATCCTTGGGAAAAAGGAATCGCTTCATTTTGCTGGTTGGCGAGCCATGGTCGCTTGATCGGCTTCCCACGCCTTCCAATGATGAGCCAGTAGGCGTAGTTCCTGGCTCAGACGACTGGTATCCTGCCCCGCAGCTACCTGTGGAAAGACACCTTTTGCTAACTGCTGGGAGGAAAGTCCTTGGGTCCACTCAAAATGGCCGGGATCAAAGGGGTGTCGCCAACGGCCACCCCAGCGGAGTCCCAGTTTTTCGCCGGTCAATCCCACCTTGCGCCACAGGGCGAGGTTGTCCCACACTGCAACAGAATCTACCATCGGCACAACGTCTACTGCCAACCCATATTGATGTTTGCTGCTGCCTCCCGCGGATCGGGTATACTTCTTGCCCATGGAGCGGTACTCATTTTGCTTGGCGCGAGTGCGGAATGATTCCACTACGGCTAATTCAATTCCTTTGGCTTTGCATTCCGCCACCAGCATTTGGACTAATTCCCGGAAGTGGGGGTGAAGCGCGTTTAGATCTGTAATCATAAGCAGGTTACCGCGATTTTTTCCAAACGCATAGTTGCTAACCGTTTTCCAGCGTAACCACACCTGTATGGTATCCTCAGCCGCTTTTGGAACCGCGGGTTGGGCAAAAATTTCTTCAAACAAACAGCGCTGAGCTGAGAATTCTTTGGTGAAAGGCGCCACTTGGCCAAGTACACCTTGAGTAAGGAGACAAGCAAATAAAATGACTACCAGCCGAACCATCAACCACAAAGATAGGGGTTCTATGTTTTCTACATGTTACCGAATGTGCGATAGGCCGCCATCTACTCCCAAAACCTGTCCGGTGATCCAACCCGCACGATCCGATAGCAAAAACGCGGCCAGGTGAGCGTGATCTTCGGCGGAGCCGATTTTCTTCAACGGATGACGTTCGGCTGAAGCGGTTTTCTTTTCTGGTGTGCCGAGCAGTTTCTCGGCCAAGGGTGTGTCTGTGATGGAAGGGGCAATCGCATTGACGCGAATGGTCGGTGCAAACTCGGCGGCCAGCGACCGGGTGAGTCCTTCGATAGCGCCTTTCGCCATTGCGATGGATGCGTGAAACGGCATTCCTTGTTGCACGGCAACGGTGCTAAATAAAACGATGGAGGGTGAAGTGCCTTTTTTCAGCAGCGGCAGAGTCGCACGAATCACGCGCACGGCACCCATCACGTTCACTTCCCAGTCGTCCAGAAATTCAGGATCGCTGAAACGGTGGAAGGGTTTGAGTTGAATGGTGCCGGGTGCATAGACCAGGCCATCCAGACGTTCGGGCAGGTTGTGTAGTGGAAATTCCGAGCGAGCATCCCATTGGATAGAACTGCCGACTGCGCGGGAGGTGGTGAAAACTTGGTTGTTGGGCTCAAGCAGGTGCACGAGGGCCCTGCCGATGCCTTTGCTGCCACCCACAATCAGGTAGTTACGCTTTTCGTCTGTCATTTTGTACTTTTCGCTACGAACACAAACGCGCCATCGAACGTCTTGTTTTAAATACCTATGAAGAAAGCCTACTGGCTTATCTGCAAAACTTTCTTACCCCGCACAAGCAGGCGCTGATTGAAAAAATTCTGAACGATCGCACCCGCTGGATGACCGTCATTTTAGAAAATATCTACCAGTCACAAAATGCCAGTGCCGTGATTCGTACGTGCGAATGCTACGGACTTCAGGATGTTCACATCGTAGAAAAGCAAAGTGCGTTCGAAACCAACCGCCAGGTGTTGAAGGGTTCCCACAAGTGGATGACCCTGCACAAGTATAAAGCCCGATCGGGCCGGTCGATTGTAGATTGTATTCGAGATGTAAAACAGGCAGGTTATCAGGTGTGGGCAACCGCGCCGGGAGTTGGCGCACGTCCTTTTCAAGAAATGCCGATCAGGAGCAAAACCGCGTTGCTTATCGGTAATGAAATCGAAGGTGTTTCTGCGGAAGCGATGGCGTTGGCAGACGCATGTGTGACAATTCCGATGTACGGATTTACTGAAAGCTTCAATTTGTCTGCCACGGTGGCGATCTTGTTGAGTCAACTAGTGCCGAAGCTACATGCCAGTGAACTTCCCTGGCAACTAACCGAGCGCGAGAAATTGGAGTTGCGTCTACAATGGTCGCTAAAAAGCGTGCGCAAGGCAGAAACCCTAGAGAAGGATTTCAAAAAACGCTTTTTTAAATCAGCCCTCCTTTAAAGCCACGAGTAATTTGTACTTTCGTTGCGGCTTTAATTTGTTAACATGCTTTTCAAACGAGTAGGGCGGTGGGGGTTGATTCTGCTGGGCGGCATGTTGATGCTCGCTGGGGGATTGAATTTGTGGGTCGTGGCCAGTACCCGTTCGCATATGTTTCGATCGGTAGCCGAAATTCCAGTTCATTCAGTTGGTTTAGTGTTAGGTACCAGCAACAAAACATCTTCTGGAAAGCCTAACCTTTTTTTTGAGAATCGAATTCAGGCGGCCGCAGACCTTTTTCATCAGAAAAAAATCGAGCGCATTCTCGTAAGTGGCGATAATCAAAGTAGTCCCTATTACAACGAGCCCTATCAAATGAAGAAATCGCTGGTGGCGAGAGGCGTTCCAGCAAAAGCAATTATCATCGATGATGCTGGAGTACGTACGCTTGATTCCATCATTCGATGCTATTCAGTATTTGGCGAATCGAACATCACGATCATTACCCAGGGTTTTCATGGCTACCGCGCCTTGTTTATTAGCAACTATTACGATCTGGATGCACAGGTGTTGGTCGCACCGGGTATTCCACTTTCTCAAACCAGCGTGCGGGTCTACATCCGGGAATTCTTCGCCCGCCCGCAAGCAGTATTCGATCTGTTCGTGTTCAAAACACACCCGGTTATCCAGCCCAGCGATCCTGCATAGGCATCTGGCCGCAACCTTGGCCGCCAATTGGCGTTAATTGATTAATTTTGTTGTTTAGCTGTGGGGAAGATTTTTCGATTTTGGTGGTGGGGCCTGATGTGCGTTTGCTTTTCGGGGTACGTTCAGGCGCAAGAGACCATCGTTAAAGGAAAAGTTACGGATGCCGGCTCGGGCGACCCGATACCGTTTGCAAATGTGATTTTTCTGGGCACCACTATTGGCGTTACCACGGATTTTGAGGGGAATTATTTGATTCGAACGCAGCGACCTGCCGATACACTCGAAGTTCGTTACGTAGGATATAAACCTCGCTTTAAAGTCATCAAACGGGGTGTTTCTCAAGTTATTAACTTTCAGTTGGAAGAAGACGTCACCAGCCTGCAGGAGGTAGTCATACTTTCAGGTGAGAACCCCGCGTTTGAAATCTTGCGGCAGGTGGTTCGCAATAAGGTTCGTAACGACAAGCGAAGATTGCGCGCTTACGAATACGACACGTACACCAAGATTGAAGTAGATGTCGATCATATCTCCGACAAGTTTCGTGAGAAGAAGATCATGAAGCAGATTTCGCAGGTGTTGGATAGCATCGATCGTATTGCGGGCGAAGACGGAAAGCCCATTCTGCCGCTTTTCATCACCGAAAGTGTGTCTAAGTTATACTACCGCACGGATCCAACTCTTAAAAAGGAACACATTCTGAAAACGAAGATCAGCGGGGTGGGAGTGGAAGATGGCAGTTTAGTTACGCAGGTAATCGGCTCCTCGTTTCAGGAATACAATTTCTATCAGAACTGGCTCAATATTTTGTCCAAAGAGTTCGTATCGCCCATCTCGGATATGTGGCGGCTTTATTACGAGTATGACTTGACCGACAGCCTTTACATTGGCGACCATTTCTGTTATCGACTGGACTTTTTCCCACGCAGTCCACAAGATTTAGCATTTAATGGCACCATCTGGATCACCAAAAAAGAATTTGCACTCAAGCAAATTGATGTGACCATGGGCAGTCAGGCCAACATCAATTTTGTGGAGAAGTTGAAGATTCAGCAGGAACTCGGTCCGACTACCGAAGGGGCGTGGCTGCCCGTGAAGAATCGGGTGCTTATCGATATTGGCGAGCTATCTGAATCGAGTGCCGGGATGCTTGCGAAGTTTTATACCAGCAACCGCAATCCCATCGTCAACCAACCGAAAGAGCCTCGGTTTTACGAGCGCACCATCCTGCTGGAAGAAAACGCGCGCATGTTTAAAGAGGAGAAATACTGGGACACACTTCGGCACGATCCGCTGTCAGCGACGGAAGTGAACGTGTACAAGATGATTGACACACTTAAAAATATTCCCATCATCCGTACGTACACGGATATTGTTAAGATCGTGCTGGATGGCTACGTGAAAGTGGGTAAAATTGAATTGGGCCCTTATCTGGGCGCGTTTGCCTGGAACAATATCGAAGGCGTCCGTATTCAAGGTGGCTTTAAAACAAACTATGATTTTAGCCGAAGGTTTACGTTTGCCGCGCAGGTGGGCTATGGGCTTAACGACACACGTGTGAAGTACGATGTAAGCGTCCGACAAATTCTGGATCGCACCCGATGGACGACCCTGACGGTACGAGCGCGCCATGATCTCCAGCGCCTTGGTGTGGATGACGAGAATCTGGCCGACAACCCCCTGTTCTTGACGGCCACGCGCTGGGGCTTCTTTCGCCGCGGATTTTACTCCTACGATACACGTATCGCCTGGCAGCGGGAATTTTTCCGCGGCTTCTCCCAAAAAGTAGGCGTACGTTACTGGACATTTGAGCCCATTTACAATTTCGGCTTTTTCGAGAATCCACAAGAACTCACCACCTCGGCCATTGCCGATCAGTTTCAAACTGCCGAGATCACGCTGGAGTCGCGTTACGCCCGAGATGAAACTTTTCTAATAAACGATAATGATCGCATCAGCCTGGGTACCAACAAGTCGCCCATCTTCACCTTTCGCTACACGCGCGGCATTCGTGGCATTCTGGGCAGTGACTTTCATTACGACAAAGTGCGGCTGAATATCGAAAAACGAATCAAAACCGGACCACTCGGCGTGGGGTATGCCACCGTTACTGGGGAGTATGTGCTGAATCCGGTACCCTACCCGCTACTCGCTTTGCATTTGGGAAATCAGTCGCCACTGTATTCTTCGGTTACCTATAACCTGATGAATTTCGGAGAGTTTATCAGCGATCACTACGTATCGGTGCGTTACCGCCAGTACCTCGAAGGATTTTTGTTGAACCGGGTGCCGCTCCTGAAAAAACTCAACTGGCGTTTGCTGGCCACCAGTAATGTGATTTTTGGCGGGATGCGGCCGTCCAATCGCAATCTGATTTCTCAGTTTACCCCCGATGGCCTTGAGGCGCTACGAGCCGGTTATTTTAACAGCGCTGTGCCGTATGTAGAAATGGGCTACGGAGTGGAAAACATCTTTCGTTTTTTGCGAGTCGATTTTGTGCACCGACTCACATACCTGGATCGTCCGGACGCTCGTAGATTTGGAGTGCTTTTCACGGCGCAGCTTCAATTATAAAATCGCACTCAGCGGCTCAATACGTGCCCTGAAATACGATATTTGCACTCCCATAATAGTAACATGAGTAGTATACAGATTACGTTGCCCGATGGAAGCGTTCGTGAGTTTCCGTCTGGGATTAAAGGCATTGAGATTGCGCAGTCAATCAGCGAAGGCCTTGCGCGTGTGTCGTTGGCGATTGAAGTGAATGGCGAGATTCGCGATTTAAGTCGCCCGATTACCAGCAATGCAGCCATCAAGATTCTAACATGGAATGATGCGGGCGGTAAATATGCGTTCTGGCATTCGTCTGCCCACCTGTTGGCCGAAGCGCTGGAGGCACTCTACCCGGGCGTGAAATTCGGAATCGGTCCGCCCATCGACAATGGTTTCTATTACGATATTGACTTAGGCGGGCGGGCTTTTGGCGAGGAAGATTTGGCTGCGGTTGAGAAGAAGATGGTTGAGTTGGCCAAAACCAACGAGGTGTTTGCCCGCCGGGAGGTTTCCAAGTCGGAGGCAATCGAGTACTTCTCGCAAAAGGGCGACCCTTACAAAGTAGAGCTCTTGCAAGACTTGGCGGATGGCACCATTACATTCTATCAACAAGGCAATTTTACTGATCTGTGTCGCGGCCCGCATTTGCCGCACACCGGGTTCATTAAGGCGGTGAAGTTGTTGAATGTGGCCGGTGCCTACTGGCGGGGCAACGAGAAGAATCAAATGCTCACGCGCATTTATGGTATCACGTTCCCCAAGCAAAAGGAGTTGGATGAGTATCTACATCTGCTGGAAGAAGCCAAGAAGCGAGACCACCGCAAGCTGGGCAAGGAACTCGATTTGTTTACCTTCTCGGAGAAAGTAGGGATGGGTTTACCGCTTTGGTTGCCGAAAGGTACCATTTTGCGCGAACGTCTGGAGCAGTTCATGCGGAAGGCGCAGGTGAAAGCCGGCTACGATCCGGTTGTAACCCCACATATCGGCAGTAAAAGTTTGTATGAAACATCCGGGCATTGGGAGAAGTATGGCAAAGATTCGTTTCGGCCGATAACTACGCCGGATGAGGGCGAAGAGTTCCTGCTCAAGCCGATGAACTGTCCGCATCATTGCGAGATTTATAAATCACGGCCGCGTTCCTATAAAGACCTTCCTATTCGCCTGGCGGAATTTGGAACTGTGTACCGGTACGAACAAAGTGGCGAGCTCCACGGACTCACCCGCGTACGCGGTTTCACGCAAGACGATGCTCACATCTTCTGCCGCCCCGATCAGGTGAAGGGTGAGTTCATCAAAGTAATTGACCTGGTTCTGAAAGTGTTTTCGTCACTCGGGTTCGAGAATTATACTGCACAGGTTTCCTTGCGCGACCCGGAAAACAAAACCAAATACATTGGTTCTGATGAGTTGTGGGATCGCGCCGAGCGGGAGATCAAAGAAGCGGCTGATGAGCGTGGACTGTCTACCGTTTCCGTGAAGGGTGAAGCGGCCTTTTATGGTCCGAAGCTGGACTTTATGGTGAAAGACGCTCTCGGTCGCAGTTGGCAACTCGGAACCATTCAGGTCGACTATAACCTGCCCAACCGATTTGAATTGGAGTACGTGGGCTCGGATAACCAACGCCACCGCCCTGTGATGATCCACCGGGCTCCGTTTGGTTCGCTGGAGCGGTTTGTGGCCGTTTTGATTGAACATTGCGCCGGCAATTTCCCTTTGTGGCTGGCTCCCGAACAGATTGCCGTATTACCCATATCGGAAAAGTTTAACGACTATGCTGAAGAGGTACTTAATACTCTGAAGATGAAAGATGTACGTGGTTTTGTGGATGATCGGGATGAAAAGATCGGCCGCAAGATTCGTGATGCCGAGGTGAAGAAAGTGCCATTCATGCTGATTGTGGGCGAAAAGGAAGTGGCCGAGAGAAAAGTGGCTGTACGGAAGCATGGCGAAGGCGACAAAGGAAGTTTGCCGTTAGATGATTTTATTACTGCCTTTCAAGGCGACTTCGGTATGCCGGGCTAATTTCAGATTTTGGCTTGTAGAATCTGAAATAATCCCGATATTTGCACGCTCTTTGCCAAAATGGCAAGATTTTGAACTAACTAAACCCAATAGGTGCCAGTACCATTTAGAAGCAACAGACCTCCCGGTGGACCCGGCGGTAATAGACCCCGTCTAGGTTTCCGACCGAGAGTGGTTGAAGAACCGTATCGAGTAAACGAACGCATCACCGCCCAGCGCGTGCGGCTGGTGGGCGAAAACATCAAGGTGGATGTTTATCCGTTGGCGGTGGCACTGAAGTTAGCGCAAGAGCAAGGGTTAGATCTGGTCGAGATTTCACCCAACTCCGATCCTCCGGTTTGTAAAGTCACGGACTATTCCAAGTTCAAATACGAACAGAAGAAGAAGCAGAAGGAGATCAAGGCGAACGCCCAGAAGACAGTCGTGAAGGAAATCCGATTTGGACCCAACACCGAAGAGCATGATTTCAACTTTAAGTTAAAACATGCCACCAACTTTTTGAAGGAAGGATCCAAGGTAAAGGCCTACGTTCATTTTGCCGGACGCTCGATTATTTACAAGGAACGCGGTGAGATTTTGTTACTGAAGTTCGCCCAAAGCCTGGAAGAGCACGGTAAGGTGGAACAGATGCCACACCTGGAAGGAAAGAGAATGTTTATGTTGTTAGCCCCGAAAGGGAAGAAGTAAAATAAAAGAAGAATCGTCATGCCGAAGTTAAAGACCAAGTCAGGAGCCAAGAAGCGTTTCAAGATCACCGGAAGCGGGAAGATCAAGCGTAAGAAAGCCTATAAGAACCACATCCTGACCAAGAAGGAGACTAAACAAAAAAGACGTCTCACCAATAAGGCCGTGGTGAAGAAAGTAGACGAGAACAACATTCGTTTGATGTTCCCTTACGAGGGCATCTAAGATAAAAGCAGGGGAGGTGTGCTCTCCGCATCCTGTTCTGGTTCTGCCGTTTCGCTCTTGAGCACATACAAGGGCAGGAAACGTCAGGTATTGTTGAACCCGGCTTCTGGCCAAACAAGTTCCCGACCCGTTCGGGGCGCCAGCCGCCAAAAATGAAAATGTATGCCACGTTCAGTAAACAATGTAGCATCGCGTGCCAAAAGAAAGCGCGTACTCAAACTGGCCAAAGGATTCTTTGGCCGCAAGAAAAATGTTTGGACCGTAGCGAAAAACGCAGTCGAAAAAGGTCTCGGCTACGCGTACCGCGATCGTAAAGCCAAGAAGCGTGATTTCCGCACCCTGTGGATTGCGCGGATTAATGCCGGCGCTCGCTTGCACGGCATGTCTTACTCAGAATTCATGGGCAAACTGAAAGATTCAGGGATTGAGTTGAATCGGAAGGTGTTGGCTGATTTGGCCATGAATCATCCCGAAGCATTTGCTGCGGTAGTAAAAAAGTTGAAGTAGTCGCTAGCGATTGACAAACAAAAGGGGCACTTGCCCCTTTTTTCATTCATGAGTAATTCAAAGAAAATCTTCATCGGCCTGGCAGTGGTTTTTTTTGGTCTGCTGATCTATGCCAGCTATGAC
>JBIIVI010000070.1:0-13069 GCA_044339555.1 Cyclobacteriaceae bacterium | reverse complement strand
GCTGTAAACGCTGGAATCGAACATGGGTGAGGTTCAACTGCCGAAGAACCACTTTTAAAACAAAGCCGTTGTATATCTAAACCAGATTTGCACCGGCTTTTGATTTTTCAAGGAAGCCACTGGCGCACGTTTGCAACGCGTGCCTCCTGCATCCATTTCCACATAATTTATAATCTCAGTTCATGATGCAGCTTTGCACCTTTGGCAGGAAACCGTAACTAATCAAGAACCCCAGCACGCGTTGCAAACGCGCACCAGCGAGGGCATACTATTAGCCTATGAACCGCGGACTCAGAACAGCCCGATAACCGACTCGACCATGAAAGTTGCTGCACCTGCAACATATGCCAGCGAATAAATACCGAACATAATTGCTCCCACCGCAAAAAGGCCCTGAACGAATTTTTGTGAATGTTGCTCTTTTTGTGCCGGACGCTCGGCCTTGGGAGTAAAGTAAATGAAAACAACTGTGAGTGGCAGGAGCAGCCACAAAACCAGTTGATCCAAATTGGAATTATATGCAGCTGTAAACGAACTCCAGAAAAGAGAAAATTTACTATTCTTTATTGTCGGTATTCCCGCTTTCGCCATGGCAATGAATCCCGCCAGAAGCACGCAACCGCCCAAGCCGGCTCCAATTGAACGAAGTACGATTATTAAAAGTCTCATCGTTGTGTTTAATTTTTGATCTAATGCGAAGAGAATTGATTTTAGAATAATCCGCTCGCCCGATAGGTTGGCGGGCGTATCTACAATAGTTGCCCACGTGTCAACTGCGAAGGCTTACTGCTCCTGTACGATTTTCTTCAACATCCGCTTTACAAATCCCGGCCCTTCGTACACAAAGCCGGTGTAGATCTGAACCAGATTTGCACCGGCTTTTAGTTTTTCTACAGCATCTTCGGGTGTCATGATGCCGCCTACCCCGATGATGGGGAAATCAGGGCCTAAGTGCTCGCGCAGATAACGAATTACTTCATTCGAGCGCGCGGCAAGTGGCCGCCCACTCAAACCACCTGCTCCGATCTCGGCAACCGTCTTGGCATCGGTTTCAAGTCCCGTCCGCGAAATCGTGGTGTTGGTCGCAATCACACCCTCCGTGCGGGTAGTTTGCAAGATCGACACCACATCGTCCAGTTGCTCATTGGTTAAATCGGGCGCGATTTTCAAAAATACCGGCTTAGGTGTTGGCTTTTGCCGATTCAGTTGTTGTACACAAAGCAACAAATCCTGCAACGGTTCCTTGTCCTGCAACGCACGCAACCCGGGCGTGTTGGGCGAACTCACGTTCACCACAAAATAATCCACCCATGGAAAAAGGGCTTCAAAGCAGGCCGCATAATCTTCGAACGCTCTTTCGTTCGGTGTAACTTTGTTCTTGCCGATATTACCACCGATGATCACCCGTGAAGTACGCAACTTCAATCTCGCGATGGCCGCTTCCACACCCTCGTTGTTGAATCCCATTCGATTAATGATGGCTTGATCCGCCAGCAAGCGAAACAGCCGCGGCAGTTCATTGCCAGGTTGCGGTTTAGGTGTAAGCGTTCCGATTTCTATAAAGCCAAAACCCATACACGCCAACTCGTCTATCAGGATGGCGTTCTTATCAAATCCTGCAGCAAGCCCTACTGGATTTGGGAATTTCAATCCGGCCACGGTTCGTTCGAGCTTGGGATGGGGGTACGAAAAAGCCGCACGCATCAAACTACGTGCTCCGGGAATTTGGCCGATGGTTTTTAGAATGGCAAAAACCGCGTGGTGAACCCGCTCGGCATCGAACCGAAACAACAGCGGGCGAACAAGAAATGAATACATGTCCAAAATTACTTCTTCCGTTTTTGCTTTTTGGGTTGAATGGAGAATTTGCGAAACCCCTTCCCAACAAATTCGTCAATCTGGCGAGCAGCATCAGAAGTGGATGCACTTGTTTCGCCATTCACACGCCAGATCAAGTTGCGGGAAGCATCGTTTAGATCGATAATAAAACTGCTCAGGCTATAATCGCGGCTCCAGAGTCGTGTTTCCTGACCGGGTGTGCCGCCCATCGGGCCGAGGTTCTGCATGTCTAACCGCTGGGTAGATCCAATGGCGTATGTCACCACCAGGTCAGCGGCACTGTCAACTTCCACCAGCCCTTTTTCTTTGAACTCTTCACGGATGGCCGCCGTCACCCACTTGTGCATTTGCTTCTCATCAAACACGCGTTGATCTTTAGGTGTGATCACCTGCCCCTCGCCAAAGCGGTACGTTTTGTAGCGGGTAAAGTCGCGGTTCTTATCGTATTCGGCCTGGATGCTTTGAGCTTGAAGGAAAATCGGCAAAAAAAAGAGGGCCAAAATTGTTTTCATGGTGGAAAGGTAACAAGGAAGTGGCGGATGTACTTCGGTTTGATCAGAAACCTTTACGCCCGCGGATGGAACTCCCGAACCACTTGCTTGAGGTAGTCCCGATCGAGATGGGTATAAATTTCCGTAGTTGTGATGGACTCGTGGCCCAGCATTTCCTGCACGGCACGTAAGTCGGCCCCGCCTTCAATCAGATGGGTGGCAAACGAGTGTCGGAACGTGTGGGGGCTGATCGATTTCTTCAGTCCGATCTTTTCGGCGAGCGCCTTGATCATCAGGAAAACAAAAACCCGCGTCATTTTGCGGCCCCGGCGGTTGAGAAAAACGATTGCCTCAAACCCTTTTTGGGGAGCCACGTGCACGCGTACTTCTCCAATAAACAAAAAGAGGTATTTCAGCGCCTCGTTGCCGATGGGCACCAGGCGCTCTTTGTTGCCTTTGCCGATCACCCGCAAAAAACCGGCATCTTTCAGGATTTGATTCACTTTCAAATCTACCAGTTCGGACACGCGCAGACCCGAGCCATACAGCACCTCCAACATGGCGCGGTTGCGCATGCCCTCGGGCGTAGACAAGTCGATCGCTGCCAGCAGTTCTTCAATTTCGTGGAACTCCAATGTATCCGGAAGTTTGCGCCCTAACTTCGGCCCCTCCAACAACTCGGTGGGATCTTTGTCGATTACTTCTTCTGCCAGCAGAAATCGAAAAAAACTTTTCAGCCCCGATAGCAATCGCGCCTGACTGTGCGCGCTGAGGCCGAGTTCATTTACATAGGCCAGGAACTCTTGCAGGTGCTTGTGCGTGACCGTGGTGGCGGTAAAGGTTTTCTTTCTTAAAGCCGCAAACTCTTTCAGCTTTTCTACATCGCGCAGATAGGCTTCGATGGAATTGGCAGACAGCGAGCGCTCCAGGCGAAGGTAATTTGAGAAGTCCTTCAGGTACGCATCCCAGCTCATGGCCGCAAATGTGCGAATTATTTTATCTTGCCGTATGAAGTTGCAGATTATCAACGGCCCCAACCTGAACTTGCTGGGATTACGCGAGCCAGGCGTTTACGGCCGCCAATCGTTCGAGGAATTTCTGCCTGAATTACGTGCGCAGTTTCCACAAGCAGAGCTGTTCTATTTTCAGTCGAATCTCGAAGGCGAGTTGGTTTCCAAAATTCAAGAAGTAGGCTTTACGTTTGATGGTATAGTATTGAATGCGGGTGGCTATACGCATACGTCCGTGGCGCTACACGATGCGCTGGGCGCCGTGTCGGCACCTGCTGTAGAAGTTCATATTTCGAACATTTATGCACGCGAAGAATTTCGGCACAAAAGCCTGATTACCGCCAAATGCGCAGGTTTGATCAGCGGCCTGGGTTTGGCCGGCTATGCACTGGCAGTACGGTGGTTGCTTGAAATACCACGAAAGGGTTAACAAATTGTTTTAGAACCGTGAATTGTGAAAGAAACGGTAAAAATGGTGGTTACCCGATGGCGCTGGCCAAGATGCATGGCACATTTCTTGAAACAAGTGGACATTAAATTCAAATGAACATGATAAAAAAATCCTTGATTCTGGCCGCTTTTGGCGCAGTACTCCTTTTTGCTTCGTGCGAAGAAGAGGTGGAACAAATCAACAACCAGCAAAAAGAAGCAGTTGAAGATCAGTCCATTGTTGATGGGTATTACAACGAGGCTAACGACATGTCGACCAAAGCGTTCCAAACCCCTTCGACATCCGATCTTGCCGGGCGCGCGAACGGCAGAACCATTACCATTACCGTAACGGGCGACACCCGCTTTAACGGGGCCACTGTTACGCTGGAAACCACGAGCACGAATGCTTTAAATCCCCAAGGAAAGATTACGGTGGATTTCGGCACTGGAAAAACCGACCCGAATGGAGTAGTGCGCAAAGGCAAAATGATTTTGACCTACAGCGGCCTGCGTTTCCTCCCGCAATCATTCACGGAGCTGACCTTCGACAACTATTTCATCAACAACGTGAAGATTGAGGGTAAGCGTACTGTTACCACCGCCGCGCTTGACAACACCAGCATCACCTTTACGGTGAAAGATGTTGGTGGAAAGGCAACCTTCCAAGATGGCAAAACCATCACTCGCGAAGCGAACTTAGTACAAAAGCTTGTTTTTGGCGAAGCCAATGGTCAGCCTTACTGGACCATCACCGGCAGCGCCAACGGGGTTACCCGCGAAGGAAAAACATATGCTTTAGCTATAGAAAGAGCGCTGGTTTACAAGACCGAATGCCTCGCTGCCAAAATTTTTGTACCGGTACAGGGTCTTGCCATTCTAACCGTTGATGGCATCGTGCTGACGGTAGACTACGGCAACGGCGCGTGCGACAACAAAGCAACCCTAACCGTGGCGGGCATCACCCAAGAGATTACTATTACAGAGTAGTTTCAACTCTCTTCTCAAGAAAAGAACCGGCTGGCAGATGCGGCCGGTTTTTTATTGCCTGTTGTCTCAAGTATTAGCATTCTTCCCGAGCGATTACCTGATACACCCATCTGAATAAATATCCCGCGATCGCGTACCTTGGCGGTCAATTTCAAGTACGTGTTTCTCTATTCACTTGGTATCCACCTGTTGCGTAGTGTTTATGCACTCGCCAGCTTATTTAACCCGAAAGCAAAAGCGTTTCAGCAGGGCCGAACCGATCTGTGGCACAAGCTGGAGGTCGGTCGTACAACCGGGCGCTGGATTTGGGTGCACTGTGCCTCGTTAGGCGAATTCGAACAAGGTCGGCCGGTGATGGAAGCCTTGCGACAGGAATTCCCGACTCATAAATTCCTACTCACTTTTTTTTCGCCTTCGGGTTTTGAAGTCAGGAAGAATTACGAATATGCTGATCTGGTGAGCTACCTCCCGTGGGACACAGTCGGCAACGCGAGACGATTTGTGGACATCGTTCGCCCTGAATTGGTTATTCTGGTGAAGTACGAGTTCTGGTTAAATTATTTGCAGGCATTGCAGCAAGCATCGGTTCCGGTAATTTCCATCTCCACCATTCTTCGTCCTTCACAGATTTTTTTCAAATGGTACGGCTCTGTATTCCGGGCTGGGTTGCGATCCATTCGGTTCTTCTTTGCACAAAACGATGAAACGGTTACACTTTTAAAAAGCATCCAAATCACCCAGGCACAACGCGCTGGCGATACGCGATTCGATCGCGTTTTGCAGATCACTCAACAACCCACGCCGGTGCTGATAGCAGAAAAATTCAAAGCGCAAGAATCGGTGTGGGTGGTTGGTAGCTGCTGGAAAGAAGACATGGATATCTTGTTGCCCTTTATCAACGAGCAAAAAATCAAATTCATCATCGCCCCACACGAGATCAGCGAAAGCTTTCTTTCCTGGATCGAAAAATCGCTTACCGCAAAAACCATTCGATATTCCGCTGCGGACACGGTGCCCGATCTGGCCGACTATCATGTGCTTCTGGTTGATCGTATCGGTTTATTGGCACGGCTCTATCGCTATGGCGAATGGGCTTATGTGGGTGGAGCCTTTGGGAAAGGGCTCCACAATATTCTGGAAGCGGCTTCGTACGGGATACCGGTTTTTTTTGGAAACCGGGCTTACGGCAAATTCCAGGAAGCGATTGATTTGATCAAGCAAGGTGGTGCATTTGCCGTGGGCGACTTCACCACACTAAAAAGCGAGTACCAGCATTTAAACCGGGTTGAAAACTATCAACTCGCGTGCGAAGTGAATAAATCGTACGTGTCCCACAACCAAGGCGCTACGCCAAGAATTGTGGCGTACTGTAAAAACATGCTTCGCTCATGACGGGCCATGTACTCAAATCCACCGGTTCCTGGTACCTGATTCTCAACGATCAGCAAGAGCTGGTATCCGCACGCATGCGGGGCAAAATCCGACTTCAAGATTATCAGGAAACCAACCCGGTGACAGTAGGCGACCACGTGACCCTGGAATACTGGCAGGGTGAATGTGTGATTACCGAAGTACTGGAAAGGCGCAACCACATCTTACGGCAATCGGTTAAGAAGAAAGGCCAGGCGCATGTGCTGGCCGCGAACATCGATCAGGCACTGGTGATGGCTGCGTTGAAACAGCCACGAACTTCTACCGGCTTCATCGATCGGTTTTTGGTAACAGCCGAAGCCTACCGAATTCCACAAGTAATTTTGGTGAACAAAGTTGATTTGCTGGACGAGGGAGATCTGGAGCTCCTGAACGAATGGCGCAGTATTTATGAACCTCTGGGCATTCCCGTGATAGCCGTTTCGCTGCTGCAAGATGCAAGTACCGCAGCCCTGCACGAACTACTGGACGGTAAGATTACGTTGGTGGCCGGCCACTCAGGTGTGGGGAAATCAACGTTGTTAAATCGACTTCATCCCGACATTCAGCAATCCACCAAGGCTATTTCGAGTTTTTCAGATAAGGGAACGCACAGCACCACATACGCGGAGATGTTTCCCCTGCCCAACAACACGTTTGTAATCGACACGCCTGGCATTAAAGAGTGGGGTTTGATGGACATGGAGCCACAGGAATTATCGGACTATTTTATCGAGATGCGCGATTTGCGCAACTCTTGTAAGTTTGGGGCGCGTTGCCTTCACCTAAGCGAGCCGGGTTGCGCAGTGTTAAAAGCTGTTGAGCAGAAAACAATCAGCACCAGTCGCTATACCAACTACCGAAGAATGGTGCTTGGCGAAGACAATCGCAAATAGCTACCGCCAGCTTCTCAGCCATAATATGGCGTAGCGCATAACCCACAAAATCTGACCCTGTTTGGCGCGCTGATACAACTCATACAAGATACGGTAGCGAACCGCCATTTTTTCCTCCGTGCTTATGGCGAGTTTTAATGCTTTCTCGCACACCCGAAACGTAGTTTGATTGTGGGCTGGTTCCCCACGAAACTGGCGCTGCGACAATGAGTTTGCCAACACTCTTTTTTTTACCAACACCTCCGGCACATAATGAAACGGGAATTTTTTGGCGGCGCGAATCCAAAGATCAAAGTCCTCGTAACTCAGGGTTTCATCATAGCCATTTAGTTCAATTAAAACCTGCCGACTGATCATCATCGTAGGGCTACAGATGAAATATCGTCTCAACACATCATTGAAAACAAAACCCTGCGGTACCTGCGCATGCGGAAACCGATCTGAATGCTTGGACAATGTCGTGCCGGATTCATCGATGTAGATCGCATCCGAGAACTGAATTCCGGTTTGGCCGTTTGTCTGGAAAACTGTCACCCCGCGCTCAATTCGCTCAGGCAACAAAACGTCATCGCCCGCCAAATCAATGACCCAGTCACCCGTTGCCAATCGCCAACCCGCATTAAATGCGCAGCAGTACCCTTTCGGCCGATCGTTTTTGATCAACTGGGTGTGTGGATAAGCTTGCAAAAAATCAGCAATCACCTCCACACTGCCATCGGTGCTACCATCGTCTACCACAATCAATTCAACATGGGGGTAGGTTTGATCCAGCACCGACTGGAGTGCCTCGCGAATAAACCGGTCATGCTGGTGACATACACAAATCACCGAAACGCAGGGCGTCATTACGACAGCGTTTTCGTTAAGGTAACTCTCTGAAGCGGAGTAGCCACCAACTGAAGTTTGAATTGGAGCAACGGAATGTTGGTAACTCCATGCAGCGTAGAAGTTCCAAGGTTCAGGTACTTCAATCCGATGGCTTGGCAGTCGGAATAGACGTAGTGAATCAGTAACACAACTGGGCTAAGGTTATTTTTTTCTGCCAGGTGTCCGTAATAGAATGTGTACAATACTTCCGTGTGATCTTGGATAGCCAACACCGCTGCCACCCAGTTATTGTTTTGTGTGGCCGCATACAATCGAATGGCCTGCGGAAATGCAGCTGCCAGTTCCAGGACCTGTGCTTTCGTCATACTTAACGTGTAACCACGTTCAGCCCTGCATGTCTGGAGAAACTCATAGACGTCCGGCAAACGATCAAGTGGAAGCCTCACAGTTTGAAGCCCGGCCATTCGGGCTTGGGTAAGCTTGCGCTGTTCCCACGCAGTCAGGCGGGTTGATAGATCGTTCTTATCAACCGAAATCACCGAAACAAGTTCTTGTCGCATGCGGTTGTAGCCAACATCGTGCAGGAGGCTCAGCACCAAATCGCCATTTTTCTGGTAAGGTGCGGGCGGATGCAAAATCGTGACGGCATTGCAACCCCGCTGACGCAACTGCGCCTCAACTTCGGCAATAAACTGTTGGAGCGCGGCTACCGGCAGATGAGGATCAAAAGCGATCCCCGCAAAGGGGGCTGCAGGTCGCGCGACTGCACGCTGTTCCGTCATGTGGAAATGCGTTTCGGCAAAAATTTTACCGGTGCGGGTCTGCACCAAAAAAAAACTCAGCCAGGATGTGAGCCCGGCCAACTCGCGGTGCCCGGCCTCCTGGTAAATGGATATGGGGTAAGTGCGCTGAAAGTCCCCGGCAATAGTTTGCTGTACCGTGTAGGAAGCCAACACTAATAAGGTATCCCGAGCTTCTTGTAAACAAAATGCATAAGCCATGCAGGCCCGATGAGCAAGAACTGAACATCCTTCAAAAAAGACGGCTTCTTACCTTCGATCCGGTGGCCATAGAACTGTCCGACCCAGGCCGCTACAAAGATGACAATGGAAGTCAGCCAAAGCGGATATCCGATGCCGCCCAGAAAACGTACCGCATACAAGCAAACGATGCTGAACAGCAACATCCCCAAGCTAAGTGGCAGAGAGAGGGACACGTAATAAAAAAACACCGCTACGAGCAGTACGGTGGCCCAGTGCGCGAAGGAGTTTCCATTTAGCAGGTCTTGCAAAAAATTGGCAGGAATGGAAGCCACTAATCCCACCACACTCAGAAAAATCAGTGGAACACAAATCCAATGGATCACTTTATTCGTGGCATTTTGGTGACTCTCGCCATACTCGGCCAGCAGTTGATCAACCTTACGCATATTCGTTTTTTATAGCTGAAAGTTAGTGATTTGAAAGGGTGGAATGCAAGCTAGGGAAAGCCCCTGGCGCTACAACTTTGTTTTAACTTTACTCCAGTCTTTAAGTTGCCAGAAAACCTTGCCTGTGGTGAGGTGATTCCCGGCTGCATCCGTAATCTTCACGATACACGGCACCACAATAGCTTCTTGCGTTTGAAGCGGCCGGATGATTTCAGTTTGGAGCCAATCTTCCGAAATCGTAAACTCCGCGAAGGCTTCTCGTTTTCCCTGAAAATGATAGTCCATTTCCAGACGTTGCATGATGATGCGGTACTTATCAAATCCCAGGTTGGACAGCAACAGCAGCCCGGTGGTAAACTCCGATAGCGTGGCCAACCCACAGGCATGCAAGCCGCGAATGTGATTGAAGTTGAGCTTCTTGTAGGGAATGAAGGTCTTCAAACGGTATTGTGAAATCGCTACGATTTTGAAGCCGTGCGGTCGATTGAAGGGGATCATGCGACTCAGCACCCAATTCAAAATGAACAAATAGGCCTGAGAGGTATAAGCCTTTTTTAACAGTTTTAACGGATCGAGCATAATGCTGGGCTTTTGCGAAAGATAGGAATTCCGCGCACTTCACAGAGCGACTGTCTTTCCCGGCACACCGGCTGAACTTCTGCCATTTTTTTCTGTATTTGCAGCGATTTCAATATGAAGAAGATAATTGTACTAGGGGCCGGCTTGGTTGGCAAAGTAATGGCCGTTGATCTTTCAAAAGAATTTGATGTAACGTGTGCCGACCTAAGTGCGGAGGCCTTGGCGCACGCAGCTACCGCCGGCCTGCAGACGGTGCAGGCGGATCTATCCAAAAAAGAAGTGCTTCAAAAACTCATTGCCCCCTACGATTTGGTTGTGGGCGCGGTGCCCGGTTTCATGGGCTTTGAAACGGTTCGCTCGGTCATTGAAGCCGGGAAAAACATGGTCGATATTTCATTTTTTCCGGAGGATCCCTTTCAACTGGACGCACTGGCGAAAAAAAATCAGGTAACGATTGTTACGGATTGCGGGGTAGCACCTGGTATGGGCAACATCATTCTGGGCTACCACAATCAGCGGATGCAGATCAATCGATACGAATGCCTGGTGGGCGGTTTGCCGGAGGTGCGGGAATGGCCGCTAGAATACAAAGCGGTATTCAGTCCCATTGATGTCATTGAAGAATATACCCGACCGGCCCGGTATGTACAAAATGGTGCGTTAGTGGTGCGGGAAGCTTTGTCGGATGCTGAACTCATCGAGTTTCCGGGCATAGGCACGCTGGAATCATGGAACTCAGACGGGTTACGTTCGCTCATCCAAACCATGCCAAACATCCCGAACATGATCGAAAAAACGTTGCGTTATCCGGGCACCATTGAATACCTGCGGGTGTTGCGCGAACTGGGCTTTTTCTCCTACGAGGTAGTAGATGTGAAGGGCCAGGCAGTTCGCCCGATTGATGTAACGGCCAAATTGCTGTTTCCAAAATGGAAATTGAAACCCGGCGAGCGCGAGTTTACCGTGATGCGTATTGTGATGGCGGGTACAGAGAACGGAAAAGAGAAAACCTACCAATATTACCTGTTGGATCGCACCGATGCCAACGGCACTTTATCGATGGCGCGCACCACTGGCTTTACGGCCACGGCTGCTGCTCATTTGGTGATTCAGGGTGCGTTTCAACGCCCTGGTATTAACCCACCCGAATACTTGGGCGAGCAAGAGTCGCATTTCCGGTTTGTATTGGAATACTTGCAAAAGCGTGGCGTGCACTACACGGCCTCGAACGTTGAATAAATCTTCTAACTTGCCGCCTCTGGCTCCCGATGCAAAAAAAGAAACCGACACTCTTGCTGGCCTTTGTGCCGATCTTAGTACTCGTTCTACTCTTAACCGGCAATGTCGTTTTCTTCGGAGCAGATGCAACCGGTGGCCCAAACCAAATTGCATTGATTATGGGCTCAGCGGTGGCCGGGATTATCTCCTGGCGCCTCGGCTTTTCGTGGAAAGAAATTGAGCACAGCATTGTTAAAAGCATCAGCACCGCCATGGGCGCCATGCTGATTCTGCTCATCATCGGTTCGCTATCGGGCACGTGGCTCATTAGCGGCATTGTACCGGCCATGATTTATTATGGTTTGAAAATTCTAAATCCCACGATCTTTCTGTTTGCCGCCTGTGTGGTCTGCTGTGTGGTTTCTTTAGCCACGGGTAGCTCGTGGAGCACCATCGCCACGGTGGGAATTGCTTTGTTGGGTATTGGCAAGACCCTTGGGATACACGAAGGTTGGATTGCGGGAGCACTGATTTCGGGCAGCTATTTTGGCGATAAGATGTCGCCTTTGTCGGACACCACCAACCTGGCACCCGCGATGGCTGGCACCGATTTGTTTACACATGTACGCTACATGATATACACCACGGTTCCCACCTTAATCATTACACTGGGGATTTACTTTGCCTGGGGATTTATTCAGGACACGAACGCCACCGCGACCGATACCGGTACTGTGCTTCAGGCGATTGATTCTTCGTTCGACCTGAATCCGATTTTATTTGTCGTACCCGCGCTGGTGATTTTCATGATTGTGCGGCAAGTGCCCGCCATCCCGGCATTGCTGGCCGGTACTCTGCTGGGAGGAGTGGCGGCCGTAATTTTTCAACCGCACATTGTGAATCAGGTTTCCGGAATTGAAGGCGACTACCTTCGATCCGTGGGAGTAACCCTCATGAAAGCAATGTCCAGCGATGTATCCATCACTACCGACAACGCGATGATCTCGGAACTCCTCTCCTCCGGTGGCATGGGTGGCATGCTGAATACGATCTGGTTGATTTTGTGCGCCATGATTTTTGGTGGCGTGATGGAGAGTGCCGGGTTGTTGAAGGCCATTGCTGAGCGTATCATCCAGTTTGCACACTCCACCGGGTCGCTGGTAGCCTCCACGGCCGCCACCTGCATCTTCTTCAACCTCACGGCTTCGGATCAGTACATGGCCATTGCCGTTCCCGGACGCATGTATTCGGACACGTATAAAAAACGTGGCTACAAACCCGAGTTGCTCAGCCGGACACTTGAAGACAGCGGCACAGTTACTTCCGTACTCATTCCGTGGAACACGTGCGGTGCTACACAAGCGAAAGTACTGGGTGTATCTACGTGGGCGTACGCTCCGTATTGTTTCTTTTGTATCATCAGTCCGCTGATGACGGTTTTGCAGGCGTATATGCACTACAAAATTGTACGCACTCCCCCCACACCCGAAACCAACGACTGATCCAGTGGACGCCAAAGACATTTCCAACGAGGCCCTGCAACTCCTGCCTTTGCGCGCCTTCGAAGGAAAAGTGTCTGTCATCACCGAACCAACCCAATTAGTAAGGGCTCTGCCCTACCTCACCGACCAGCCGGTACTTGGTTTTGATACCGAAACGCGGCCGAGTTTTAAAAAAGGGCAGTATTTCCCCGTCTCGCTTATTCAATTTGCTACCCGCGAGCGTGCGTTTCTGGTTCGGTTGAAGAATTTGGGTTTGGCCGAAGAGCTCATCCACATTTTGGAAAATGCCAATTTGATTAAGGCCGGTGTTGCCCTCCATGACGACATCAAGGCCCTTCAGAAACTGAAACCCTTCCGGGGTGGTGGTTTTACCGATTTGGCGTTGAGCGCGCGGCAACAAGGATTACAGGTGGAGAGTGTAAAAAAACTGACTGCGCTTCTACTCGGC
>JBIIVI010000366.1:0-2971 GCA_044339555.1 Cyclobacteriaceae bacterium | reverse complement strand
AACCGTATCAATTGCCTTACAAATAAACTCGAATGTAAAAAGCTCCCTCGAAGTCTTTTTGTTGTTTGCAATTTCAGCGGCCATCTGATTGTCCTCCAGATACTCACCACAAATTTCAGCCCCGTGCACTAGCACCTCGTTTGATTTTAGAAAGTATCTGCTCAAAAACCGAATTTGGGTGTTGGCAATAACCAACCGTACTTCATTCATCGTCAACCCAAGCTCGAGACCAATTTTGTTAATCATGAATTCTACCACGGATTCATGCGGGTACCATTTCTCCGCGCTCTTAGCAATAATTGGTGTCCAGGTACTTCGATTTCTCCGCTTTACTCCGCTATCGCGTTCAAAGAAGTAAGCTTTAATAAACTGCTTTGGGGCATCGCCATCGAGCCCGATATCCACCACATAATAGTCTTCTTCCTTGAGAACAAAAATTTTCTTGGTGTTCCTCAAAATTCCAGAAGTATTCTGCGACTTCTCTATTCGTAGTTTTGCTCCAGTTGAGATCATTTCCGTGGGAACTTCTAAAAGTAACTACTACTCCACCCGAAACACCTTCATCACCTCATCGCCTAAATGATTAATGACTTTCACCGCAATCCTTCCGGTTTTGGGTTTGGCGAAGGGCCGCGAGGTGTCGCTGTGGAGGGATTCCCAGGCTTCCGGGTTGATCTCGGCCTTGAGGGTGGTCTTTAACGAACTGTACGGATCGTTGGCGCCCAAAAAGTAGGCATGCCGCACAAAGAAACTCTCTTCGTTGTAATCGGTATCGATAAACCAGCAGGCAATGCCATCAGCGCCATCGCTGCGTACTTCGCCTGTGTTCGGGTGAAAGACATCTACCCCGTTTACCTTCACCCGAATCTTATCGTCTTTGGCCTGGATGATGTCGATATCCGGTTCACCGAAGATCACAAACAGGTTGCCCTTGCCGGTATTCTTCAGGTCATCGGCCATGTGGAGGTCGGCATTCATGCGGGCTTTCAGTACGGGGATGCGGCCCAGCTTGCTGAACTCGGTGGTGTGCGCCTCGTAGTTAAAGGCGCAGGCAATGAGCACATCAAAATCGGCATCACCGGCTTCGCGGGCCGCGGCCACCAGATCGGCCCGCTGCACGGTGCCAAACTCCGGACCAATAAAAATGGCTGCGCGCCTTTCTTTTTTGCCCTCCAGATAATGGCCCTCGGCACATACCAACTGCCCCGGCCACGGGGTGAGTGCCGTGAAGTTGATTTTATCTTCCTTGTGCGCCTGCTGCACGCCCGCCAGCTTTAGGTTTTCCAGCACCATATCCGTAAAGCCTTTGCCGTAGCTGCCTTTTTCTTCCTGCGCTTTCAGCGGATCGATCAGTGCATCGTTTTCATCTACGCCCAGCATGCGGTGGGGCGACAGGCTCTCCACCGTAAAGGGCCCGGCCACGCGCACCTTTTTCTTATCTTCATACGGCTTATCGTACAAGTACTCAAACTCCGCTTTGGCGGCAATGGATTTATCAATCTCCTGCTGGCGGCTGATGCGCGCCTTCCACCAATCCGCATGCAACGTTTTTACTTCCGCACTCCAGTTGGGCTCGGCCTCGCGGGGCACCTCCCACTCCTGCCAACTGGTATGTAGTTTTTTATTGAGCGCCTCGCGCAGCGGCTCCAGCACGGCCTGCCACTTTTCCCAGATCACATCAATCTCGGTATTGTTGGCAATGGACTTTAACGTGATGTGCGGCACGCGCTCGTACACAAACCCCTGGCGGATGTTGCCGTACACCGGTTTGGAGCTGGGGGCGGCGCGCGTAACCTCCGCTTCTTTAAGTTGCCCGTCTTTAGAATCTGCCAACAAATAAAACGGGTACCGCGCGCCCATAATTCTTGCCCGGGCAAGCGCCAACGCTACGCGCGAAGTATCAATGGTAATCCACCTGCGGCCCCATTGCTCGGCTACCGTGGCGGTAGTGCCAGAGCCACAAGTGGGATCGAGGACGAGATCACCGGGGTCGGTTGTCATTAATACGCACCTTTTGACCGCCTCAATTGCTGTTTGGACGACATATATTTTGGGGTCCGATCGGCTTTGAATCCCTCCTATATCTTGCCAAACGTTTGTTCTTGGATAGATAAGAAAATCATCCATAAAACGCAGGTATCGCAGTGACTTGCCCTCGATCAAGATTCGATCTGACATTGCAACTCTCGTCAGCCCAGATACAGTTGTTTTCCAATGTAGTCCAGAGGTGGGTTCCCACTCTTTGCCCCTAAACTTAAATGTCTGATCGGAATTTGGAGATGCGCCTTGCGAGGTAATTTGATCAGACGTGGCGAACTTTGTGAGGTCGATGGCTGAGTTCCCAATCGCTTCAATTGTACTTGCTGGTCGATACTTTGAAGCACCCTCCTCCCCAGCTTGTTTGTTGTCAAACAGAGGCCGATATTTCATCTCGCCCGCGGATTTCGAATACCAAATAAGGTAGTCACATACAGAGGATAAGTACTTTCCAGAGAATCCGGTAGTCTTAGCGAATGCAACTATTGAAACAAAGTTTTCTTCTCCAAAAATCTCATCTAAAAGTACTCTCACCCGTCCGATATTCTCGTCACCAATTTGAACAAAGACAGAGCCAGAAGTAGTAAGTAAGTCTCGTATGACAGTCAGTCGATCTCTTAAGTAAGTCAAGTAGCTGTGGATGCCATCGCGCCAGGTATCTCTAAACGCCTTTACCTGCTCGGGCTCGCGGGTGATGTGGTCTGTCTTTCCATCCTTTACATCGCGGCTGGTGGTGCTCCACTGAAAGTTGCTGTTGAACTTAATCCCGTAAGGCGGATCGAAATAAATACACTGCACTTTGCCGCGTAGCCCTTCGCGCTCGGCCAGGCTGGCCATTACCTGCAGGGAGTCGCCCAGAATCATTCGGTTGCTCCAGTTCTGGTCGTGCTGGTAAAACTCAGTTTTGTCCACGCCCTTGGGCACTCCGTTAAAG
>JBIIVI010000365.1:0-2979 GCA_044339555.1 Cyclobacteriaceae bacterium | reverse complement strand
TCTGGTGGCGTTTCTTTTTTCGTTTTGGGCGGCCCATCTTTTCGATCTGAAGTTTGTAGTGTCGGCCATCGGCCAAGCAATTGTCTTTACGCTCGTCTTTGCAGCGGTAGCCGTTGCGCGCCCGGCCCTGGGTAAAGTAGCTGCGGCCTTTGTATTAGTGGCTACCTGGTTGGGTATAGAATTCCTTTTGCTAAAAATTGGCTTGGCACCGCAGATCTTGTTTTTAGCCGATGCGATGAGTGGCCGCCCAGAATGGACCCGCTGGACACCGGAGGTCGGGTATCTGGCAGTAAGCGCCTGGATTTTGGTAGCCAATTTAGTCGTGCATCAAACCTTCTGGGGCGAAGCTCCTGTTCAATGGGGTTGGCTGGCTGTATTCGTGGTGTGGGTGGTTGGACCGATTCTTTATTCGGTGTTCCAGACTTCGGAGGGTGTGGTGCGCGAACAGATGATCACGCTGTACAGCTCAGGCAGCGTACCTACTGACTCGCGCTATGCGCAACATGGCGAAGTGGTGGCAAGAACATGTTCGTGGGTTGCTGCGTTAGTGATTCTGTTCACCCTCGTGAAACTAAAAATCAACCGCAAGTAAGTATGCTCACATCCATGGTTAAGCTGGTCGTAGAACTCTCGCAGGAAGTGGGCGCCTTTATCGACCAGGAGGGCCGGCAATTCGATCGAAGCAAAATCGAACAAAAAGAAGGGTTCAATAATCTTGTTTCGTATGTGGATAAGGAAGCCGAGCGTAGGCTAGTGGAAGGCCTCCGAAAAATCTTTCCGGCGGGTGGATTCATAACTGAAGAAGGAACGGTGCTACAGGCAACAGCTCAGGAGTATACCTGGATAATCGATCCGCTGGACGGAACAACTAACTTTCTGCACGGGTTACCGATGTTTTCTATCTCCATCGCATTGGCAAGAAACGGCCGGCCGGTATTGGGGGTCATTAACGACATTTGTCGGAACGAAGTGTACCATGCTGTGGATGGTGACCAGGCGTACTGCAATGATCGGATCATCCATGCGTCCGTGGCAACTTATTTAAGTGAGAGCTTGTTAGCCACCGGTTTTCCTTATTACCACTTCGAGAAACGCGAGGTGTATCTGGAAATCATTAAAGAGTTTCTCGAGAAGTCGCATGGCGTGCGGCGCATTGGCAGTGCCGCCATCGACATGGCCTATGTGGCCTGCGGTCGGTTCGAAGGGTTTTTTGAATACAACCTCAATCCGTGGGACGTAGCAGCGGGTGGCATCATCATTCAGCAAGCCGGGGGTATGGTAACGGACTTTTCGGGCGGCCCGAACTATTTGTTTGGTGGTGAACTTTGCGCTTCCAATCGTGGCATCCATAGCGCCATGCTGGAAACCATTCAGCGTCATTGGTAGGTGACACTCGGCTTTTTGCCGATCGGTAATCTGAAAATTTGAATATCTTCGATTACCTAAATCAAAGCCATGAAAAATCTTCTTTGCCTTTTGCTGGGGCTATTGCTGCTACAATCGTGTGCGCCAAAAGAAAAAGTTTCGCACCTCGATACTCAGAAAGCATTGGCAGAATTCGTCTCTTCGCTGAAGGATGGTGGCAACCGACTGCCCGGAAGTGCGGAGGATGAGATGAGTGCCACTTTTTTTGATGCCCGGCTCCAGCAAACAATGGATCAACTCCAACAACTCACCACCATTGATTCAGGTAAACTGGTGGGTGATGATTTGATTGATTGGAGATTTGCGCATAGCATTCTAGTGGGGAAACAGTTGGAACGCGAACGAAGATTGTGGCAAAAAGACCCGCGTGTGTATCTCACGTTTACACGCTTATCACCCATCCTTGGTCGCCCCGGAAGTGATACCGCAAAAGTAAAAGAGCTTACACGCAAGTTACTAAACTGTGCCCGCCAGATGGATAACGGTCGCCAGCAGCTAACACTGTTTGTGCCGCGGTTTCAGGAACTCGGTTTGTTCATGGCCGAAAACGGTTTTGCTTTTTTTGATGGCGAACTCACCACCTATATCAATCGGGCACAGGCACCCACTGACAGTTTGCGGATCGCGGCCGCCACAGCCCGCCAGGCATTGGAAAAATATGTCGCTTTTGTAAAAACGGAACTACTAAATAAAGAAAAAGGCGACTTCCCGATAGGTAAAGATGCCTACAACCGAATGCTGGCCGGCCAGATTTTGTTGGGCTTCGATGCGGATAGTCTTTACAACTTTGGGTGGTACCACTTCCGGAAAACCGTTGCAGAGATGGACAGTGTGGCCAAGCGTATCGATCCATCAAAAACCTGGAAGCAAGTGGCGTTGGATGTGAAAAACGAATACCCCGAACCACACCAGATGATACCGGTACATCAAGAGTGGGTAAACAAAACCCGCGATCATGTAATCAAACACAACCTGATCCCGATTCCGTGGAAAGAACGTGTAAAAGTAGTAGAGCGTGCACCTTACTTGCGCAAGACTTCCTATTACGGCCACTTTTCATTTGCCCGTGCAAAAGACCCCGACAGCATCTTTACTTCCGAGATGCACATCAACCCCTTTGAAGATCAGTGGGACGACAAGAAAAAGCAGGAGTATCTTAACGAGCACGATTGGGGCGTTATCATGGTCACAGCCCCGCACGAGACGTATGCCGGCCATCACATTCAGGGCCTCTATCAAATTCATAATCCGCGCGCACTCCGCAGGGAGAACAGCATTTCCATTTTTCATGAAGGCTGGGGGCTTTATAACGAGCAACTGTTTCGCGAAACCGGCTTCTTTCCGAACGATAAAATCATTCTCCGGCAGCTGCAACTGCGCCTTTGGCGAATTGCCCGCGTGATTTACGATGTGGGTCTGCACACCGGCAAGATGAACTATGATGAGGCGATCCGGCTCATGACGGACGAAGTGGGTTTTCTGTATTGGGCTGCGCAGTTGGAGGTGGATGCAGCTACTACGTCTCCCGGCTACTTCATCGGTTACTTTACAGGA
>JBIIVI010000069.1:0-13150 GCA_044339555.1 Cyclobacteriaceae bacterium | reverse complement strand
GCGACAAGTTCAATAATGCCCCTATTGGGACTGAAGATGTCTAAAATGTGAAGAAAACCCGCTTTGAGACTGTCTTCGAAATCATACGTTGAGTAAGCAATATCATCAGCGACATCCATGAGATAGCATTCAAGCGTTTTAAACTGGTCAACATAGCTGCGTTTCCCTGTTACTTTAGCTTTAATTCTTTTTACTAATTCCGAATTGTATTTATAGTAGCCCTTGATGGCTTCTTCACCAGGGGATTTTTTTGGAATTGGTTTGTCGTATTTTAATATTGCCGCTAAGGATCTATAAGTAAGATTGAGACCCGCTCTTTGATCCTCCCCAGTACGCTTAATTGGCTTACTGATATCAGTCGTATTGAGGGATCTTTTTTCAAGGGTTGATAAAATTCTAAGAGTTTGAGCATTCCCCTCATATCCAAAATTGTCTTTAGTAATTAAGTGAAGCTCAGCTTCGCCATTATGGCCAAAAGGAGCGTGTCCAAGATCGTGTGCGAGAGCACCGAATTAGATCAAAATCAATTTTATTCTCCTTTTTTCTCAAGTCATTTTCGAATTCATTTAGATGAATTGCTAGACCTTTGGCTATCTGTGCTACCTCTAATGAATGAGTTAGTCTATTCCTAAAAAAGTCGGATTCAAGACCTGGGAATAACTGGGTCTTACCTTGTAGTCTTCTAAAACATGCAGAATGAAGTAACTTACCGTAGTCCTTTCTAAATTCCGTTCTGTAATCTTTCCCGTCAGCTTGATTATTGAATTCGACACATGGTTCCCTCTCTATACATCCTGAATTGTATAGGGCCATCTGCTGGTTTATCTTTTCTTAGTTGCAACAGAAGAAGCTTTTTTTACCTGAATGGTTTCCGATTCACGCTTTACAACATAATCCCCAAGTTCTTTGACTGAGATACTAACAGATTCTTTAGCGACCCATTTGTTAGCAGCTTGATATAACGAGATTTTGCTCATATGATCTATATTACTTTCTGTATTAAATATAACTTAAAACTCTAGTATTAGTTTCAAATTTGCAACTAAAGTTTCGTAAATGAAACGAAAAATTGCTTTTGAAACATTGTGGGCGGCCTGAGTTGCGTGGAAGACATTTGGATCTTGATTTTTTTAGTTCTTAAGGCAAAAAAAGTACAAGAGACGATAAGGTGCAAACATCTTTGAAGTTCTGGTGAGCTTTGGCGAATCTAATGAACTAATCCAGTGAGCTTTATCGCAACTCAATTGAATTGATCTTAAGGCGTTTGATCAAGCATCGGTAATGCTGTCTCTTCGCCGAGCTTGGCGCGTGAGCCCTGCATTACTTATTGCTTGGCGTGGTTGGTTGTATTCCTTCGCGTAGGCGAATTCTGGATTAGAGTAGCTTTCTGTGATGTGTCAAGCGATTTATTTGGACTATTCTTTGCTCTCAAAGTTTTAAGATAAAGATCTCCCTGGTAAAATGAACATCCAAGCTTGTGTAGAAATGATCCAATCAAACAATCTCCTTCCCGAATCGGGCTTGTCAGCGAGAAATCAAAAAAAGGTATTGTAGCGAGGGGGGGAGTTGAACCCCCGACCTTTGGGTTATGAATCCAACGCTCTAACCGCCTGAGCTACCTCGCCAGATTGGGGCTGCAAACATACAAAGTTTTTGGATTTTTGCGGCCGCCTGAATTTCTGGTTTCATTTTTGTTTTACTTTGAGCGCGGCATGAAAAAGATCGATAAACTCATTCTCAGTTCCTTCTTTGGGCCCTTTCTGCTCACCTTTCTGGTGGTGGTGTTTATCCTCCTCACCCAGCATATGCTCAAGTACTTTGATGATATCATCGGCAAAGATTTGGGCTGGGATGTCATCGGCACTTTCCTTTTCTATTTCGCCATTGTGATGACCCCGGTGGCCCTGCCGCTGGCCGTTCTTCTATCGTGCCTGATTACGTTTGGAAATCTGGGCGAGCATTTTGAGTTAACAGCCACCAAAAGTCTGGGCATCTCCCTGATTCGCAGTTTATTCCCCATCTTTTTAGCATCACTGGTGCTTACGGGCGTGGCGTATTATGCCAACAATACGTTGGTGCCCAAAGCAGCGCTCGAGGCCTACAGCTTGTTGTATGATATCAAACAGAAAAAACCGGCCTTGGATTTACGGGAAGGAGCCTTCGTGAATTCCATCCCCGATGTGATCATCAAAGTCAACAAGAAGTATCCGGACGGAAAAACCATTAAAGATGTAATCGTGTACGATCACCGCGGCAAGGTGGGCAACAAAGAAGTTACCGTTGCGGATTCGGGAAAAATGTACACGATCTTGAATGACCAGTATTTGAAACTGGAGCTCTTCAACGGCTACAATTACACGGAAGGTACAGCCGGTAGCGATGTGGCCGGGCGCCAAACGCAGGAAGAAACGTACAGCAAAACAAAATTCGCGCGCTCCGAGTTGGTGTTGGATTTGTCCTCCTTCGCCTTGATGCGCACGGATAAAAAGTGGTTTCAAAGCAACCGCATCATGCGCAACACCAAGGAGTTGGATGCAGACATGGACTCGATTCACCGGGAAGAGTTGAAACAACAGCTAACCGTGTTCAACTATTATCCCACCTTTTTTGCCTACCACTTTAAGCATGATTCCATTGCCTACAGCCCAGAGGTAAAGTCGTTTAAGCGAACGGTCGATTCGGTGGCGTTAACACATGTACCCATGCCCATTGGTGGCTACGAAGTGAGCAAGCCCGTTCTCGCTCACCGAGCCACATGGGCCGCCGGGTCGGAACAGAGCCGAAAAACACTGGCGGTGAGTAAGCCTTATACGTACGAGGAAATCAACAACGCGCTGAACTATACCCGCAACATCCAATCGCAATTGGCCAACATCAACCTCAACAATAAAGCCGTCAACCTCGACTATAAAATCTTTGAGATTCAGTGGCACAAGATCTTTTCCAGTTCGCTGGCTTGTTTGGTGATGTTCCTGATCGGGGCACCCTTGGGAGCGATTATCAAACGCGGGGGCCTTGGGGTGCCGGTGTTGGTGTCTATTTTGTTTTTCATCGTCTATTATGTACTCGGACTGCTGGGGGAGAAGTGGGCGAAGGCCGGACTTATTCCGGTGTGGACGGGCGTGTGGATGGCCGATGCGATTTTGATTGTGATGGGATTTGTTTTCTTGAACCAGGCCCGCATCGATGCGCGATTATTCGAGGCTGATTTCTATCAGGTAGCGTTTACCAAATTCCGCAACTGGCTGGCAAAAACCGGCCTCGGGGGGCAAAAAAGTCAACCCAAATTTGGTTGAAACACCCCGAACGGCTACTTTTGCGCGATTAAATCAAAGGAAAAAAGACTTAAAGCTGTTACAATGTATTTAAACGCGACCAAAAAGCAGGAAATTTTCGCGAAAAGCGGTTTTGCAAAAAAGAAGGAGGACACGGGTTCGGCCGAATCTCAGATTGCCCTCTTCACGTATCGGATCAATGAACTTACCGGCCACCTGAAAAGCCACAAGAAAGACTTCTCTACCCAGCAGGGTTTGTTGAAACTGGTGGGTAAGCGCAAGAAGTTGTTAAACTACCTGCAGCGTACAGACATCGGTCGGTACCGCACCATTATTGCCGACCTCGAACTGCGCAAATAAATCAGAATAATAACATCACAAGGGAACCGCTAACATGGTTCCCTTTTTCACTTTTATCCGCCTCAAAACGGATTGTTTCAACCAGCCCCCTGATCGAATCCCCGAAACAGGAACATCGCGGGTGGCGCAAAAACCAAAAATTTTAACGACATGAAACCTACAACAACAACCAAAAGCTGCCAACTCCCGGACGGAAGGGAGATTACGATTGAAACCGGCAAACTCGCCCGCCAGGCAGACGGGTCGGTGGTGCTCCGCATGGGCAACACCATGATTCTGGCAACGGTTGTATCAAACCTCGACCCGGTGGAAGGCGCTGATTTTCTGCCCCTTTCCGTGGATTATCAGGAAAAATTTGCCGCTACCGGTAAGATTCCCGGTGGATTCCTGAAGCGCGAGAGCCGCCTTTCGGATTACGAAATTCTGATCAGCCGCCTGGTTGACCGGGCTATCCGCCCGCTGTTTCCGGACGATTACCACTCTGAAACCCAGGTGAATATCCAGTTGATTTCGGGCGACCACCAGGCACTGCCCGATGCGTTGGCGGCATTTGCGGCTTCGGCAGCGTTGTCGGTATCGGACATCCCTTTTCAAGGTCCGATTTCCGAAGTACGCGTGGCCCGCGTAAACGGCCAGTTTGTAATCAACCCGCCCCTCGACCAAAAAGAGAAGGCTGATATCGACTTGATCGTGGCGGCCTCCATCGATAACATCCTGATGGTGGAAGGTGAGTGCAAAGAAGTTAGCGAAGCCGACATGCTGGAGGCACTGAAGGTAGCGCATGAGGCGATCAAAGTGCAGTGCCAGCTTCAGATTGAGTTGACGAAGGAAGTAGGCAAAACGGTGAAGCGTACCTACGAACACGAAGTGAAAGACGAAGCGCTGCGCCAGGAACTCCATAAACTTTTGTATCCCAAAGTCTACGAAGTGGCGGGACGGCAGATTGCCAACAAGGCAACCCGAGGCGAGTTATTCGGCAAGATTCTGGACGACTACATGGCCAGCCTGCAGGAAGATACGACCATCAGCAAAGATCTGGTGAAGAAGTACTACAAAGAGATTCAGAAAAAAGCTTGCCGCGATCTGGTGTTAAACCAGGGTGTGCGTTTGGATGGGCGCAAGACCACCGAAATTCGTCCGATCTGGACGGAAGTAAACTACCTGCCGTCGGCTCACGGCTCGGCCATTTTCACGCGAGGCGAAACCCAATCGCTTAGCACGGTTACGCTCGGCACCAAGTTGGACGACCAATTGATTGACGGAGCCATGTTCTCCGGCACCAACAAGTTCATGTTACATTATAACTTCCCCGGCTTTTCTACCGGCGAAGTTCGTCCCAACCGTGGTCCCGGCCGCAGGGAGGTAGGTCACGGCAATCTCGCATGGCGCGCTTTGAAGCAGGTGTTGCCGGCAGAAGCCGATAACCCGTACACCATCCGGATCGTATCCGATATCCTTGAGTCGAACGGTTCGTCATCCATGGCAACGGTGTGCGCCGGTTCGCTGGCCTTGATGGACGCAGGCCTTCAAACCAAAGGCGCGGTGTCGGGTATTGCAATGGGGATGATCAGCGACAGTACCACCGGCAAGTATGCTATTCTCTCCGACATCCTCGGCGATGAAGATCACCTGGGCGACATGGACTTTAAGGTAACGGGTACCGAGAAAGGAATCACCGCCTGCCAGATGGACTTGAAAGTAGACGGACTTACCTACGAGGTTTTGTTTCAAGCATTGAATCAAGCTCGCGATGGAAGAGCGTTCATCCTCAACGAGATGAACAAGACCATTCAAAAGCCGAATGCGGATTTGAAACCGAACGCGCCTCGTGCTCTTACGATCACCATCGACAAAGAAATGATCGGAGCCTTGATTGGCCCGGGCGGTAAAGTGGTGCAGGACATCCAGAAGACCACCGGTGCAACGATTGTGATTGAAGAAGTGGGCGGCAAAGGCATTGTGAACATCTTTGCAACGAATCAGGATGTGATGGATGCTGCCGTGAAGCGCGTACGTGCCATCGTGGCGATGCCCGAAGTGGGCGAGGTGTATGACGGTGTGGTGAAGTCGATTATGCCCTTCGGAGCGTTTGTAGAGTTTATGCCTGGCAAAGACGGCTTGCTACATATTAGCGAAATCAAGTGGGAGCGCCTGGAAACCATGGAAGGCGTGTTGGAAGTTGGCGAACAAATCAAAGTAAAACTGGTTGAGGTAGACAAGAAAACCGGTAAGTTCCGTCTCTCCCGAAAAGTGTTGATCCCGCGCCCGCCCCGCAAGGAGGAAGCGGAAGCACCAAAAGCCGGGTAGGCATTGACAAATCCGTTTTTTGGAACTAATTTTTCACTTTTACGTGTTCAATCTAACGTAGAACGGTAGCGCATGAGACAACTAAAGATTAGTAAGCAGATTACGAACCGCGAAAGCCAATCGCTGGACAAGTACCTGCAAGAGATTGGAAAAGTAGATTTGCTCACCCCCGATGAGGAAGTAGAGTTGGCCAAGCGGATTAAAGAAGGCGACCAAATTGCGCTCGAAAAACTAACCAAAGCCAACCTGCGTTTTGTGGTGTCCGTAGCCAAGCAATACCAAAACCAAGGCTTGTCGTTGGGCGACTTGATTAACGAAGGCAATTTAGGTTTGATTAAAGCTGCTCAACGTTTCGATGAGACGCGCGGCTTTAAGTTCATTTCGTATGCGGTTTGGTGGATTCGCCAGTCGATTTTGCAGGCACTGGCCGAACAGTCTCGCATTGTGCGTTTGCCCTTGAATCGCGTGGGGTCGTTGAATAAGATTTCCAAAACGTTCTCCGAGTTGGAGCAAAAATACGAACGTGAGCCTTCGCCCGAAGAATTAGCTGAAGTGCTGGAAGTAACTACTGCTGAGGTAGTTGATACTCTCAAGATTTCCGGGCGCCACGTTTCGATGGACGCACCGTTCGTGCAAGGCGAGGAAAACAGCTTGTTGGACGTACTCGAAAACGACAGCGAAGAAACACCCGATCAGGGACTAATGACCGACTCCCTGCGCCGTGAAGTGCAACGGGCATTGTCCACGCTCACCCAGCGCGAGTCGGATGTAATTCAGCTTTATTTTGGATTGAATGGCGAACACGCCATGACCCTTGAGGAGATTGGCGAGAAGTTTAGCCTTACGCGAGAGCGCGTGCGGCAGATCAAAGAAAAGGCGATCCGCAGGCTGCGTCACACTTCAAGAAGCAAAGCACTAAAGCCTTACTTAGGTTAATTTGATTTGAATCGAAAATAAAGGTCTCGATCGGGAGACCTTTTTTATTCGTAAATGTGTTTAAGCAAATATACGTTTCAATATGTCCATTAAAGTATTGATCATCGGCTCGGGTCCTGCGGGGTATACGGCCGCCATTTACGCGGCCCGGGCGGGTCTAAAACCGGTTTTGTATACGGGCGGCCAGCCGGGCGGCCAACTCACCACCACTAACGATGTTGAGAATTTTCCGGGCTATCCGGACGGGATCAATGGCCCGCAGATGATGGTTGACTTGCAGAAGCAGGCGGAACGGTTCGGCACCGAAATCAAGTATGGCCTGGTTACCGCAGTGGATGTAACAACTTATCCGTTCCAGGTAACCGTAGACGAAAAGGATCAGATCACTGCTGAGTCCGTCATTGTCGCTACGGGCGCCACAGCTAAATACTTGGGCATTCCCTCGGAAGAGAAATATGCCAACCGTGGGGTTTCAGCGTGCGCGGTGTGCGATGGTTACTTTTACCGCGGTAAAGAAGTGGCGGTGGTAGGAGCAGGCGACTCGGCTGCCGAGGAGTCCACCTACCTGTCGAAATTGTGTACTAAAGTACATTTACTGGTGCGCAGGGAGGAAATGCGCGCCTCTAAAATTATGCAACAACGTGTGCTGAGTACGCCCAACATCGAAGTGCATTGGAATACTGAAACCGATGAAATTCTGGGCGATGATCAGGGCGTAACGGGTGTACGAATCAAAAACAACAAAACAGGAGCGACCAGGGAATTGGCCGTTCAGGGATTTTTTCTTGCGATTGGCCATAAACCCAATACCGATTTGTTCAAGGGTCAGCTAGACATGGATGAAGCCGGTTATTTAATAGTAAAGCCCGGCAGCACCAAAACCAATGTGGAGGGGATTTTTGCTGTTGGCGATGTAGCCGACAAAGTGTATCGCCAGGCGATTACCGCTGCGGGGTCGGGATGTATGGGTGCGTTGGATGCTGAAAAGTTTCTCGCAGCCAAGGAAGCCGAAATGGTACACGCATAAGCGGCAGTAATCATGAAATTGGATTTGTTGGTGATTGCGGCCCATCCGGATGATGCGGAGTTGGGTTGCGGTGGAACACTTGCTAAACACGCGGCCAAAGGATTCCGCACGGGGATTGTAGACTTAACGCGCGGTGAGTTGGGTACACGAGGCACACCGGCCCACCGCGATGCCGAAGCAGCAGAGGCTACTAAAATCCTGGGATTAGCCGCACGCCAGAATCTGAACCTTCCCGACGGATTTTTCGAGAACAAGCGCGAATACCAGTTGCCCATCGTGGCGGCTGTTCGCAAATATCAACCCGAGATTGTACTGACCAACGCACCGACCGACCGCCATCCGGATCATGGGCGCGCGGCGCAGTTGGTTTTCGATGCGTGCTTTTTGGCCGGTCTTCCCAAAGTGGTGGTGCCAGGAAGCAATCTGGATCCCTGGCGTCCAAAAGCGATCTATCACTTCATCCAAAGCAATTATCTCCAGCCGGATTTCGTGGTAAACATCACTGATTTTTGGGAAACGAAAATGGCTGCCATCAAGGCCTTTAAAACGCAGTTCTACGATCCGCAGAGCGCAGAACCGCCTACGTTTATTTCTACTCCAGCGTTTCTAAAATTACTGGAGGCTCGGGCCATTGAGTTGGGGCATTCCATTGGTGCCGGTTTTGGGGAAGGGTTCATCAAACGCCAACAACTCGGGGTGGATTCTCTGTTCGATCTGCGCTAAGGCGCCAGGCGAACGATCTTCCAGCGATCGTCTGGTTGGAGCAGGTAAACAATTCGATCGTGCAGTCGGCTGGGGCGACCCTGCCAGAACTCTACTTTCATCGGCCGAACGGCAAAGCCACCCCACTGTTTGGGTTTCGGAAGGGTATCCTGATCTTTGAATTTCTCTTCAAGCTGGCGGGCTCGTTCTTCCAACATCTCCCGATTGGCAATGGGCGTGCTTTGTGGCGATGCCCACGCACCGATCTGACTCGCGCGCGGCCGACTTTTAAAGTAGCTTTCCGATGCCGCTTCCGAAATCTTCTCAGCAATTCCCATCACGCATACTTGTCGCTCTAATTCCGGCCAGAAAAAGTTGAGCGCGCACGAACCGTTCTCTGCCAGGCTGCGCCCTTTTTGACTTTGATAGTTAGTAAAGAACACAAACGCATCCGCCTCAACTCCTTTTAGCAACACTACACGGGTAGACGGGTGGCCTTGTTCCGAGACGGTGGCCAGCGTCATGGCGTTAGGTTCCAGCACCGCTGCGTCCAGTGCCTGTTGAAACCAGCGTTCGAATTGCCGTAGCGGATGTGCGTGTACCTGTGTTTCGTTCAGGGTAGCGCGCGTGTACTCTTTTCGGAGGTCGGAGATGCCGTTCATAATTTTTGTTTAAGATTTATCAAACCGATTTCAATCCATTGCGAAAAAATAACCCGCCAACAGGTTGTTTTGTGAGGTTTCATGCTTTTTATTCACCCCAAGTTATAACGTGGCGGGAACGTTTCCCGTTTCTTTACCAGTTATCATGGAGTTTTTCGATTATCAGAATCATCTTGATCCCGAAAAAGGTCGCTTACTCATCTCGGAGCCGTACTTGGGTGATCCGAATTTTGAGCGCACCATTATTTTGTTGTGCGAACATAATGACGAAGGTTCTTTTGGTTTCGTTCTTAACAAGCCCAGCGAATCGACTATCGGCGAAGTGATGGAAGACTTAACCAAGATCAAGTCACCGGTTTTTGTGGGTGGCCCCGTCCAGCAAGATACACTGCACTATGTTCATAGGCTGAGTGATCTGGAAGATGCCATCCCGGTAGCGGACGGAATTTTTTGGGGGGGAAGTTTTGAGCAACTCATTTCGTGGATTGACATGGGCAAAGTAACGGCCAGCGACATCCGTTTTTTCCTGGGCTATAGTGGTTGGAGTGGCGGCCAACTGGGAGAGGAGATGAAAGCGAAGTCGTGGATCGTGAGCAATCAGGTTTCGGAACAGGTTTTATTCGAAACCCCTAGCGAAGACATGTGGAAAGAAGTGCTCCGCCAATTGGGTGGCCGTTTTCGGATGTACTCGAATTATCCGGTCGATCCGCGGCTGAATTAGCAAGGAGAATTGTTTAACTTTGGAGTTTGGTGGGCTGTTGAAAGAGGAACGCTATGGAAAATGAGAAAGAGCAAACGGTAGAGGTAACTGCGCTGGATCCAGCACTTGTTCCTCCTGGGTCGGAGTCGCCCGAAGTTGACGCGATCGAATTGGACGAAGAAATTCGCGAAGCAGATTATCATGAGTTTGGCAAAAAGGAATTTGTAAAACTGCTAAACGATCTCACCAAGGCCGTAGACTGGAAGCAAACCGATCGGGTGTTGCGCGAAGTAAAGCCCCTGTTCGATGAGTTGCGCCACAAAGACCGCGAAGAAGCATTCCAGAAATTTTTGGCATCCGGTAGCAAGAAGGAAGATTTTGAGTACCGTGTTCCCGATCTCGACTCCTCGTTTGATGCCGCCTATAAACTGTTGCGCGATCGCATCACCCAACATCAACGCTCGCTGGAGGAACAAAAGCACGAAAACCTGCGGTTAAAGGAAGAGTTGCTCGAGAAGCTTCGTGCGCTCGTGGATAGCGAAGACAGCGAGCATAGTTTTACCGCCTTTAAGGAAATCCAAAAAACATGGAAGTCCATTGGTTCGGTGGCCCCCAGCCAAACCAAAACCCTTTGGGCCAACTACATGGCGCTGGTGGATCGTTTCTACGATCAGCGCAGCATCTATTTCGAACTGAAAGATCTCGATCGAAAAAAGAACCTTGAAGCCAAGGTAGAGCTTTGTGTGCGCGCGGAAAAGTTAGCCGAACAGTCTTCCATCAATGACGCGGTACGCGAGTTAAACGACTTGCACAACGAGTTTAAGCACGTGGGGCCCGTTCCGCTGGAAGAGAAAGATCAGCTTTGGAATCGCTTCAAGGCGGCTTCCGATCAGGTGTATACCAAGCGCGATGCGTATGTGCAGGAACTGCAAAGAAGTTTTGCGGTTAATGCGGAAGCAAAGGCGAGCCTGCTGAATGAGCTTTTACCGTACGCCTCCTTTCAAACCGATCGCATCAAAGAATGGAATCAGAAAACACTGGAAGTACTGGAGTTCCAAAAGAAATGGTCGGCCATTGGCGTTGTGTCGCGAGCCAAGGCGCGTGAATTAAATAAACAATTCTGGCATGCCTTCAAGACGTTTTTTCATAACAAGCGTGCGTTCTTCAAGAAATTGGATCAGGAGCGCGAGCAAAACCTGCAACTGAAAAAAGACCTGGTGGCCGCCGCCAAACAATTGCAAGAAAGCTCCGACTGGAACGCCACTTCTAACACCTTAAAGGAATTGCAGCGCAAGTGGAAGGAGGTTGGCCCCGTGCCGGAGAAATTCCGCGAGTCGATTTTTGTAGAGTTTAAAACTGCCTGTGATCATTTCTTCGATCAGCGGCGAAACGTGCACGATCAGGAAGCTCAGGCACAACAAGAAAACCTGGTTCAAAAAGAAGCCATCTGCCAGCAGTTGGAAGAAGCCGTGAAAGCGGGCGACCTGCAGATGGATAAACTGAACGCGCTTCAGGAGCAGTTTCACCAACTTGGATTTGTACCGCGCGATGCCATGGGGCCGTTACGCGATCGGTACCAAAAAGCGGTAGATGCGTATGTAGCACAATTGCCGGTGGATAACTCGGAGAAGACGAAGATGATGCTGCAGAGCCAGATGGCCAACCTGCGCCACGATCCGCAAGGCGACAAAAAAATCTACCAGAAAGAGCAGACGCTCCGCAAACGGCTTCAGAAAGCAGAGAACGATTTGGCGACTTTAAAAAACAATCTCGAGTTCTTTGGGCGATCCAAGAATGCCGACAAGCTGCGGGAGGAATTTAATGGCAAGATTCAGGAGGCCACCGAAGAAGTAAAGCAATTGAAAGACCAGCTAAAACTGCTGAAATCGCTGGGCTAAGTGCATTGAAAAACCAATTCTTGCCTTATTTTTGCACCCTCTTTTGGCACGCCTCCTTAGCTCAGCTGGTAGAGCAACTGACTTGTAATCAGTAGGTCGTTGGTTCGATTCCGACAGGGGGCTCTTGAAAATCAAAGGGTTACGAAAGTAGCCCTTTTTTTGTTTGGTGCCGATTGTAAAACAACTGTAAAACAACTGTAAACCATGACTTTTTTTGAGTGTCATGAGCAAATGTTCGGTTGATGAATCCATATAAATGATGAAATCCATGGTAATACACTCACCAACCCAGTTGAAAAACGCGAAACAAGCGAGTGATTGCCGATAGCATCGCCTTCATCCGGAATTCATCCTTGTCCAGAAAATCAGAATCCGTGCGGCCCGGGGTTGCCGCAGTTAAAGGCGGTTTTCGAAGCCCGCTGCCCCAGCGCGAAGCAGCTGGCCCTGCCGGGTGTGCGGCCGCGCTACCAAACCCTCGCCCGCCAGCGGGGGCTGCCAATGCCTACACCGCTGCCGTGGCGGAGTTTATGGCCCGGAGCGACCACGAAATTACCTAACGGTGTTGCTGGCCATACCAAACGGTGAGGTACTTCCTGTCTTAGATGCACCCTTCAACATGCCTTGCCCAACCGCCAAACTCTATTTAAATTTCCAATTGGCTGAAATCTAAACCGCCCATGCCCGAAAAACTCGAACAACAACTCTGGAAAATTGCCGACACCCTGCGCGGCAAAATGGATGCCGATGACTTCCGCGACTATATTCTGGGCTTCATCTTCTACAAATACCTGAGCGAGAAGATGCACGACTATGCCAATGAAATTCTAAAACCCGATAAACTCAAATACGAAGACCTGCCCAAACACAAGGAGCGCAGGCTCTACCTCAAAGAAGTAAAAGAAGCAGCCCTCGATAAGCTCGGTTACTTTCTGGAACCGGATGAGTTGTTTAATGAAATAGCAAAGCGTGGCAACTCCGAGGGCAAGCCAAAATTCATTTTAGATGACCTCACCAGGATACTCACGCACATTGAGCAGAGTACCATGGGTACCGAAAGCGAAGAAGAGTTTGGCAACTTGTTTGAAGACCTCGACCTCACCAGCAGCAAGCTGGGCAAGAGTGAAAACGATAAGAATGAACTCATTGTAAAAGTACTCTCGCACTTACAAGAAATTGACTTCGACCTGCACAACCACGAGAGCGACCTGCTGGGCGATGCCTACGAATATCTCATTGGTAAATTTGCCAGTGGGGCAGGGAAGAAGGCTGGCGAGGTTTATACA
>JBIIVI010000364.1:0-2993 GCA_044339555.1 Cyclobacteriaceae bacterium | reverse complement strand
ACCACCGATTCATTTTCCAGATCCGGAAAATAGAATCGTAACTGGCCGGACGTGAGCATTCCCTTGTAGGAAATGGTTTTATACGACAGCGATGAAAAGTAGAACTGCTGTCCTACGCCCTGCACCGAGTCCGTTACCAGGCGGGTGACATACTTGCGTAGCACGTACAACTTACGTTCGAACTCTTCCGGCTGCAAAATGCCATCGGGACGTTGCACAAATACCTGTTCGATCACCGGCTCTGCGGCCCGGGCGGAGTCACCCAATGCATTGTTGACAACCGGTAGCGGCCGGTAGCCGAGCAACTTCATCTTCATCCGCTTGATTTGCCGGTTCAATACGGTGCGGCATTCCTCGCGGAGGCGGGCGTCTGGCGGAAAGAACACCTGGCCTACTGCATAGGCTCCTACCGAAGGCAGCTTAAAGCCGAGTTGGGTGCAGGCATCCACAAAAAATTCGTGTGGAATCTGGATGAGAATGCCGGCACCATCGCCCGTGTTCGGCTCGCAGCCGCATGCGCCCCGGTGGCTCATGCGTTCCAGCATGGTGAGCGCATCGGATACAATCTGGTGCGATTTGCGACCTTTCATGTTGGCGATGAATCCAACGCCACACGAATCTTTTTCGAAGGAAGGATGATACAGCGACTTGCTCAAGAGATACATGTTAAACGGATGAAGGTACAGCTAATCGTTTCTCAGATAAAAACGATCCTCAAAATATTATTTCGAACAAACTAACAATCAGTAGCGAAATCGTTTGTGATGAGCGATGTGCACGCAATGAAATTGTGGGTTGACCTCACCCTCCGGCGTCTGCTCCGCAGGAGAAGAGATAATAATGCCACGTCGGCTGTTCCGCTCTCCTCTGGAGCCTCTGGAGCCGGGTCAGGCGTGAGGTTGATCTCGGAGAACCTCACCTCTCCGAGGAGCGGAGGCGACTCTCTTTGGTCCATGAGGGGTCTTCGTTTCGAGACCCCGCAGACGGCTGGGAGACCCTGCTGAGACTCGAAGGCGAACAGTAAAGCCGATTATCAAATCGAATCCCGTCTTCGATCTAAAGTCAACGCGGGGTCTCGGGGCGAAGACCCCGCTGAGACCCAAGCTCCCGCTTTTTCCTTGTACAAAAGCCTTGCATGTACCGAGTTGTGCTCATTTTGTATCTTTGATCAATGCGTGCGGTGGCCTTTGTGTTCACGTTCTTTTTTCTGGCAGGAAGTCTGGTGGACTTTCGCGAGTGGAGCAAGTTGCCCGACCTGGCCGTTCATTTTCAGGAACACCGCGTAAAGAATCCCTCTATTTCGTTCGCACAGTTTTTGTTTTTGCATTACGGAGCCGGAGCCGATCAGCACCAGCGCGAGGAACCCGTTCAGCATGAGCAACTGCCTTTTGGCGCTTCGGTTCAAGTACTCACGGTTTTGTTTTGTCCCTATCCGCAACCTACTATAGATCGTGGATCTTGTTGGGCCGTTCTGGTTTCGTTCAACTTCTCCGAATCATCTTTGCTTTCCATCCAGGCCACCCAGTCCATTTGGCAGCCGCCTCGCGCCTAACGAGCGCACATTTTTTGGGGTTTGATTTTTTGAAGAAGAATTTCTTATGCTGTATTCCATTATTTCCTTTTCAATCAGGAATAAATTTATTGTAGGACTTTTTACGCTTGCGCTAGTGGTGTGGGGCGGCTATTCGGTAACGCAGTTGCCGATAGACGCGGTGCCGGACATCACCAACAACCAGGTACAGGTCATCACGGTATCGCCTAGTTTGGCAGCTCCTGAAGTCGAACGGCTCGTTACATTTCCGGTGGAACAAACGATGGCTACCATTCCGGGCATTACCGAAATTCGGTCGTTCTCACGGTTTGGTTTATCGGTAGTCACCATTGTGTTTACTGACGCTACCGATGTGTACTGGGCCCGCCAGCAGGTGAATGAACGATTAGGGCAAGCGCAAAGTCTGATTCCCGATGGCGCAGGGAGTCCCGAGTTGGCTCCACTAACAACCGGGCTGGGGGAAATTTATCAATACATCGTGCGACCTAAAAAAGGCTACGAATCCAAATTCACCAGCATGGATTTGCGAACGATTCAGGATTGGATTGTGCGACGGCAACTATTGGGTGTGGAAGGCGTTGCCGATGTGGCTAGTTGGGGCGGCGAGCTGAAGCAATACGAGATTGCCGTTAACATGGATCGGCTGCGTAGTGCGAACGTGACTATTCCCGATGTGCTGAGTGCCTTGCAGCAGAACAACCAAAACACCGGAGGTGCCTACATCGATGCGCAACCGTACGCCTACTTTATTCGCAGCGAAGGGTTGATAAAAACCTTTCAAGACATTGAAGCCATCGTGGTCAAGAACAATCCCAACGGATTGCCGCTGCTGATTCGCGATGTAGCCACCGTACGTCTGGGCCACGCCACTCGTTACGGCGCGGTGGCCTACAACGATCAGGGCGAAGTAGCGGGAGCCGTAGTGATGATGTTGAAAGGCGCTAACTCCTCGCAAGTAATCGAAAACGTGAAAGCGCGGATCGAACAAATCCGGGCCATCCTGCCAGAAGGAGTAGAAGTGTATCCTTTTTTGGATCGCACCAAACTGGTAAACAATGCCATCGATACGGTGACGAAAAATCTTGGCGAAGGTGCGTTGATTGTCGTGTTCGTGTTGGTGTTAATGCTCGGCAATTGGCGAGCGGGGCTAATCGTAGCCTCGGTTATTCCCTTGTCTATGTTGTTTGCTATTACCATGATGAACTTCTTTGGTGTATCGGGTAATCTGATGAGCCTGGGTGCCATCGATTTTGGATTGATTGTGGATGGTGCGGTCATCATTGTGGAGGCCACGCTGCACCACTTGGGCGTTAACCGGATGGTAACGCGTCTTACTCAGGAAGAAATGGACGAGGAAGTAAAGCAGGCCGCCAATAAAATGATGCGTTCTGCCGCCTTTGGCCAAATCATCATCTTAATTGTGTACTTGCCCATTCTATCG
>JBIIVI010000068.1:0-13220 GCA_044339555.1 Cyclobacteriaceae bacterium | reverse complement strand
GCGCTCGGGTGTGGTATTTCGGGCTCCGGCCCTTCGCTGTTCGCACTCACACAAGGTATCAACCTTGCGCATAGCGTGGGACAAACCATTCAGGCCGAGTTTGAGAAAGCCGGGCTGCGCAGCGATGTTTTTGTTTCAGGTATCAATACTACCGGCGGTCGCGTGTATGATGTGGTATAGCACAGTCGACCCCTCTCACCGGGTTTCATTTCAAACGGCCGTACTGGAGGGATTGGCGCCCCAACAAGGCTTGTATATGCCCGAGGTGGTGCCCCAGTTACCGGCTGCTTTTTTTGAGAACGCAGCTGCACTCAGTTTTCAGGAACAAGCTTTTGAAATTGCTAACGCGTTTCTCGCAGACGACCTTCCTGCCACTACGCTGCGCGAGATGGTGGCGCACACGCTAACCTTCGATGCCCCACTGGTGCCCATTGAACCCGATGTATTTGCGCTGGAGTTATTCCATGGGCCCACCCTCGCGTTCAAAGATGTAGGCGCTCGCTTTATGGCGCAGTTGTTGGGCCATTATTCACGGCAAATCAGAAAAGACATTGTAGTACTCGTGGCCACTTCTGGCGATACCGGCGGAGCAGTGGCCAACGGCTTTTACCAAATTCCGGGAGTGCGTGTGGTGGTGCTTTATCCGTCCGGCCAGGTAAGCGCTCTTCAGGAGAAACAGTTCACCACACTCGGCCACAACATCACAGCTCTCGAAATAGACGGTACGTTTGACGACTGCCAACGGCTTGTGAAAGCCGCGTTCTCCGAGCTCGACCTTACTCAACAATTTTTTCTTACATCCGCTAACTCGATTAATGTAGGTCGGTTGCTGCCGCAGATTTTCTATTACGTGTGCGCGTGGAGTCGGGCACCAAAAGACCGACCGGTGGTGTTCGCGGTACCCAGTGGTAACTTTGGCAACCTGATGGCCGGCCTGTTGGCCCAACAAATGGGTTTGCCCAATGTGCGCTTTATTGCCGCGACCAACGTGAACGATGTGGTACCGGGTTATTTACAAAGCGGCGTGTTTACCCCGCGCCCGTCACTATCCACCATCAGCAACGCGATGGACGTGGGTAACCCAAGTAACTTTGCTCGCATCCTGAATCTGTTTGGCGGCAGTTATCAGAAAATCAAATCCCACGTCACCGGATTTGCGTTTACGGATGCCGAGACCTGTTCAATCATGCAAGAAGTTTTTCAAACCAAGAACTATTGCCTGGACCCGCACGGGGCGGTGGGTTACCTGGGACTGAAGTCTGGTCTTCAGGAAAACGAAGTCGGGATTTTTTTGGAGACCGCACATCCGGCGAAGTTCAAGGAAACCGTAGAGCTGGTGTTGTCAACAAAAATTAAACTCCCGGTTGAGCTTCAAACCCTGCTGAACAAAGAAAAGAAAAGTGTGAAGTGTGAAGCTAGTTTAGGAGCGTTGAAAAATACACTTGCACAAGTTCTCAAATAAACTCGCCCTAACACCCGTGAGTTAACTTTTTGAAAGTTTTCATTGACAAGCCACCGAACTTATCGGATATTCGTGTGTCGAAATTGTTAAACGACAATCATCGACACGTAAACCTAAACCCATCTGCCTCCGCTTACCACGGAGGCAGTTTTATTTTATGGCCTCGAGAACGAACTAACACTTGTTGTGAGTCAACCGAAAACAATCTTTCAAAAAATCTGGGATCAACATGTAGTAAAAAGCGCCCCTGGCTATCCGGATGTTCTTTTTATCGACCGCCACTACATTCACGAAGTAACAAGCCCCCAAGCGTTTGACGGTCTGCGTACGCGCGGTATTCCTGTTTTTAACACGCAGCGCACGACGGCCACGGCCGACCACAACGTGCCCACCAAAGATCAACACCTGCCCATCAAAGAAGAACTCTCGCGCCACCAGGTGGAAACACTCCGCAAAAACTGCCGCGAGTTTGGAATCGAGTTGTATGATCTGGGCCACCCGTATCAAGGTATTGTCCATATCATCGGGCCAGAGTTGGGCTTTACTCTTCCAGGGATGACCATGGTGTGTGGCGATAGTCACACCTCCACCCACGGGGCGTTTGGCGCCATCGCTTTTGGCATTGGCACCAGCGAGGTTGAACAAGTGCTGGCCACTCAATGCATTCTGCAACAGCGGCCAAAGACGATGAAGATTGAAATCAATGGTCCGTTGGGTAAAGGAGTCGTGAGCAAAGACATCATCTTGTATATCATTTCCAAAATCTCGGCCAGTGGTGCTACCGGTTTTTTTGTGGAGTATGCAGGCGACACCATTCGGCAGCTTTCGATGGAAGCCCGCATGACGATTTGCAACATGAGCATCGAAATGGGTGCCCGTGGTGGCTTGATCGCTCCCGATGAAAAAACATTCGCCTACATCCGCGGCAGGCGCTTTGCTCCGGCAGGTGCTGATTTTGATGCCGCTGTGGCGCGATGGAAACAACTTGTGTCGGACGAAGGGTCCGTATACGACGAGGTGCTCCAATTTGACGCGCGGGAGATTACACCCATGATCACCTATGGCACCAACCCAGGTATGGGAATTGGTATTGCCGATCGCATCCCGACTGTGGCAGAGTTGAAAGAGATTTCCGAACAAACGTCTTTCAAAAAGTCGCTGGAATACATGGGCTTGACTCCCGGCCAAACGCTGTTGGGCAAACCGATTGACTATGTTTTCATCGGCAGCTGTACCAATGCTCGCATTGAAGACTTACGGTTGGTGGCGTCCATTGTTCAAGGCAAGCGAAAGGCCGATAACGTAGAGGTTTGGGTGATTCCCGGTTCCAAGCAAGTGGAAGCGCAAGCGCGTAAAGAAGGGTTGGATAAAATTTTTGAGGCTGCCGGTTTCGATTTGCGCGGCCCCGGCTGCTCTGCTTGTTTGGGAATGAATGAGGACAAAGTCCCGGCGGGCAAATATTGCGTGAGCACCTCCAACCGGAACTTCGAAGGACGCCAGGGCCCACGGTCGCGCACGTTCCTCGCAAGTCCACTCACGGCCGCCTCGGCCGCCATCACCGGCAAGGTTACAGATGTACGTGATTTATTGCCCTAGCTGCATGAATGAAAAATTCACCTTGTTACGTAGCACCGCGGTGCCCTTGGCCATCGAAAATATCGATACCGATCAGATTATTCCGGCTCGGTTTCTGAAAGCAACCACGCGAACAGGTTTTGGCGATAATCTTTTTCGCGATTGGCGATACGATGCCGCTCAAAAACCCGTAGCCGATTTTATTTTGAACGACTCGCGTTACCGTGGAAAAATTCTGTTGGCCGGAAAAAACTTCGGGTGTGGCAGCAGTCGCGAGCATGCAGCATGGGCCATTTTTGATTACGGCTTTCGTGTGGTTGTAAGCAGCTTCTTTGCAGACATTTTCAAAAACAATGCGCTGAACAACGGCTTGTTGCCGGTGGTAGTGAGCGAAGCCTTCCTACAGGCTGCCTTGCAGACCGCGGCGGATGAACCCGCCACAGAATTTGTTGTAGATCTCGAGAACGAGGTGATCCGATTCGGCGCGCACGAAGAACAGTTTCCCATCAACACGTACAAAAAAACCTGCATGATAAATGGGTATGACGATATCGACTACCTGTTAAGTCTGCGCGATGAAATCAAAAAATTTGACCTGGCCCACTCCTGACCCAAATGAAAAAGAAAATTGTAATCTTACCAGGAGACGGCATCGGACAAGAAGTGACTACCGAGGGTAAAAAGGTGCTGCAAAAGATTGCCGAAGTTTTCCGTCACGATTTTGTGTTTGATTATGCCGTCATCGGACACGAGGCAATTGTAGCCACCGGTCAGCCCTTGCCTGACGGTACACTGGAACAGCTAAAAAACTGCGATGCCATTTTATTTGGAGCTGTGGGACACCCGGCCTACGACAATGACCCCACGCTGAAGGTACGCCCTGAGCAGGGCTTGCTAAAGATGCGAAAAGAACTCGGCCTCTATGCCAATTTACGCCCCATCCGGTTGTTTGATGAATTGTTGCATGCCTCCAGCATCAAACCGGAAATATTGCGCGGCTCCGACATCCTGTTTTTCCGCGAACTAACAGGGGATGTGTACTTTGGTGAGAAGGGTCGCAAAGATGAGGGGCGTACTGCGTACGATCTGATGATTTACCAGCGCTATGAAATAGAGCGCATTGCTCACAAGGCGTTTCAGGCGGCCCGCACGCGAAAAAAGAAAGTTACTTCGGTAGACAAGGCTAACGTATTGGAAACCTCGCGGCTTTGGCGCGAAGTGGTACAACAAATTGGCAAGGAATACCCGGACGTGACCCTGGAACATCAGTTCGTGGATGCCACCGCGATGAAACTCATTCAACATCCGCGCAGCTTTGATGTAGTACTTACTGGCAACTTGTTTGGGGACATACTCACAGACGAAGCTTCTCAGATTGCAGGTTCTATGGGAATGCTGGCGTCTGCCTCAGTGGGCGATCGCGTGGGCTTGTACGAGCCCATTCACGGAAGCGCTCACGATATTACGGGTAAAGGCATCGCCAACCCGCTGGCCTCCATTCTTTCCACTGCCTTGTTGCTTCAAATCAGCTTTGGACTAACGGAAGAAGCCGATGCAGTGATCGAAGCCGTGGAGCAAACGCTCAAAGGCGGATTCCGGACGCAGGACATTGCCGATGCATCCACCGATCCAAAAAATATTCTCACCACGGCCCAGATGGGCGCGCAAGTAGTCAAGCAATTGGAACGAGTGGCCGCGCCACTCATAAAATGATGGTACAAAACCGAATCAACCGACCATGAAAGATAAAGTTCAAATATTCGACACCACACTCCGCGATGGCGAACAAGTTCCCGGCTGCCAGTTGGCCACGGAAGAAAAAATCAGTGTCGCCCGTGAGCTTGAGTTGTTGGGCGTGGATGTGATCGAAGCGGGTTTCCCAATCTCCAGCCCCGGTGATTTTCTTTCGGTGATTGGTATTTCGCGAGCAGTAAAAGAGCCCGTGGTCTGCGGGTTAACACGTGCCAAACAAGAAGACATTGATGTTGCCGCAGAAGCGTTGCGGTATGCCCGACGAGGCCGGATTCATACCGGAATTGGTGCTTCGGATGTACACATCAAACACAAATTTCGCAGCAGTCGCGAGCAGGTGCTCGAGCAAGGCGTGTGGGCAGTGAAGTATGCCAAAAGCAAAGGCTTTGAAGTAGAATTCTATGCGGAAGATGCTGGGCGCGCAGACCTCGCCTTCCTCGCTCAAATGACGGAGGCGGTTATTACTGCTGGTGCTGATGTAGTAAACATTCCGGACACTACCGGCTATTGCCTGCCTCATTTGTACGGCAAACGGATTCAATACTTGTTTGAGCATGTTTCCAATATCCATCAGGCGGTCATCAGCGTGCACTGCCACAACGATCTGGGCATGGCTACCGCCAACTCTATGGCTGGAATTCTGGCAGGCGCCCGCCAGGTGGAGGTAACGATTAATGGCATTGGCGAACGTGCGGGGAATACTTCACTGGAGGAAGTGACGATGATCTTAAAAACCCATCAGGATCTCGACCTGGATACCAACATCAAAACGGAACGCATCTACGGCTTGAGCCAAATGGTGAGCCGTATGATGCGGATGCCCGTGCAACCCAATAAAGCCATCGTAGGTAAAAATGCCTTTGCGCATTCATCTGGCATCCACCAGGATGGTTTTCTGAAACATGCCGAGAACTACGAGATCATCAACCCCGCTGATGTGGGTGTAAACTCCTCTTCGATTGTGCTGACCGCTCGCAGCGGTCGTGCCGCATTACGGCACCGGCTCGAAATCCTTGGCTTCAAGGTAGAGGGCCCCGAGTTGGATACACTCTACGAAAACTTCCTGATTGTGGCGGACGAGAAGAAAAACGTGGATGACAACGATCTGATTACGCTGGCCGCGCACGCTCCTGTGTTAGATCGGTAACATCGTATTGGTGCAAGCATTTGTTTTGGATCGTTAACTTCTAAGTCAAGTTCGTATCAATCCACTTCTTAATGTTGTCAAACGCTAGTTCACCTTTGGCTGTTTTTATGACGAACTCGTACTTTTCATTTTGTGAAACTTTTATATCGAGTTTTGTACTCTTTAAGAATCAATCTCATAAGAACATAAGCTGTCCGCTTGTTGTCATCTACCAATAGATGATTTGAAATGATGCTCTCAAAAATGGCTGTAGCCTTGTCGACTGGATTTGGATAAAGGTCTTTACCGTCAAAAGTTTGAAATGGCCTACCGATGGCCGACTCTAATATCCCCCTGTCCCTAATTCCCCTTATTCCACCAAATCTGTCAATCAAAACATCGTGTATCCTCTCGACTTCTTCAACTTGAATCATTTAGCGAGTTTTTCAAGTAACTCTTTGTCTTCAGCGAGTATGTCCCTCAGGTTCCTCGTCAGTTTTAATTTGTCGGCAGGATGATTCTCAATTTGCCCTAAAAATTCTAAAACGTCTTGAAGAACACTTTCTGGTACCTTGTCTAAAGTTTTTTGAATCTCTGATTTGATTTCTCTAGTCGTCATAAGGCATCGAGTCTGTAGCGAATTTACAAAATTAATGAACTTTGTTGCGGAGCCCGGGCGATGAGCCAGTATCCGAATTAATCTGGTCGATTTTTTTGTTTCAATTAGAAATCGAATCCCAAGGAAATAAACACACGCGGTTGCTGCACCACGTAGTTTTCCACCGGCCACGCCAAATCAAACTTGAGGTAATAGCCTAGCATCATGCTGCGAAACCCAAATCCGTAACTGTAAAGCCACGGGTTGATAAACTCTTTCAGTTCCACGGAAAACGGATCGCGTTTTACAATGCGGGTGCGCACGGTGCCTTCTGAGTTAAACGGCAGATCGCCTGACCAACTGGTGCCGATGTCGTAAAAAGCAGTGAGTTGCAGGTTCCGGAAAAAATTAGAGGTAATCGGTCCGCTCGACAAGGCACGCACCAATGGTAATCGCAATTCAGCATTTGCCACCATCACACTGCTTCCATAAAGGGAAGCATAGTTAAAGCCGCGAAGGTTGGTAATGAACTCAGTGAATAACAGCGTTTGATTGAAGCGTGCAGCCTCGGATGCAAGCGGATTATTCACACCATCGTAATTGATGCGGTTCAGGAACCAATTGTCAATGCCGCCCAAGGCAAAATTCTGCGCTGAGTTGCCAAAGAAGGTGCCACCAAAGCCGCGAACTGCAAAAACAATTTCTTTATAGATTTTCTGGTAGTGGCGCACGTCTATCGTAACCTGCGAGAAGCTTGCATTCTTATTTCCTAACCCTTCAAAATGGGTGAAGCGCAGCTTACCGCGCGTGCCCTCAATCAGGTTCATATCGGTTGTGATGCTATTGTCGTACACCACTTCGGCACGAACACCGCCAAAAAATTGCTGTTGGCTATTAAAAAAGGAGGGTGGTGATGCGGGCACAGCTCGATCCGTGCCGCGATCCACAAAGCGGGTGTAGCCTACAAACGGTTTAAGCGTAAACCGGGTGCGCACCGAAAAAGGCAGTGATATGCCCATTTCCACTTTCTGGAACGAGTACTTTTGGTTGAAAGCGTTTTGGTTGGCCGGCAGATCGCGCTGATCCCAGAAAATTACTCTACGCTCAAAGCGAAAGCTATAATCTAGCCGATGGGGCAGGTACTCTATCTCCCCAAACACATCGCCACTACGCCAGTCACGGAAGGAAACTTGTAAGCCTCCTCGAAAGCGGAAGTTCTCAAGCATGTCGGTCATTTGCGTTTCCAGCCGCGCACTCAAGCCGCGCAACGGATCGATGATGGGCGTGGTGATCAGGTTGTTGTAGCTAAACTTGGTCTGATATGGAAAAGGTCCGGAAATCCGGGTGTTGTCGCGCGCCTTCAGGTATTTGTTCAAAAAAGATTCCGTGGGCTTGCGCGCAACCGATTCGTCTTCAAAAACGTAATCATCGGTATTCACCGCTGGCTTGTTAGGAGTGGGCGGTGTAGGGGTAGGAGTGGCTTTGGCAGGAGTGGGTTGCTTGGCTGGCGGCTCCTCTTCAAACGTGTAGTTGTCGGTGTTGATCACCTTGATCGTGTCGTTTGTAACCGGCTTAACAGGTACCAAATCTTTCTTGGGAATTGAATCGGTAGGTATGGGCGTGGGTGCGGTTTGTCGTTCTTTCAACCGCTGGTTGACCAAGTCTTTGAATGACATGACTTTACTCTCTTCTTTTTTCCGCCTCTCGGCAATTGCTTTCACCTGCTGAATTTCCTTCCTACGGGTGGGCGGTGTAAAAATCGATCGTTCGTAGTTGAAGTTGCGAATCACAAAAATTTCTTCGCTCATATCTTTTTTCATCACAAACGCCATGGTGCGATTGGCAAAATCAAGATCGTACTCTTTAATGGTGGCGTTGAAGTTGGTGACTTGCGAGTAGATACCGGTTTCGCGATTGAAGTTAAACAGGTTGGTAATACCGCGCTGATCACTCAGGTAATAGATCAGGTTTTCGTTTGCAGCAAACGGATACGTGTCTTCGCTAAGTGTGTTGGTAATGCGGGCCACCCGATTGGTGGTTGTATCCAAATCCAACAAAAATAGATTGAATGTCTCAGTGGGCTTTTTGTAATCCCTACGGACCGTGTTCACCGAGTCGGTGGTGCGGTTGGAGCTAAACACCAGCCGGTTGGTGCCCGGAATGAAAGAGGGATCCAGATCATCAAACACATCGTTTGTTAAACGCTTGGTTCGATCGCGCCTGCTGCTAATCAAAAACAAATCGTTCTGGCCTTCAAAGTCGGCACTCAGAATCGCCAGGCGTCCGTTCGCGGAAAAATCAAAGCTGCGAATGTTGCTGAACTTATCTAATTCACGCGGCAGTTTGCTTTTGGAATTCAAATCATATAACCAAAACACATAGCGCCCATAGCGGGTGCCAATTACACCCAACGTGCTCGCATCGGCCCAACTAATCAACGGAATACGATAGTCAACCGTCTGTTTAATAACTCGATTACCGCCCGATAAAATGGTGCTTTCGCGCCCATTCTCGAGCGACTTTATACGCACGGTAAATTTGCCGCGATCATTTTCGGCATACGCAATGAATTTTCCATCGGGACTAATTTTTACTGTGGTGTACACCAACGACCTCCGGTGGTTGGAAGAAAACCGGTTGCTGTCAGGCGGAGCGAGGTAGTTGGCTTCCGTGCGTTGGTTGAGGTCAGAATAGTATTTTTCCCAGTCGTTTATGAGTTGGCGGAACGGAATGCCCAACGTAATGAGCACACTGCGCTCTTCGTTGCGGATCACCCGTGTATAGTTGAGAATGTTAGAAATGCTGCTCTTGCCGTACTTCTCGGCAATGTAATTCCAGATGGATTGCCCCACGAGCGCAGCTTCATCGCCCTTTAGCTTAAAGGCTTTTTTTGCTTTGCGCGAACTGATGAGCTGACGCACGAAATCATCCATGTCGCTGCTCCAGCCTTTGGCTACATAGCGCGAGGCACCATCAATAAACCAGTCCGGCAAATTCATGAGCACGGCATTCTGGAACATGTCTTTCAGTGAGCCGCCAAACATCATTTCGTTTACCAGCAAATCGGTTACCTTAAAAATCAGTTCTTCTTTAAAGTCGGTAACATTGCCCGGGTGCGCGATTTCCACGTAGGGCTGAATAAACTCCGTCTGGCCTCCGGGGTTGAAGACCGCTCCGTTCAGGCCCATGTTGCTTTGTTGTAAATCTGTTACGGAATTGTAGAGGAATACTTTGGTTTTGAGATAAACGGCTGCACCTAGAATATCCGTTACCCGGTCGAACTCCGACTCCAGGTATTGAATGGCTTCCGTGGCCACTTGCTTGCGCGGACCGTAGAAGTACACATCAAAATTTTCAGAGGAAATATATTGCCACTCAAACTGCTCGAATTGCAGTCGGTTACGGCCAAACGTTTCCTGCGTAAGCTGCGCGCGGGTGGTAGTCCCGGCAACAACAAGCAGAAAAAACAACATCAAACCACGCATATCGCTAACTCAGTTCGAATATAACGGATAAAACCTATTCATACTTATCTCGCGCGGCAGGGTTTCTGATTGAGCTAACCAGCGGGCTAACAAGCCGCTGAAATAGGGTGCCAAGCTTACACCCTTTGTTCCCAAACCATTAAACACCACAATTTGTTCGTACTGTGGGTGTTGCCCAAGGATTGGCTTTCGGTCGCTCACGGTGGGCCGAAAGCCCCACTCCTGCCCAACCACTCGAAAAGGTGCTCGCATGAGGCTTTCAATTTGGGTCGTAAGTTCTTCGCGGCCGCTGCTCGTAGTGGTTTCGGTCGTATCGCGGGGATCGTAGGTAGCGCCGACCTTAAAAAGCCCGTGGGTATGCTGTGGAACAAGATACACCCCGCGATTAATGATGGGCGCAACAGGCAGTTCTGTTTCAATCAGCAACACCTCGCCTTTTAGCGGCTTAATTGGCAGGCGGCTCAACCAGGGATTTTGCAACGCGTTGAGCCCTTCACAAAAAATGATTCGTGTAGCCTCCAGATCACGATAGGTCACAGTATTTTTCTCAAAACAAAGCGCATCGTAGGCGATGGTTTCTTCATGGTAAACATGTTCCCGACGCAATAAGTCGCGTACACCCTCCAGAAACGAAAGCACCTGCAAATAGCCGGCCTCGCGCAGCATCAATCCACCAAACGAGTCGTGCACAAACAGCTGGCTTTGCGAGCGTAAAACAACTTCCACATAGCGACTAAATGCGGGGTCGCTGCTCAATGCCATCCATTCGTTTTGTTCGCCTACCGAAAGAAAAGGACGGTAAATTCCCACAGGATGAAAAAACGTACGCTTCAGCGTGCGCTCCGCTTCTGAATAAAAGCGATGTAGATAGGGGAATAGTACATCGGCCTGCCACGACTTCTTCATAAGCTTTCCGGTAACAGGATTAAACAAACCCGCAGCCAACGCAGAGCTCCGGTTATTCGCTGGCGTATCAAACACCGCCAGCTTTTTTTGCTGCCCATGCAGGTGTAACGCCAAGCAAGCCCCAGCCAGTCCGTTCCCCACGATCAGATAATCCACTTTCATGTGTTGCGTACACCAAACGCAAAAGTTAAACAAAAATGGTCGTGTGGCTGACGCTTTTTTCGTTCCGCCTCTGTAAGAAGTATTTGTACCTTTGCGGGATGATGTCGCTACAGGTTTTTACCTTCAATCCCTTCGAGGAAAACACCTATGTACTCTATACCGATCGTGAAGCGTTTATTGTCGATCCGGGCTGCTATGAACCGGCCGAACGCAACACGCTCCGCGATTTCATTGCGAAGAAAAATCTAAAGGTTGTGGCCGTACTCAATACGCATTGTCACATCGATCACGTTTTAGGAAATAATTTTGCCACTACCACCTTTCAGGCTCCCTTGTACATTCATCCACAGGACGAGCGGTTGCTGCGGGCGGTGGCTACCTACGCATCCAACTACGGATTTCATCAATACCAGGAAAAACTGGCTGATGGTTTTTTGACAGCGGGTGAAAAGCTGAAACTCGGGGCCGAAGAATTGGAAATCCTTTTTGTGCCCGGCCATGCGCCCGGCCACGTTGCTTTTTACCACCGCGCCCAAAACTGGGTAATTGGAGGCGATGTGTTGTTTCATCGCAGCATCGGCCGCACCGATTTGCCGGGAGGCGATTTGGATACACTCATTCAAAGTATTCACCAGCAGTTTTTTACGCTACCCGATGACGTAGTGGTGTACCCAGGCCACGGGCCCGAAACCACCATCGGTGCCGAAAAGAAATTTAATCCGTTCTGCGCGTTGTCGCCCGCCTCCTGATGATACGTCACCTTCCGAATGCACTCACTTGCACCAACCTGCTCATGGGCTGCCTGGGTATTCTGGCGATTGTAAAAAATTGGCCGGTGCCTGGTGCCTATTTTGTGTGGGCAGCTTGTTTATTTGATTTTTTTGATGGCTTTGCCGCACGCTGGCTGAAGGTCACGTCTGCGATTGGCAAAGAGTTAGATTCACTCGCGGATTTGGTTAGTTTTGGTGTGCTCCCGGCCTTCATCTTGTTTCAGTACTTTTCTGAAGCCGGCGCACATACGATTTGGGCTTCGGTTTCGTTTTTAGTGGCTGTGTTTTCTGCCCTACGCCTTGCCAAGTTCAACATCGATCCTAATCAGTCGGATTCGTTTATTGGGCTGCCTACTCCGGCGAACGCGCTTTTTATTTCGGCTTTGCATTTCTTGCCGACTCCGTGGTTCGGCTGGATTCACCAACCCGGTGTGCTCATATGTATCACCGTGCTCTTTGCGGGCCTGTTGGTAAGTCCGCTGCCGCTGTTTGCGCTCAAGTTTAAAAGTTGGCGGTGGGCAGACAATAAGCTGCGGTTTACTTTTCTGCTGCTGTCGGTATTATTTGTGATCGTGGCGCGCGAAGCCGGCATTGCGTTGGTCATTGCGCTGTATATTTTGTTATCGATATTGAGTAGAAGGCATCGTGAGGAAAAAACACCTGTGCATTAGTATTTGCTTTTGGGCAAGCACCTGCTTGCCGCTGACGGCGCAGAAAAATTCGGTGCTGAGCAGCGGTACGTGGCTTCAGTTTTCGGTCGGCCAAACCAATGTGTACAAAATCGATTACCAAACGCTGAGGCGCAATGGAATTAATCCCGACAATATTGATCCGCGGCGGCTGCAAGTGTATGCGTTCCCCAACGGCATGCTGCCCCAAAAACTGGATAACAACCTGGTTACCGATTTGCAGGAACTCGCTATTGCTGTTGAAGGCGAAGCCGATGGTCGCTTTGACCGGGACGATTATGTGTTGTTCTATGGCGAAGGGCCGGATCGGTATTCCTACCGGGATGATCAACAAATTTTTGCCTACGAAAATAATCTTTACAGCGATCGCAATTACTACTACGTTACGGTGGGCACAACAGCGGGCAAACGGGTGGCAACGGTAGCCAGCCTGGGCGAGTCTTTTCCCGCTGTTACGCAGTACGAAGATTTTGGATTCTACGAAACGGAAACGCACAACGAGTTGAAATCAGGGCGCGAGTGGTGGGGTGAGTTGTTTGATACGCGCCTGGAAATTGGAATTCGGTTTGATATGCCGGGGCTGGTGCCGGGCAGCACGGTGCGGTTAGTATCCAGTGTCATGGCCAAGTCAGTATCCCCTAGTCAGTTTTCGGTATCGTGGAACGGAACATCGGTGCTTACCCAGGACATGGCAA
>JBIIVI010000067.1:0-13223 GCA_044339555.1 Cyclobacteriaceae bacterium | reverse complement strand
TCCGACAAGCCATCTATTTTGATGTGCCCGATGGCCGCATGATCTTCGCGATTCCTCGCGGCCGGGTTACCTATGTGGGCACCACAGACACCGACTACCAGGGCAGTAAAGAGCACGTGTTCACATCCCACGAAGATGCGCGTTACCTCCTGCAGGCGGTGAACGAAACTTTTCCTACTGTGCTGCTCACGCTGGCCGATATCGAATCGAGTTGGGCCGGGTTGCGCCCGTTGATTCACGAAGAAGGCAAATCGGCATCCGAACTCTCCCGGAAAGATGAAATCTTTGAATCGCCCAGTGGACTGATCTCCATCGCAGGCGGCAAGCTTACCGGTTATCGCAAGATGGCCGAGCGGGTGGTGAATAAAGTGATTGAACAGTATTTTAATGACCGTGATCTGAAGCCTTGCCGTACGGCAACCCAAACGCTTCCGGGCGGCAACTTCTCATCGCTGCAAGAAGTGCGGCAATTGGAGGCTACATTGGCGCTACAGCTTGACGCCCTAAACATTCGCGGTAACGAAGCCACCAACCTGGTGCATTTGTACGGGCGCCAGGCGCAACAGATTGTGGATCGGATCGCGCTGCACCGCACCGATCAACCCGAATTGGATTTGGTTCTCGCAAAAGCCTGGTTTGCCATCCACCATGAAATGGCGATCTCGCCTTGCGATTTTGCTATCCGCAGAAGTGGGCTGCTGTACTTTAACCGCCCCAAACTGGTGCGCTGGGTAGACGCCGTGGTACAATATTTTGCCAGCGAGTTAAAATGGTTGGAAGAAAAAAGGGAGCAGGAGCGACAGCTTCTTCATCAGGAAGTACAGGCGGTGGTTGGCTTTGTTAAAGATAAAGAATCTGTATGAACAAGTTTTTGGTTTATGCTCTCGGTATTGTGGGGCTGTTGGTTCTGTTGGGATTTGAAATCGCCAGTATCTACTACATCATGCCGTTTCCGGGAAGTCAATTGGAAGAATCGGTAGAGTGGGCGTATCAACTGCAAAATGATCTGGTGTACTATCGAGTACTTGGTTTGATTCTGTTAGCCTATCCCGCCTACGTGTTGATCAAGTCTGGTTCCGCTACCCAGCGTACCGTGGTAGGCACAGTGGCCGTGGTGTACCTCATGATTTATTATCAAGTGCATACCAAGATGAAGGCTGATCAGATGTTTCTTCAGCCGACTCAGATTTCATTGTTGGATGCTGAACGTAATCAAGTGCCGCGCAAAAAACTGGTGTTAGGGGTAGCCGTCAATGGACAGGCGCGGGCGTACCCCTTGGAGGTAATTGGCTATCACCACCAGGTACGCGATACATTGGGCGGTATGCCGATCATGGTTACCTACTGTACCGTTTGCCGGACAGGGCGGGTATACAAGCCGGAAGTTGACGGAACGCCCGAGGAGTTTCGATTGGTGGGGATGGATCAGTTCAATGCCATGTTTGAAGATCAGAAAACAAAAAGCTGGTGGCGCCAGGCCACGGGCGAAGCCGTAGTAGGTCCTCGCAAAGGCATGCAGTTGGAGGAAATCCCGTCTCAGCAAATGAGTTTACTTGCGTGGATGGACCGACACCCGAGCACTCTCATCCTGCAACCCGACAGCACATTTGCAAAAGCGTACGAAGAGTTGGCCGGCTTTGACGAAGGCACCATTGAAAGCGGATTGGAGAAACGCGATAGTCTTTCCTGGAACGATAAATCGTGGGTGGTAGGCATACAGATCGGCATGCAATCCAAAGCGTTTGATTGGAACGAACTGGTAGTTGCACGAGCGATCAACGACCGCGTGAGCGATTTGCCTGTGCTGTTAACGTTGGAGTCGGACAGTGTTTCGTTTCATGCCTGGCAGCGCGATTCACTTGTTTTTAAATGGGAGCACGATCGCCTGATTGACGCGAATACCCTGTCAACCTGGAACTGGCGGGGCCAGTGTATCGAAGGTACGTTGCAAGGCGCACAACTGCGCTTCGTTCCGGCCTATCAGGAATTCTGGCATGCCTGGAAAACATTTCATCCAACCTCCGAAATCTATCCGCAGAAGAAATGAACCCCACTGCCGCACCCTGGTGGAAATCTGCCGTCGTGTATCAAATCTATCCGCGTAGTTTTTACGATAGCGATGGAGACGGTATCGGAGATTTGCGTGGGATCCTGCAGAAGCTCGACTACATCCAAAGTCTGGGTGTAGACGCGGTTTGGCTGAATCCGATTTTTCGATCGCCCTATGATGATGGGGGCTACGACATCAGTGATTACTGCGCCATCCACGAAGAGTTTGGTACGATGGCAGATTTCGATGCACTGCTCCACGGGTTACACCGCCGGGGCATTCGTTTGATTATTGATGTCGTTCTGAATCACTCTTCGGATGAACACCAATGGTTTGTGGAATCCCGTAAGGATAAAACCAATCCGTATCGCGACTACTACTTCTGGCGGAAAGGGAAGGGCCAGGGGCCTCCTAACAACTGGCCTTCTTTTTTTGGAGGCAGCGCATGGCAATTCGATGTGCACACTGGCGAATACTACCTCCACCTGTTTTCAAAAAAACAACCTGACCTGAACTGGGAGCATGCTCCATTAAGAAAAGAACTTGCCCGAATCATGGAGTTCTGGCTGCAAAAAGGCGTGGACGGCCTTCGGCTGGATGTGATCTCGGCCATCTCCAAACAAACCGGTTTCCCCGATACCGATACGGCCGACTTCAACGAAACCATCCGCAAATACTACGCGAATGGCCCCCGCATGAAGGAATTCATTGCCGAAATGCGGCACCAAGTCTGGAACCACCATCCATGCATGACGGTGGGCGAAGGGCCCGGAATCAACCCGGATAATGCAGTTGAATACCTCGATCCCGACTCAGGCCTCAACATGATCTTCCATTTTGGTCATATGTTCATGGATCAAGGGCCCGGCGGGCGGTTTGATCCGATTCCGTGGTCGCTGAAAGATTTCAAACAAGTTTTTGTCACCTGGCATGAAGCCCTGCAATCGCGCGGGTGGGGCAGTGTATTTCTGGGCAACCACGACTTTGCCCGCATGGTGTCTCGATGGGGAAATGATCACACTCATTGGCGAGCTTCGGCCACTTTGTTGCTTACGTTGATGTTAACGCAACGCGGGACGCCATTTGTGTACGCGGGCGATGAAATCGGCATGACCAACCTTCCACTTACTTTCTTGGAGGAATCAAAAGACATTGAAACCATTAATGGCTGGCGCGAGGCCCAAGCGCGTGGGATCGCAGCAGAAGATTTTTTGAAGGTCGTGAACTACAGCGGCCGCGACAATGCACGATCACCATTTCAGTGGTCGGAACAACCGAGTGCCGGTTTTACCGAAGGCACGCCCTGGATGCAGGTAAATCCCAACTACGTTTCCTTAAACGCTGCTGCGCAGGAGCGAGACGACCACTCGGTGCTCCAGTACTTTCGGGCGCTCGTTCGCTTTCGTAAGCAGCACGCGGTTTTAGCTCATGGCGGTTACGAACCCCGGCCTCACGCCCGAGAGGAAATTTTTGCATACTTACGTGCTTCGGGTCAAGAAAAGCTCCTGGTGGTAATGAATTTTTCAAATCAACCCGTTACTTTGGAAGCTTCATGGCTGCCGGCTTCAGCCCACTGGGTGTTTGGCAATGAGCCTGCATCGGGGCAACAGGTTTGGCAGCCGTGGCAAGTGGCGATTTATCAAGTATGAGCAAACAACAGCTATGGGGGATTGACCTGGGCGGAACGAAAGCCGAAGGCGTAGTGCTGGGCCCGGGTGGTGTGAACGAGATTCTTTTTCGCGATCGGGTACCCACCGGGGCCGATCAGGGATATGAACATATCCTGCACCAAATCGAAAAGTTGGTAGGAATGATGGAGCGACAAATGGGCTATCGACCTGAGCGTCTCGGCATCGGTACGCCCGGAACGCTCGACCCAAAAACCCAAACCATGAAAGGCTGCAACTCCGAGTGCATGAACTTCATGCCGATGAAAGCCGATCTGGAACGCATGTTGAAAATGGACGTTGCGATTGCGAACGATGCAAACTGCTTTGCGTTAGCGGAGACACGCCTAGGGGTGGTGGCCCAAAAATTTCCAGCTGCAAGAGTGGTGTTTGGCGTTATCATGGGCACGGGTGTTGGCGGTGGCTTGGTGGTAGACGGCCGCGCTATTGGAGGCCTTCAGGGAATTGGTGGCGAGTGGGGTCATAACTTTTTGGACGAGTCGGGTGGCCCGTGCTATTGCGGCAAGTCAGGCTGCGTAGAAAAAGTCATCGCCGGTCCCGCGCTGGAGAGGTTTTATCACAGTGTTTCGGGGCAATCGGTGCGCCTCAAAGAAATTTACGAGCGTTACCACCAGCAAGAACCGTTCGCGGTGCAAACGATGAATCGCCTCATGCATTTCTTTGGAAAAGCGCTGAGCGTGATTGTTAACATCATCGATCCGGATGTAATTGTGATTGGCGGAGGCGTTGGCAACATCCCGGAGATCTATTCGGCAGGTGTAGACGAAACCCGGAAGTATGCTTTTAATAACGGTGTATTGGATACACCCATTGTAAAACCCATGTTAGGCGACAGCGCAGGCGTTTTTGGCGCCGCGTATTTGGTTGCCTGATTATAATTTATAGAAGGTTACAAATCAATGATGATCAGATGAAACGAATTGCAATTGTTGGGCCGATTCCGCGCGATCACATCGTTACCCACCAAGGTGAACTCATTCAAAAATGGGGGTGTGTTACACACCCGGTCATTGCGCTTTCCATCATGGCCGGTAAAAAACTGGAAATCATTCCCGTGTCGCACCTGCGGGAGGTGGATATGGACAACGTTCGCGAAGTATTTGGCGGCTACCAGGGCGTTAACTTAAAACACCTCACCAGCAGAAACGACCAGGGCGATGTGATCAGTTTACGATTCGTTGACGTAAACAATCGGTTGGAGCGGCAAACCGGCTTTATGGACCCAATTGTGCCGTCCGACATGACGAAGCTGCTCGATTGCAAGGCATTTGTGTTCATTCCCATCAGCGACTACGAGATTTCTTTGGAGACATTGATCTACCTGAAAAAGCGGAGCAAGGGCGTAATTATCTTCGATGCTCACGGGCCCACCACGGCCTGCCTCATCAATGGCGAGCGCCAGCGTAAGTTTTGGATCGACCGCGATGTTTGGCTCCCGTATATCGATGTGCTAAAAATGAATTTGGAGGAAGCGCAATCTTCGTGGTTCAAAAAGGAATACGAGACCTCCGACTTCCAGATCAGCGAAGAGCCCAACCGCGCCGAGTTGCGCGCATTTGCGGAACACTGCTTGTCAAAAGGTGTCAAGTGTGTGTATATCACGGTTGACTCGCGTGGTTGTCTCGTGTATTTTAAAGATCGCAACAAGATTCATGAAGAGTTAGTGCCAGCCATTAAAGTCGAAAAAGTAGTCGACACAACGGGCTGCGGTGACTCATTTGCAGGTGGAGTTGGATTTTCACTTACCCAAAAGCCAAAGGACTATTTGCGCGCAGCCCGATTCGGAAATGCGCTGGGAGCCCTTCGCACGCAAGGGAAAACGTTTGCGGTATTTAAATCACTGGCCGAAACCGAAGAAATTGTTCGGCAGGGCTATATTGGGCGTTGAATTATACCCGGTGATTAAAGCAGCGATTTTCGATTTGGATGGTGTGATTGTGGATACCGCCCACTACCATTTTGTGGCCTGGCAACGGCTGGCCGGTGAGTTAGGCATCAAATTTACTGAACACGATAATGAACGGCTCAAGGGCGTAAGCCGGATGCGCTCGCTGGAGATCATTCTGGAAATTGGCGGTCGTACCATGCCCGAGGCAGAAATGGAAGCGCTCGCCACCCGAAAAAACGGCTGGTTTGTGGAGTATATCCAAGCGATCCAACCCGATGAGATCTTTCCGGGTGTAAGGAATCTGCTCGAAGAACTGCGCGCACAAGGAATTAAAGTCGCACTCGCATCCAGCAGTAAAAATGCCCGGCTGGTTTTAAAAAACCTTGGCATTGAAAGCCTATTCGATGCATACGTGGACGGCACCATGATTATCCATTCGAAACCGCACCCGGAGATTTTTTTGAAGGCTGCCGCTCAGTTGCACGAGCAACCATCGCATTGCGTGGTATTTGAAGATGCCGAGGCAGGAGTAGAAGCGGCACTTGCGGCTGGTATGAAATGCGTAGGGGTAGGGGCGCCCGCGAACGTGGGCAAAGCACATCGGGTAGTAGCTCGAACGGCCGATTTTCCTGCGGCTGATATTCAAAAAATTTAATCAGCATTAAACAATATTACGAACTTTTGGCGAGGCTATGAAGAACTATCTCCAACATCACGAATGGCAAATAATTGAAGAAGGATTTCACGCAACCCACAATCGGATTTCCGAAAGTGTTTTCAGTCTCGGAAACGGTCGCATGGGGCAACGGGCGAACTTCGAGGAATTCTACAGCGGGGATACCCACCAGGGAAGTTATGTTGCCGGTGTCTATTATCCGGACAAAACACGTGTGGGGTGGTGGAAAAACGGCTACCCGGAATATTTTGCCAAGGTGTTGAATGCGCCCGCGTGGATCGGGATTCGAATCCAGATCGGAAACTTTGAACTGGACTTGGCTCATTGCCGGGTGGAGAACTTCAGGCGCACGTTAGACATGAAGCGAGGCCTGCTGCAACGCGTCTTTACGGCCCACCTGCCAGACGGCAAACGATTAGAGGTGCGCACAGAACGATTTTGTTCCATGGCCGATGGCGAACTCGGAGCCATTGAGTACGTGATCAAGCCGCTTGATTTTTCGGCTACACTTAGAATTACACTGCCCATTGACGCAGATGTAGAAAACAAAGATTCCAACTACCAGGAAAAATTCTGGGATGCCGTTTATCAGGAGTCGCAAATGGGCTGGGCGATTGTTACGGCACAGACGAAGAAAACATTTTTCCACGTGTGTACCGGTATGGAATACGATCTGTTCCTGGAGGGCAAACCCACCCGCGGCAAAGTCTTTACCAACTCCCACGAGAAGTATGCCGATAACGTGGTAGAAGTGGCGGTGGCGCAAGGTGCCGAGTTAGTAATTCACAAATACGGGGCGGTGCTTTCGTCCGAAAATCATCCCAAGGAGTTTCTGGTGAATTTGTGCCGCGCGAAACTGGACGAAGCAGCTGCAAAAGGCTATGAGCTGTTAAAGAAAAATCACGAGGCCGTTTGGGCCCATAAGTGGGAGGAGTGCGACATCACTATTGAAGGCGATGTAGCTGCGCAACAAGGTATCCGATTTAATATTTTCCAACTTACGCAAACCTACACGGGTGATGATGAGCGCTTAAACATCGGGCCGAAGGGCTTCACCGGCGAAAAATATGGCGGCAGCACGTATTGGGATACGGAGGCCTATTGCCTGCCGTTCTTTATGTCCACGGCAGATCCCAAAGTAGCCCGCAACTTGTTGGTCTACCGCTACAAGCATCTCGACCGCGCCATCGAAAATGCAGCCAAGCTGGGTTTCACGAATGGAGCGGCCTTGTATCCGATGGTCACCATGAACGGGGAGGAGTGCCACAACGAATGGGAGATTACGTTTGAAGAAATTCATCGCAATGGTGCGATTGCCTATGCCATTTTTGATTATGTGCGTTACACGGGAGACGACAGCTACCTGCCTGAATATGGGTTGGAAGTGCTTTTGGCTATCTCGCGGTTCTGGTCGCAGCGTATCAACTTGTCGGTGGATAAGCAAAAGTATGTGATGCTCGGGGTAACGGGCCCGAACGAATACGAAAACAACGTCAACAATAACTGGTACACCAATGTGCTGGCGGTTTGGACGCTGGAGTTTACGCAGTCCGTGCTTGACTTTGTAAAAAAGGAGCACGCTGCTCGCTATCAAGAGATTGTAAAGAAAACCAACTTTCGCGAGGCAGAAGAAACGGCTCGGTGGACGGATATTCGCTTGAAGATGTATTACCCCGAGGACAAAACCCGGGGTGTATTCCTTCAACAAGATGGTTTCCTCGACAAAGAATTGTTAACGGTTAGCGACTTACGTCCGGAAGATCGTCCGCTCAACCAAAAGTGGTCGTGGGATCGGATTCTTAGATCGTGTTTTATCAAACAGGCCGATGTGTTGCAGGGTTTGTATTTTCTGGAGGAGCGGTTTGATCTGGCCACCCTTAAACGCAATTTCGACTTTTACGAACCGATGACCGTGCACGAGTCATCGCTATCGCCATGTGTGCATGTGATTTTAGCGTCACGCTTGGGATACAACGAAAAAGCATACGAGATGTACTTGCGTACTTCGCGACTGGATCTGGATGACTACAATAACGACACCGAGGATGGCTGCCACATTACTTCGATGGCGGGCACCTGGATGAGTGTAGTGAAGGGCTTTGGTGGGATGAAGGTGGTGGACGGCAAACTGAGTTTTCAACCCTATATTCCAGATGGCTGGTCTTCTTACTCCTTCCGCCTCGAATTCCGCCATCGGGTTATCCGCGCCATCATCAGCAAAAACGGAACGCAAATCAAACTTGAATCGGGTGAACCGCTGGAAGTGATTTTGAATGGTAAAACGGAGTTGATCAGGGCGTAAAACCAGCTCTGTAGTCCGAGCACTTAGGATCGAAACACATAGAATAAAAAAGAGCTGCCCTTCCAGGCAGCTCTCTGCATTTCTGGTAACTCCGTTACTTCCTAAATCGCAAAAACAAGAAAGTAAAGATCACAATCAAAATAGCGGGCAACACCGCCATGTAGCGCAGCGTTTCGGCTCCTGTGGTGGCGTTGTCGAGCAACCCTCCCATGATTGGCAACACAAGCGAAACAGAAAACATACCCGCACCGCCCATCAATGAAAGTCCCACCGCTCCGCTGTTAGGAATTTTCTCCGAGACAAATCCAAGCATGGTAGGCCAGAAGTAACAAATACCTACACCAAACACGATCGCAGCCAAATACGTCATTGGTCCGGAGGCGTAGCTAAGCGCCAGCAATCCCAAGAACGAGAACACGGCCGAGAACAACAACATACCCGCAGAACTCAACCGATGAACAATGGGTCCGGCAAAAGCGCGCCCTACGGCCATGATCCCATTCGTTAGGGCTAAGACCAAAATGGCCGACACGCCTGATTCGCTGAGAAGGGAGGCAATGCGTTGATTCGTACCCAACTCGGTCGAGGCGGTCAGAAACATCGCGATGATCATCAGAATAAAAAGTGGACTGGCCGTTGCTTTCCACATCGAACCCGTTGAAATCCCGAGGGTGACCCGTTCGGTCTTAGGCAATTCCTGGCCAAAGAAGAGGTAGCCATAGCCAATCAGGGGAATCACTAAAACCCCCACCAATGTTTGCCAACTTAACTGCATGGAGTCGATGATCACGTACGCCACCAGACTTCCAATCACGATCCCACCCGGGAACCACACATGGAAGCGGTTTAGCATCTTCGTTTTCTCATTGGTATACAGCGAAGCTACCAGTGGATTACAGGCGGCCTCCACCATGCCGTTGCCCAGTCCGGTAGCCAACACGGCAGCAAAAAGCGACCAAAAACCAGTTGCCGAAATCATCAACACAATGCCGAGGGCATGGCTAATGAAGGCAAACCAGATGATGCGTTTCATGCCCAGAATATCCACGAGCGGTCCTCCAATCACCATCGCCAGCGTAAAGCCCCAGAACGCAGGGCCAAACACAAATCCAATGTCCTCGGCACTTAGGCCAAACTCGGCCTGAAAGGCGGGTTCGAGTCGCGCCCGGATGGCAAATGTCATGGCCGTTACAATCAACGCCATACAACTCCCCAGAAACAGGCGGGAGGAATCAATTTTTTGTTGCATGTATAAAGCGGGTTAAAGTTTTAGGTGCTTGAATATGGAAGTAAAAATTTGTTACTGCAAGCGTTTGTTTCACGAAGATTCGCCATCTTCCAACTCATTAAAGCAATCGCGGTGAGTTATCTGTTAGGCATAGACATTGGCAGTTCATCTATTAAAGCTGCGTTGGTGGAAGTAGCCACGGGTCGCACCGTAGGCCATACATCTTCTCCGGAGGAGGAACTAGAGATAATGGCTCCAAAGCCAGGCTGGGCCGAGCAATACCCGGAAACGTGGTGGCATCACGTACAACTTGCTGTGCAAAAGGTATTGATTACCACAAACGTAAAGGGTTCCGAGGTGGCGGCCATTGGCTTGGCCTATCAAATGCACGGGTTGGTTCTGGTGGATCAGCAACAGCATGTGCTGCGGCCTTCAATTATTTGGTGCGACTCACGCGCAGTGCCGCTGGGCGATCAGGCGTTTCAACAATTGGGCAATGAAGTCTGCCTGAACCAATACCTCAACTCGCCTGGCAATTTTACGGCCTCCAAGTTGGCATGGGTTAAACAAAATGAGCCCGCGATTTTCAAAAATGTGCACAAGGCGATGTTGCCGGGCGACTACATCGCAATGCAACTAACCGGGCAGGTGACAACTACCGTTTCGGGATTATCCGAAGGAATTTTCTGGGACTTCTCCAAAGGCACTTTGGCAACCGAACTGTTGAGTTACTATGGGATTGATCCAGCGTTATTGCCTACGGTGGTCCCCACTTTCTCACGCCAAGGCGAGCTCAACAAATTTGGAGCAGAAGCCTTGGGATTGAAAGCTGGTATTCCGATCTCCTACCGCGCGGGCGACCAACCCAATAATGCATTTTCGCTAAATGTGCTTCGGCCGGGTGAGGTGGCCGCTACCGCCGGTACGTCCGCAGTCATCTATGCCGTAACCGATCAACATTCGTTCGACTTACATTCGCGGGTAAATACTTTCGTGCATGTCAATCACTCCGCTTCGGCACCGCGAAATGGAGTGCTGCTGTGCATAAACGGAGCGGGCATTCTTAACAGTTGGCTCAAGCGCCAATGGGCGGGTATCGGATATTCGGAAATGAACGAGTTGGCGGAATCAGTATCGATTGGTGCCGAAGGCTTGTGCCTTCTTCCATTTGGTAATGGTGCCGAACGCGTACTCCGCAACCAAAACCTCGGCGCACAATTGGTTAATCTGGACTTGAACCGCCACCATCGGGCGCATCTTGCCCGGGCTGCCCAAGAGGGAATTGTCTTCGCGCTAGCCTATGGATTTGAGGTTCTCCAGGCGATGAATCTTCAACCCACCGTGATCCGTGCAGGTCACGTCAATATGTTTTTAAGCCCTGTGTTTCGCGAAGCCTTTGTAAATACGCTTCGGGTGCCGCTGGAACGTTACCAGACAGATGGCGCCAGCGGAGCAGCTCGCGGGGCTGGTATCGGAGCCGGTTTGTTTTCAGAAAAGGATGCTTTCAACGGGCTCGAAAAAATCGGAACAGACCAACCAAGTACAGAGCGATCGGCCCGCTATCAAGGCGCGTACCAACATTGGAAAAACCAGCTACAACATCAATTACACGGCCAGCAAATCTGAGTTAAAAAAGTTCACTCCGTATTTGCTAAATAAACTAGCCTATTTATATTTGCTAATATATTTAGTATTTCGGCTTTGGTAGATCTTCTTCGGAATTGACAATCAAATAATTACAGATATGAAAGTCATTAAATCCCGTTTGCTGGGTACGCGATTGGTGCGGGCCCGCGACTTTAACATTCAGATTTTTCAGATTCGCAGTGTGCTGAGTGAACACCGCAGTGCGTTACTGGACCGGATTCTTTCAGATCTGGCTACTTACGTTGACTACAAATTTCAGCAAAACCTGAGGCGATCGGATTTGGTGGAGTTGGCACAGAAACTCCTTAGCCTGAAGGGCCGGGATGTGGAGATGGAATTCTACGAACCTGTTGTGAAACAGATTCAGAAGAAAGATGAGATCACGCTAACCAACGACTGCTTCTTCCTTGAAATCGATGAAGTGATTCGCGTGAACCTGAACCCGCAATTACATTTTGCGGCTTAAGGCACGGGACTGCTTGAGAAATGGGTATATTGAGACATGAAAAAGATCCTGTTTTCGATTTTTGTAGGTTGCCTGTTGATTTCTTGTGGTGATGACGATCCTAAACCCAAGACAACAGAGGAGCTTCTTCAAGGTGCCACAAAGGGTTGGGTAGCAACAGCGGCAACGGTTAATCCACCGTTATTATTAGGTGGCACATCGATAACCGATCTTTTTTCTCTTTTGGATGATTGTGATAAAGACGAGGTGCTGATCTTTTCCAGCGCAACCAATTACAGCGCAGAGAATCCGGTGAAGTGCGAAGTTGCCGAACCGACTATTTTGGAAAGTGGCACCTGGTCGCTTAGCTCAGACAAAAAAACAGTTCGATTCGTACCCACGGGGTTTTCGCCTTATGAGGCCAATCTGATTGAAGTAACTGAAACGTCCCTGCGGATGAGTTTTCTGGAGGTTTTGAATGGCGTTACTTACACGGCCACTTACACATTTAAGCCGCGACCATAACTACCGCTCCTTTGTATGCCGGAAGTCGGCATCTTGATAAAAGTAGTCATCAAATTTTTTTTGAACGGGCACGCTGGTATCGGTTAGAATTCGGTACACCATCCACAGAAGGCTGGCGGAGGTGATAAGAAACAACGTGAAGATAATGCCGAAGTGAAACGGCAGTGACGCAAACACGACGTAGATCAGCAATAGCCCGGTTGTGATCGACACACTTAGCGCGGAGGTTCCTTTCATACAATTTTACAACACGACTGGGTAACGGTTTGTTTACGAAAAATTCGTTTTAAATAAATCTGCTATTTTTGGCCACCTAAAAGTGCTGCAATGACCTTACTGGAGTTTGAAAAGCCCATCGCCGAACTGGAGGCTAAGTTGGCGGATATGAAGCAATTAGCAGATGATTCAGATCAGGAAGTAACCAAGGCGGTGCAGGCGTTGGAGCACAAGATTCAAGAGTTAAAAAAGGAAACGTTCGAAAACCTCACCGGCTGGCAGCGGGTGCAATTGTCGCGCCATCCCGACCGCCCCTACACGCTCGATTACATCTACGAAATCACGAACGACTTCATTGAACTACATGGCGATCGCCACGTGGCGGACGACAAGGCCATGGTGGGCGGCCTCGGCACCATTGGCGGGCAAACGTTTATGTTGATTGGCCAGCAGAAGGGACGCAACACCAAGCAGCGCCAGATGCGCAATTTCGGCATGGCAAATCCGGAAGGCTACCGCAAGGCGTTGCGGCTGATGAAGGTTGCCGAGAAGTTCAAC
>JBIIVI010000363.1:0-3008 GCA_044339555.1 Cyclobacteriaceae bacterium | reverse complement strand
CCGAGTGTCTTTTTGAGATGCGCAGATGGAAGCGTGAATTCTTAAACGTGCGGGGTGCGAACTTTGGCTTCAGGCGTGCACAAGGCCTTGCGGTGAAAGGTTTTGAAATGCCGGTAACACGGATTTTTGATAACGCAGAGGGAAGCAAAACGTTTGTGGTGTTTGGAGAAGATGGCCGCATGGGGCGAAAACTCGGCACCCTGGGCAAGCTGAAGCTGGTGCGTACGCACAAGGCCCGTATCTGGACGAGCTCCAGGCGGTTGTTGCGCGATGGCTCGTTGAAAAATGCGTTCGCCAAACGAATCAAGAAAGAGTCGGTTCGGGTATTTGAATATCTGTTTGGCGGCCCTGTAAAAAACACAACCGATCAGCTCTCACCAGCTGCCAACTAAAAAAAACGCAAACACGTCAACCAAAACTATATCCACGAATCCCGGTATGAATACTATTGCAAAAAAAGTGATCGTTACGTTTGGTGTGGGCTACAACCACCACCACATTAAACCGTTTATCGTCAGCTGTGCACGTTATGCACCCGATGCCGACATCGTGATTTATGTAGGCAATAATCTGCTGGAGTTGCAGGCACGTTTCAGCCAGTTTCCGCGGGTGAAGTTTATCCGTTACGAGGAGCACCTGTTTGCCAAGATGATTGGCAAAGTAGTGATGAAGCTGCCGCGATTGGCCCGTGCGTATGCCGCGTTTGTAAAATTTCTGCACGGTACGGGTCTTCTGCGCCCCGTACACATTGGTCATTTGGCTGCTCCGTTGGTGCAGTTTATGGTGAAGCGATTCTTCGCTTTGCACCAACTCACCCTCCGTGAGCAATACGATCAGTGGATGTTTACCGATCTGCGGGATGTACTGTTACAGGCCGATCCATTTAGTCAGCTCACCGAAAACCGGTTGATTACCGGTGTGGAGCCGGTACGCATCTCAGCCTGTGCAATGAACCGCAAATGGGTACTTCGCACGTATGGTGCCGCGGTTCTTGGATCGATCGGCAATCGGCCAATTGCCTGCGCAGGCGTTACACTGGGCTCGCGAAAGGCAATGCTGCGCTATCTGGCTGAAGTAATCAACGATACATTGCAGCATTTGCCAAAAATCATTGGCATGCTCGGGGCCGATCAAGCCATCCACAATAAAGTGCTGTACACCGGACTGCCGGGCATCGCAAAAGAATTTGAGCGAAACGGAGAAGGCAGCATCGCCACACTGCATTACTCCGAATTGAATGAGTTTGTGCTGGAATCAGGTGTTTTACGCAATCCATCCGGTAAGGAGTTGGCCGTGGTGCATCAGTACGACCGCCATCCGCAACTGGCTGCACAACTGTTGGCCGGGTTCAGATCACAACCTGCACCGGCTTTTGCGCATACGGCTTAACTATGACCCAGGCCTATCTTTTTCTTTCGTTGCCGCGGCACGATGCCGAATACACATCCACACCGTGGCAACTGGCCCGTGAATTAGCGGGCCAACATCAGGTCTTCTTCATCGATCATCCGTACACGTTTTGGGAAGCCCTCCGCAAAATAACCAGCTTCGCCATTCGCAGGCGCTGGGCTTCCTACTTTACCACCGGCATCACAAAAAAAGATGGCGTACATGTTATAGCGGCGCCTTTTGTATGGCCTGCTAACTTTTTACCACCCGGCCGGTGCTATCGACTGGTCAAGCGCTGGAACGAAAAACAGCTGGCAGCACGGGTAAACCGTGCCTCAGCCCGTTTCGGGGTTGAGCAGTGGCTGTTTGTAAACTCATTTAATTTTTACTTTCACGGCATGCACCGGTTTTTACACCGGCCCGTGCGGTTGGTGGTCTATCACTGCATTGATCCCATCATCAAACCGTACAGCCAAAAGCATGGCCAATATCTGGAACGAGACGCGGCAAGAGAGGCTGATCTCGTGGTTTCTACCGCACCTGCATTATCTCAACGCTTCATTTCCGAGGGCATTAATCCGCGGAGTTACCTGGTGCCGAATGCAGCACAGGTAGAACTATTTGCAACACCGCCGGGGGCTATCCACCCCACGGTGCAAACCATCACCGGCAAGGTAATGGGTTACCTGGGCAGCATTGAACGCAGAATTGATTACGCATTGCTGCTTAACGTGCTGCGGCTGTTGCCGGATTGGAATCTGGTGCTGGCTGGTCCGGTGGACTGGCACTATGTGCCGGCCGAGGTGCGGCATCACAAACGGATTTTCTTTACCGGACCGGTGCCACATACTGAGGCTCCGGCCGTCATCCAACGATTTGATGTGGCGCTTATTCCATTTCTTACCGATGAAGCGAGCTCCGGCATTTACCCGCTGAAGCTCTTCGAATATCTGGCTACGGGTAAGCCTGTGGTTTCTACAAATTTTAATCCTGAGATTCTGTTGCCATTACGCGATGTGGTGCGTGTAACCACCGCGGCAGCGGAATTTGCTGCGGCTTGTACCGAGCAGTGCCGTACGCAGGAACCGCGGCACACCGAAGCACGCAAGCGCGTGGCAGCCTGCAATACGTGGGTACACCGGGCGCAACAGTGGCAGGAATTAATCGAAAAACATCTTATACGCGATCGCCATGTCCATTCGCACGTTACTCACGCATAATCCCCGGCTCAAAAAGCTTGCCCTTGCTTTTATCTTTCGCAGAAAGCCCTACCAGGCACGGGTGCGGTGGTACATTTGGCTGTGGCTGATTTTTCCCCGCTACTTCCAAAGAGGAATCGACTGGGGTTCGCGGCTCGACCTCGTGCCTTTTCATCGCTTTTCGCTTGGCAAGTATTCGCGTATTGAACGCGGTGTTGTGATCAACAATGGCATGGGCGATGTCATCCTGCACGATGAAGTACATACCGGCATTGGCTGCGTGTTGATCGGGCCGGTTACGTTGCATAAACACGTGGGCCTTTCGCAGTACGTTCGTGTCTTAGGGATGCACCATGGCAGCGATGTGTTATCGCCACACCATCATCAACCGGTGGTGGCTGCGCCTGTAATTTTAGAAGA
>JBIIVI010000066.1:0-13262 GCA_044339555.1 Cyclobacteriaceae bacterium | reverse complement strand
TCGAATATTTGCCCGGATTCGTCTAACACGTTTGGCAATAAAGTAGCCGGCCACGGCCAGCGTAATCAGAAAGAGAAGTTGTTGCACGTAGGGCATAACGGACAGGATTTGCGTTTGAAGATACGGGCTGCACCGGTATTGCACAAAACCCTAAAAACCGGAGGCTTGTTTGCACCCAAAGGAAATTTCTCTACTTTTGTGGCCCTGTAATTAAAAAAGCAGGAAACCCGGTGACGTAGCTCAGTTGGTAGAGCAAAGGACTGAAAATCCTTGTGTCGGGGGTTCAATTCCCTCCGTCACCACTTTTTTTGGATTCAGCAGAATTCCGAAGTCGCGTGGCTAGTCGTAGCTAACACTGGCGATCGCAACCGTTAATCCCATGCAGGTAATTTATGTGATCTTGGCACAGGGCCTGTAGGGAGCCGTGCTTGCCGGTGTTTTTATCTACTTTAGTAGGATTTACAACCGGGTTTTTCTTCACACCCTTGGTTGGAGTTGGCTTGCATTCTGTGTGTACATGCTCGTGTCAGCTTTCATCACCGGCCTTTTCCTCCCGGGAAATGCAGATCGGGCTCGCGTTTTTTGGAGCATGGTGGTCGGAAGTAAGATTTAACTTTAATCCGTGTAGGCCAGGGCAGTACGTTTGCCGTGCGAATTCCCAAACACTAACGCGCCATAGCGCGGGCGGCCACCACACTGGTGCTCCATGCGGCCTGGAAGTTAAAACCACCGGTTTCACCATCGATATTCAACACTTCGCCCGCCACAAATACGCCCGGAAGTTTTTTGCACTCCATGGTGTCGCGATTCACTTCCTCCAGCGAAATGCCGCCACACGTAACAAACTCTTCTTTGAATGTGGTCTTGCCCCGAATTGAGAGTGGGGTTCGAATCAAAAACTCAATGAGCCGATTAAACGGTTTCCACGCCACCTCTGCCCAGGTAGTTCCGGCTTCGATGCCGGCTTCCTGACAAAGTGCTGCCCACAAGCGGCTGGGCAGTTGTAACAACGCATGGTTTCCAATGATTTGTCGCCCGTGAAGGTGACGTTGGTTTTGCAGAAAATCACGGGTCTCTTCTTCACTTTGATTCACCCAATTAATCAAAATGTCGAATTGGTAATTTCGGGCAAAGAGTTCGGTAGCGGCCCAGGCCGAGAGCTTAATCACAGCAGGGCCACTGAGTCCCCAATGCGTGATCAGCAACGGGCCCACCTGCTCGTATTTGGTGCCAGTAATCTTTACGAGTGCCTCGGGCACCGAAACCCCCATCAAATCTGTGAACTTGCGCGTGGGATCGTTAAATGTGAACAACGAGGGAATGGGCCGGTCGATCGCAACCCCTCGTTCCGTCAGCCATTGATAGGCCTCGGGCCTGGGGTGCCCCCCGATAGCCACCAGCACTTTGGGCGCAACGAATACCTGGCCGCCTGCGTGCACGGTATAAGGGCCTTTGCCCTCTAACCGCTCTACACCACACCCGGTACGAATCTCGATTTTCCTTCGCTCGGCTTCTTGCAAGAAGCAATTAATGATGGTTTGCGAATCGTTCGTTACCGGAAACATCCGGCCATCCGCTTCCACGTGCAGGCGTACGCCCCGATTTGCAAACCACTCCACCGTGTGGCGGGCGTTGAACTCGCGGAAGATTTTTTTTAGGAACCGCTGGCCGCGCGGATAGTGTTGGGAAAGCGGAGTAGGTTCCAGGCAATGATGGGTAACATTGCAGCGCCCTCCGCCGCTGATGGAGACCTTGGCCAACAGGCGTGAAGTTTTTTCAAGAATCACCACGCGCCAACTCGGTTGCAGGCGAGCTAATTCCAGCGCTCCAAAGAACCCGGCTGCTCCGCCGCCCACCACAATCACATCATAGGGCTGCGGCTGGGCCATCAAAAAATATCCAACTGTCCGCGCAGAAGATCTTCGAACGTGTCGCGCTTGCGGATCAGGCGGGCTTGGCCGTTCACCACCATCACTTCGGCAGGCCGGAATCGGGAATTGTAGGTGGACGCCATCGAGTAGCCGTAAGCGCCTGCATTTTTGATGACCAGCAAATCGCCTTCGCGTACTTCATTCAGCTTTCGATCGGCACCGAGGGTATCGGTTTCGCAGATGTTCCCTACCACGGTATAGAGTTTTTGTGCCCCCGAAGGATTGCTGATGTTTACAATTTCGTGATAGGCATCGTACATCATCGGGCGGATGAGGTGATTCAGGCCCGAATCCACACCCACAAACGTGACGGACGGAGTGGTTTTCACCACGTTCGTTTTCACCACCAGCATGCCCGCTTCGCTTACCACATATTTTCCCGGCTCGATCCAGAGTTCCAGTTTCTTACCGTAGCTATGGTAAAACTCTTTAAATGCTTTCCCGAGCTTCAGCCCCAGATCATAGACATTGGTAACGAGGTCGCCCTCTTTGTAGGCCACTTTAAAACCGCCACCGAAATCCAGAAATTTAAGATTGGGGAAATCGCGGGCGATGCCGAACAGGATTTCGGCCATTTTTAAGAACACATCTGTATCGGTGATTTCCGAACCGGTGTGTATGTGGAGCCCGTTGATCACGATGCGATGCTTTTGCGCCAGTTCCATAATCTGCGGAAGCTGATATACGGAGATTCCGAATTTGGAATGACTATGGCCGGTGGAAATTTTATAATTGCCGCCTGCCATGATATGAGGGTTGAGACGCACGCAGCAAGGGTAGGTAGCGCCATAGCGTTGTCCAAACTTCTCCAACGCGGAGAGGTTGTCCAGATTCACATTTACACCCAGCGAAACCGCTTCTTCAATTTCATCAAAGCCCACGCAGTTGGGCGTGTACATAATGTCGCTCGGCTCGAAGCCCGCTCCAAGAGCAAGTTTCAGCTCGTTAATCGAAACAACATCCACGCCCGATCCTGTTTGACGAAGCAGCTTCAACACAGAAATGTTGGTGAGTGCCTTGGCGGCATACTTTACTTTTACTTCGTTTTCGGAAAACGCATTCTTCAGACTTTGTATCTGTTGAACGATTTTTTCTGCATCATAGAGGTAGAGCGGAGTGCCGAATTCCTGAACGATGTTGCTAATAGAAAGACCCTGGATGTGCATGGTGGACGATTCGAAAGCAAATATAGAGTCGTTTGCGAGCCCCTTTGTATCTTGCCAGCATGAAATTGTTTCACCGCGTGTCAGGCGAAGGACCGCCACTGATCGTGTTGCACGGACTTTTTGGTTCGTCCGATAATTGGTTTACCCACGCCAAAACCCTGGCGCAACAATATCAGGTTTGGTTGGTCGATCAGCGCAACCACGGGCAGTCCTTTCATGATTCCGCATTTGACTATCGCCATTTAACACAGGACCTGGAAACTTTTGTCAGCCAACAACAAATTGTGAAACCTTTCCTTCTGGGCCACAGCATGGGCGGAAAGACCGCGATGAATTATGCTGTTAAGAATCCAGATGGCGTTCGCGGTTTGATTGTGGCCGACATCATGCCGAAGAGTTATCCGGTGCACCACGACCACATCTTGGACGGCCTCCAGGCAGTGAAGCTGGGCGCACTTCAATCGCGAACCGAAGCAGATCAACAACTGGCTGCCTACATCAGCGAGCCGGATGTCCGACAGTTTTTGCTGAAGAACCTGACGCGCGATGGAGACGGAAAGTTTGCCTGGAAAATCAATTTAACAGCCATCGATCAAAACATCGAGGCGATTGGTGCCGCACTTTTGTATGAAGGCATTTACGCGGGCCCCACGCTTTTTATCAACGGAAAACGATCCAATTATTACCGCGCGGGGGATGAGGTGCTGACAAATCGATTATTTCCTCAGGCCGAGTGGGTTACGCTGGACACCGGCCATTGGGTGCAGGCCGAACGCCCCCAAGAATTTGCCGCGGCCGTGTTGGGCTTTTTAGTACAACATTGATGGCGGGCACCCTTTACTTACTCCCTACTGTAATTGCAGAGGGAACTGAGCACGAGGTAATAAGCCCCGCCATGCGGGCGATACTGCCACAACTTCAGTTTTTTTTGGCGGAGGACGTACGCAGCGCGCGGCGATTTTTGAGCAAACTGAAAATTTACCCTTCTATCGAAGCACTACACTTTCAAGTATTGGATAAGGATACGCCAACAGAGGATATACCGCAGTTGCTGCAACCGCTTTTGGACGGCCACCCGATGGGGCTGCTTTCGGAAGCGGGGTGCCCGGGCGTGGCTGATCCAGGAGCTCGTGCAGTAGCCTATGCCCATCAACACCAAATCAAAGTTGTGCCGCACGTAGGCCCCTCGTCCATTTTACTTGCCTTGATGGGGTCGGGATTAAATGGCCAGCAGTTTGCCTTTCATGGCTATTTGCCGGTGGATGCACGCGAGTTAGCACAAAAGCTACAGGCGCTGGAAGCCGAATCCAAGGCGCGTGGGCAAACCCAAATTTTTATTGAAACGCCCTATCGCAACCAAGCGATGTTTCAGAACCTGCTAAAAACATTGCACCCAACAACCCATCTGTGCGTAGCGTTGGATTTAACAGGAGCGCAGGAAACGCTGCTCACCAAAACCGTAGCGGAATGGCGAAGTCAGCCGGTAGCCTGGCCAAAGCAGCCGGCCGTTTTTCTTTTCCTAAGGCCCTAAAAAACCGCCTGTACTATTTCCCATCAAACAGGTTTTGCCAGCGGCAGAGATACTGCTAATTTGGCCCGCTGCTTACGCTTGCGAGCGTAGAGGTCTATGTTGCGCACAATCAAAAACTTACTTGCCCGAACGGATTATCGGGTTCGGTCGCGCGCCATTATCATGGGCATTTTCCTCGGCATTAACGTGTTGTTGGGCACCAATTTGCTGGCGAAAATTCTGGTGGGTTTGGAGGGCACTTCGCTGCTAACAAATCTGATTTTTTTCTTGATTAGCGTGGCCATGACCGGGGCCTATTGGAAATGGCCAAATGCGCACTGGATCCACAGCACCATTGTGATCTTCTGTTATTGCTTGCTTGAAGGCATGTTCCTTTCGCGCCCCATTAACTTTCACGCCATCCATTATTGGTTTGTACTCTTGATTGTGGTGGCCTTTATCGTAGAGGGTATGAAGGCAGCCCAAATCTGGTTCTTAGTGGTGATCGCCACCTTTTTCATCAATGCCGCCTACATCGACTATTTGTTTGATGGCCACTACCCCATTGAAGTGAAAAAGAACGCGTACCTGATCTCGCACATTATTTTCCTGTCTGGTGTATTTGCTGCATCGTTGTTGCTGTACCGCTTGTTGGGTGATGCGTATGCCGGCATGAAGCAAAAAACGGAGGAATTAAAAATTCTACAAGCCGAAATCATAGGCAAAAAAATGCTGTTGGAAAAATATCAGCAAACACTTTTGACGCTTACGCGGAAGGAAGCGACCTTAACGGGCAGCGTAGATGGAATTATGCAGGCTGTTTGTCTAACAGCTGCCAAGACGTTGGAGATCTCTCACGTAGGTGTTTGGTTTTTTGGTGCAGAAGAGCGTGTCCTGACCCGTAAGTTTCAATGCACGCCCCGTGGAATTGTGGCGGCTGAAATCTCCATCCACCGCGAGGAGTATCCAACATACTTTGAGGCGCTCCAAACCCAGCCATTTATCATGGCCACTGACGCGGCCACGCATGCAGCGACCCGTGAGTTTGCCACCAACTATATCCAGCAAGATAGAATTTTATCCATGTTGGATTGCCCGATTTTGTTGGATGGCGAAGTGCTGGGCGTTATCAGTTGTGAGCAACAGCACGAGCCGCGGGAGTGACAATTGGAGGACGCGCTTTTTGTACAGTCGCTTGCCGACTTTATCGCCATTGGCACCCAGAATGAGCGAATTAAAAAGCTGTTGCACCAGATTCGCCAGCAAAACTTTGACCTCGTGGAGAAAAACCATGAGATCGGAGCCCTCAACGAAGAACTCACCTCTGCCAATGATCAATTAGCTGATCTGAACAAAAATCTGGAGGATGCCGTTCGGAAACGCACGCGTGAGCTGGAATTCCAAAATCAACAACTTACCGAATACGCCTTCATCAACTCCCATTTGTTACGCGCACCGCTCGCCCGAATTCTGGGCCTTGCTCAGGTCATCACCCGCGAGGTGGGCACCGTTCGCGAAAAAGAACTGCTGGTAGCGCTTGAGCAATCCGCTCACGAACTGGATCAAATCATCCGAAAGATTTCTGAACTGCTGTATGCGGGCAATAACTTTAGTCGCGAAAACATCAACGAAATCATCCAGCGCAATTTCGATTCAAAATTGTAGGATGCTGGTAGCGGCCAGTTACACCATTTTTTCGGGTCGCACCCATTCATCAAACTGTTCAGACGTAACCAAACCTAACTCCACGGCTGCTTCCCGCAACGTTTTGTTTTCTTTGTGCGCCTTCTTGGCGATTTTGGCTGCATTCTCGTAGCCGATGTGGGTGTTTAAGGAGGTAACGAGCATCAACGAGTTTTCCATGTGTTGCTTGATGATCGGTAGATTGGGCTCAATACCCACCGCACATTTCTCGTTGAAACTTACGCAGGCATCGCCTATCAATCTTCCGCTCTGCAACACGTTGGCGGCAATCACTGGTTTAAACACATTTAATTCGAAATGACCGGTGGCGCCCCCAATGCTCACGGCAACATCGTTGCCCATGACCTGTGCACACACCATCGTGAGCGCTTCAGGCTGCGTTGGATTTACCTTACCAGGCATGATGGACGAACCGGGCTCGTTATCCGGAATGATAATTTCACCAATGCCGCTGCGTGGCCCCGAGCTGAGCATGCGAATATCGTTGGCGATTTTCATCAGCGCCACGGCAGACCGTTTTAGCGCGCCACTGAGTTCCACCATCGCATCGTGGGCGGCCAGCGCTTCGAATTTGTTGGGCGCAGTAATAAACGGCAAACCCGTGAGGTCGGCAATTTTTTTCGCCACGACCACATCATAACCTTTGGGTGCGTTGAGGCCGGTGCCCACCGCGGTACCACCTAACGCCAGTTCCCGAACAGCCGCGAGCGCGTTGTGGATGGCGCGAATGCTGTTATCAATTTGCTGCACGTAGCCGCTGAACTCCTGGCCAAGGGTAAGCGGAGTGGCATCCATAAAATGCGTGCGGCCGGTTTTTACAATCGACTGAAACGCGGCTGATTTTTTCGCCAACGTATCGCGCAGCAGTTTCATGCCGGGCAGCGTTACTTCGGCTACCTGTTTGTAGGCGGCAATGTGCATGGCGGTTGGAAAAGTATCGTTCGAGCTTTGCGATTTGTTGACGTCATCATTCGGATGAAGTACTTTTTTCTCATCCGTCAGTTTTCCGCCGCTAAGCACATGGGCGCGGTACGCGATCACTTCGTTTACGTTCATGTTGCTCTGTGTACCAGAACCGGTTTGCCAGATCACGAGCGGAAACTGATCGTCTAGCTGGTGAGCCAGGACTTCATCGCACACCCGGCCAATCAAGTCGTTCTTATCAGAAGATAGAACACCCAACTCGTGGTTGGCCTGTGCCGCCGCTTTTTTGAGATAGGCAAAAGCGTAGATGATTTCTTTGGGCATGCTGGCTTCCGGTCCGATTTTAAAATTGTTGCGCGACCGTTCCGTTTGTGCGCCCCAGTATTTGTCGGCCGGTACTTGTACCTCGCCCATGGTGTCTTTCTCGATGCGGTAATTCATAACCCTGATTTTTTTCAAAAATAAAGAAAGAAACTGGTACCGAATGGCCCGTTTGTTAAACACAGAGCTATCTCGAAGAACGGAAGAGTCAACAGGTCAACGTAGACTCAGAGCGCATAGAAAACCCAAGGGCTTCCGCAAAACCTATTTGGCCAATGCCAACACGCCGCGGTCTTTTTCTTCCAGCACCGAGGTACCCATCAAGTACTCGTCTACCGCCCGTGCAGCTTCGCGGCCTTCGCTGATGGCCCAGACCACCAGACTTTGACCTCGGCGCATATCGCCCGCTGCAAAGACGCCGGCAACCGATGTCTGGTAGCGGTTGCACAATACGTTGCCCCGGTCGTCCAGTGCAAGGCCTAAGCTGTCTGCCAAAGTTTTTTCCGGGCCTGCAAATCCCATCGCCAGAAGGGCCAATTCGCATGGCAACACTCGTTCGGTCCCGGTAATTTCTTCAACGCCTTGAGCAGCGGGTTTTACATCCACAACCCGCAGACCTGTCAGACAGCCGTTTTCAGCCACAAACTCTTTTGTGAGGATGCCCCATTGGCGGTCGCAGCCTTCTTCATGAGAGGTGGACGTACGCAAAATGAGTGGCCAATTCGGCCAAGGCAGCGTAGCGGTGCGATGAGCTGGCGGCTTCGGCATGATTTCCAATTGGGTAACGTAAGCAGCTCCGTGCCGAACGGAAGTGCCCACGCAATCCGAACCCGTATCACCACCACCAATCACAATTACTTGTTTGCCAGTAGCCCAGATTTCATCTTCAGCGGCTACTTTCTTGCCCGCCACGCGTTTGTTCTGTTGTGTTAAGAAGTCCATCGCAAAATGCACCCCTTTTATCGCGCGACCGGGCAGCGGCAGATCGCGCGGCCGGGTGGCACCGCCACATAAAACGAGGGCATCAAACTCCTCGCGCAGTTGTTCCACTGCCACGCTCGTTCCCACAGTTGCGTTCGTGATGAACTGGATGCCTTCCTCTTCCATCAAACGAAGTCTGCGGTCAAGCACTTGCTTATCAAGTTTGAAATCGGGGATTCCATAGCGCAATAAACCACCAATCTCATCCGCACGCTCGTACACCGTAACGTGGTGCCCCGCCTGATTCAATTGTGCGGCTGCAGCGAGTCCGGCCGGGCCGGAACCCACGATGGCGATTTTCTTACCGGTGCGGGAGCTCGGCTTGCGGGGCACTGCATAGCCCAGCTCAAAGGCTTTTTCAATGATTGTTTTTTCGATGTATTCGATGGCAACCGGATCTTTGTTGATGCCAAGAACGCAAGAGGCTTCGCACGGAGCGGGACAAATGCGGCCTGTGAATTCCGGAAAATTGTTGGTGGAGATCAGCAACTCATAGGCGAGTTTCCAGTTTCCCTGATAAACCGCATCGTTGAATTCGGGAATGATATTGCCAAGCGGGCACCCCTGATGGCAAAACGGCACTCCACAATCCATGCAGCGAGTGGCCTGTTTAACGGTCATCTGCGGGTCGGCTATGCCTTCCACTTCGTAATAGTCTTTGGTGCGTTCACTCACCGGTCGTTTGGTGGGAAGTTGGCGTGGGTGTTCGAGAAATCCTGTGGGTTGGGCCATAGACTTACTGCGGCAATGTGGTGGTGGAGGTGATGGCTTTCTTTTTCGCCAATGCTTTTTTGTAATCCATCGGCATGACTTTGATGAATTGCTTCACCGCGTGTGGCCAATAGCTGATGATGTGCGCGGCCACATCGCTACGTGTGAGTCGCTGGTGCAGTTCGATTTGTTCGCGCAAGAGCCGTTCGTCTTCCGGCTCGAGTGTTTCCAGATAAACCATATCGGTATTGCAGTTGCGCACGAAGTGTTTATTCACATCCCACACAAAGGCAACGCCCCCGCTCATACCCGCAGCAAAGTTTCGACCGGTATCGCCCAGCACGATTACCTGGCCGCCGGTCATGTATTCGCAGCCATGATCGCCCACGCCTTCCACCACAACGTGCGCCCCGGAGTTCCGTACGGCAAATCGCTCGCCCGCGAGCCCTCGGATGAACGCCTGGCCGGAAGTGGCACCGTAAAATGCAACATTGCCAATGATCATGTTTTTGGATGCATGGTAGGTGGATTTGCCATCGGGGTAGATGATCAGTTTACCGCCGGAGAGACCTTTGCCCACATAGTCGTTTGCATCGCCCTCCAGTTCGAATGTGATTCCCGGTGCTACGAACGCCCCGAAACTCTGCCCGGCCGTGCCCTTGAATTTGTAGGCAATGGTGTCTTCGGGCAAGCCCTGTTTCAACCACGTTTTTGAGACGGCATACGAGAGCATGGTGCCTACGGCCCGGTTCTGGTTGGTGATGGCATAAGCGCCCCGAACCGGAGTGGCATCGGTCAGTGCTGCGTTGGCATCCGCAATCAGTTGGTGATCGATAACTCCCGCAATGCCGTGATCTTGTTCTTCCTGCTTGTAAAGGGCGGTGGTAAGCTCGTTGGGTTCCTGATGTAAGATGGGGGAGAGGTCCAGGTGGCGATACTTCCAGTGTTGATCGAGCGGCTTAAGTTCGAGGCGCGCGGCCTGACCCACCATTTCTTCCACGGTGCGAAAACCCAACTCGGCCATGATCTCGCGCAATTCTTCCGCTAGAAAAGAAAAAAGATTCACCACATATTCCGGCTTGCCGGTAAACAAAGCCCGCAGTTCTTTATTCTGAGTGGCCACTCCAACGGGGCACGTGTTTAAGTGACACTTGCGCATCATGATGCAACCGGTGGTTACCAACGCTGCCGTTGCCACGCCCCATTCTTCCGCCCCCAACAACGCGGCTATGGCCAGGTCACGCCCTGTGCGAATCTGCCCATCGGTTTGTACCACCACGCGGCCACGAAGTTTGTTACGTACCAGCGTTTGGTGAGTTTCTGCTAATCCCAACTCCCACGGCAGGCCGGCATGACGGATGGAGCTAATGGGCGAAGCGCCCGTGCCACCATCGTGCCCGGCAATCAGAATAACATCGGCATGCGCTTTGGCCACGCCGGAAGCGATTGTGCCCACACCGGCTTCCGACACCAGCTTTACACTGATGCGCGCATCGCGATTGGCGTTCTTCAAATCGAAAATCAGCTGGGCCAAATCTTCGATGGAATAGATATCGTGATGCGGTGGCGGTGAAATCAGCCCTACTCCCGGTGTAGAGTGGCGCACTCGACCAATCCATTCGTCAACTTTGTGGCCCGGCAACTGTCCGCCTTCACCCGGCTTGGCACCTTGCGCCATTTTAATCTGCAGTTCTTGCGCGTTGACCAGGTAGTAACTGGTTACACCAAATCGCCCGGAGGCTACTTGTTTGATGGCGGAGTTTTCCCAGTCGCCATTTTCCTTGCGCACGAAGCGAATCTCGTCCTCGCCCCCTTCGCCACTATTGCTCTTGCCACCGATGCGGTTCATGGCAATGGCGAGGGTAGTATGTGCTTCGAAAGAAATCGAGCCGAAAGACATCGCTCCGGTAGCAAATCGTTTGAAGATTTTTTCTTTCGGCTCTACCTCTTCAAGGGGAATGGATTTGCCTTTGCGGAAACGGAGCAAGCTTCGCAGCGTAATGGCTTTTTCGCTTTGCTCGTTGATGAGCTGGCTGTATTTCTTAAAAACGTTATAGTCGTTAGTTTTCGTGGCGTGCTGCAGCAGGTGAATGGTTTGAGGGTTGAACAAGTGCGCTTCGCCCCGCTGTTTCCATTGGTAAATGCCGCCCACTTCCAGGTGCGGGTTGGGATTGGGCACCGGCGGAAACGCCATTCGGTGTTTGGCCAATGCCTCTCGCGCAATGTCATCCATCGTAAGCCCTTCAATCCGCGATACTGTACCGGTGAAGTACTGATCCACCACCGCCCGCGAAAGTCCCAGGGCTTCAAAAATCTGTGCTCCGTGATACGACTGTAGTGTGCTGATCCCCATCTTGCTCATGATCTTCAGCAACTCGCCCTCCACGGCTTTTTTGTAGTTGTAGATGGCTTGTTCTTCCGACATGTCTTCGCGCAGCAGATTGCGCTTCTTCATGTCGTGAATGGTTTGATACACCAAGTACGGGTTCACACCACTCGCCCCATAGCCCAGCAGCGTAGCGTAGTGATGAGTTTCCCACACATCGCCTGCTTCCATCAGCAAGCCCACTTTGCCGCGATGGCCTTTTCGGATCAGATCGTGATGCACGGCGGCTACCGCCAGCAAAGACGGAATCTGCGCGTGGCCCGAATCGAAGCTGCGATCAGAAAGGATGATGATCGTAAAACCGTCTTCAATCGCATCGGAAACATACTGGCACACGCGGTTTAATCCACGCTCCAACGCGCCGGGTTGTCCATCGGTTTTGAAATAGGTGTAGATGGTTTTGGTTTGCAGATGCCGGTGGTCGATGTATCGGATTTTTTCAAGCTCCGTATTCGAAAGCACAGGAGATGGCAATTCCAGTGTAAGGCAATGCTCGGGCGACTCTTCCAGCAGATTAAGCGAACCACCTACATGCGTGCACAGCGACATGATCATGCGCTCGCGGATCGGATCGATGGGTGGATTTGTTACCTGCGCAAAAAGCTGTTTGAAGTAACTCGAAAGATGTTGAGCTTGTTGCGACAACACAGCCAGTGGGGTATCGTTGCCCATCGAACCCAAGGCCTCCTTGCCGGTTTCGCACATCTGCGTGAGGATCACGCGCAAATCTTCCGTGGTAAATCCAAACGAAATCTGGCGTTTCAAAAACGTAACCGGGTCGTACTTGTGGAAACTGCCACCCGGCTGTGGTAAGTCTAGAAGTCGCACTTTGTTTTCGGCTACCCATTTGCCATACGGCTGCTGGGAGCAGATTTTTTTCTTCAGTTCATCATCGCTTACGATGCGGCCCTGCTCCATATCGACTACAAACATTTTGCCCGGCTGTAGCCGACCTTTTTGGATGACCCGCGCGGGGTCTACATCCAACACGCCCACTTCCGAGGCCATGATCACCACATCGTCATCCGTGACTACGTACCGAGAGGGGCGCAAGCCATTTCGGTCCAGCGTAGCGCCTACAATCTTTCCATCGGTGAAGGTGATGGACGCGGGGCCGTCCCACGGCTCCATAATGTTAGCGTGGTATTCGTAGAAGTCGCGCTTCTCTTTGCTCATGTTGTCGTTTCCGTCCCACGCTTCCGGAATCAGCATCATCATCACGTGCGGCAGCGAACGCCCCGCGTGTACCAACAGTTCGATGACGTTGTCCAGATTGGACGAATCCGACTGCAGGGGATTGCAAATCGGCAGGAGCATATCCAGTTCCTCGCGGGAAAAGAAGTGCGATTCAAAAAAAGCTTCTTTTGATTTCAGCCAGTTAATGTTGCCCTGCACGGTGTTGATTTCGCCATTGTGGGCGATGTACCGAAATGGTTGGGCTAACCGCCATGAAGGGAATGTGTTGGTCGAGAACCGGGAGTGAATCACTGCCAAGGCCGACACCACCGATTCATTTTCCAGATCCGGAAAATAGAATCGTAACTGGCCGGACGTGAGCATTCCCTTGTAGGAAATGGTTTTATACGACAGCGATGAAAAGTAGAACTGCTGTCCTACGCCCTGCACCG
>JBIIVI010000065.1:0-13382 GCA_044339555.1 Cyclobacteriaceae bacterium | reverse complement strand
AAAAAGCGGTGTCACCTTGGCGATGCAGCCGCCACACTTGATGTTGCTGGTAAACTTCAATTGGTTCATATGCGATACTACATTTTTTTGTACTTCAACCAAACACTATTCAACACTACACTGACCGAGCTGAGCGCCATGGCGCCACCCGCAATCATCGGGTCCAACAAAAATCCGTTTACCGGATACAATACACCGGCTGCGATGGGAATACCAATCACATTATAGACAAACGCCCAAAACAAATTCTGCCGAATGGTACTCACCGTTTGACGTGAAAGCCGAATGGCTTGCCGCACCCGAAGCAAGTCGGACGACATGATCGTCATACTCGCCACTTCCATGGCCACATCCGTTCCCTTGCCCATGGCAATGCTCACGTCTGCCTGTGCCAACGCTTGGGAGTCGTTAATGCCATCGCCCACCATTGCCACTACCTGACCACGGGCTTGAAGTTCTTTCACGAAAGTTGCTTTCTGTTCGTAGGTAACATCCGCCTTGAAATGGGTAATGCCCACAGCCTTGGCGATGGCCGCAGCTGTTTCGGGTGAGTCGCCCGTAAGCATGTGCACCTCAAGTCCATCCGCCTGTAGGTGTGCCACAGCCTCGCGCGAGGTGGCTTTGGGTTGATCGGCAATAGCCAACACCGCTAACACGTTCGACTCGCGGCCCGCAAAGACAACGGTTTTTGCCTGCTGCTTCCAGATTTCCGCTCGTTGCTGTTGCTCGCCCGACAGCAAAGCTTGTTGATGGCGCAGCATTTGTTCGTTGCCGATCCAGTAAAGGTGTTCACCCACGCGACCCGTTACGCCAACACCCGTCTGGCTGTTGAAATTCTGTACCAAAGGCCGCGCTCTTGCCTCTCCTTTTAATCGTGCTACCACCGCGCTTGCGAGCGGATGTTCCGACTGGAGTTCCAATCCATAAATTGGTTCGCGCCACTCGGCAGTGGTTTCGAGAATCTCAGTTACGGTGGGTTTACCTTCCGTGAGGGTGCCTGTTTTATCGAACACTACAGTCGTTACTTCCCGCGCACGTTCCAAGCTCTCGGCGTCTTTAATAAGGATTTGATGTTCAGCGGCTTTGCCCACACCTACCATGATTGCAGTTGGCGTTGCCAAACCTAAGGCACACGGGCAGGCAATCGTAAGCACCGTAACAGAAGTAATCAAGGCATAACTAAGTGCGTTTTCATTCCCCAGCGCCAACCAAACGAAAAAGGTGGCTACCGAGATCACCAAAATCACGGGCACAAAAACTCCGGCCACCCGATCCACCAGTTGTTGAATAGGCGCCTTGCTGCCTTGCGCCTCTTGTACTTTACGGATAATGTTTCCCAGCACGGTTGTTTCGCCCATCTGTTGTGCCACCACTCGAAAGCTCCCTGTTTGGTTAACGGTACCGGCAAAAACCGAATCTTGTTCCTGCTTTAGTACTGGCAAAGACTCCCCCGTGAGCATACTCTCGTCTACATACGAATGGCCCGTTTGAATGTAGCCATCTACCGGAATTTTTTCCCCGGGGCGCACGAGTACCACGTCCCCGGTTTGCACAACTTCCAGCAGCACTTCCTCTTCGCGCCCGTCATTCAAGCGCCACACTTTTTTAGGTTGTAACCCCATGAGTGCCCGCAGGGCGGTAGATGTTTTGGATTTGGCGCGGGCTTCCAGCCACTTACCTATGGCCACAAATGCTATCACCACGGCAGCAGCCTCGTAGTAAACATGGGCATGCAGGCCGCGGGCATGCCAATAGGCCGGGAAGAACGTGTTGAAAACACTGAAGACGTAAGCGATGCCGGTTGATAAGGCGATGAGTGTGTCCATATTGGTTTTTCCGTGGCGCAGCAACCGGAAAGCCTGCGCAAAATGATGGCCGCCAAAATAAAAGAGTACGGGGGCTGTAAGCACCATCGACACGTACACGGCCCAGGGCACGTGCATAAAGAACATGCCCAAGACAAATACCGGCGCGGCCAGCAGCACAGCACCCAGTGTACGAACCCGCACTAATCGTTCCTGTTCCGCCTGAATTTCTAATGCGTCCGACTTTTTTTCGATCACCAGGTCGTAGCCGATGGCTTGTACCGCTTGGCGCAACAGGTCGGGGTTGGTTACACTGCGGTCGTATTCTACCTTCGCATGCTGATTGGCATAATTCACGCTGGCTTTGGAAACACCTTTTACAGCAGCCAACTGGCTTTCTACACTCACGGCGCAGGCAGCGCAGCTCATTTCAAGAACAGGGTAGGTTTCTTTTACCAAGGAATTCAACATCAAATAGTAGCGCGTTCGAATTTACAACCAAACTGGCAGCCGGAAAGTTTGCGCGTTTAATCCGAAGAAAAAAAACTCAGGGGTTGAACTTTTATCGTAATATTACGATTATTGCAACATGGGACTCACCAAAACCGCAGAATTCACCAAAGGGCAAAACGACCTCGCCGCTCTGGCCAAGGCCTTGGGGCATCCGGCCCGAATCGCCATTCTGCAGCATCTGATACAAACGCGATCCTGTGTGTGTGGTGATATTGTAGATGAACTGCCGCTTTCGCAGTCAACGGTATCGCAACATTTGAAAGAACTACGTCAGGCAGGATTGATAAAGGGTGAAATTGAAGGCCCCTCTGTTTGCTACTGCATTGACGAAAAGAATTGGAAGAAAGCGAAAAAATATCTCGCTGATCTCTTTGATAGCTATAGCCCGGTAACTTGTTGTTAACTCGATGATTTAATCTCCAAAAATTAATTATGAAATCTGTTGCTGATACCTCCGAACAACTGAAAACGCTTGTGAAAGAAAAGTACGGGCAAATCGCCCTTCAGAGTAAAGACGACAATGCAGCAAGCTGCTGTGGCGTAGGCGGTTGTGCTACAATTGACTACTCCGTGATGGCGGATGACTACTCCAACTTAAGCGGATATGTGGCGGATGCCGATTTGGGGTTGGGCTGTGGGCTGCCCACGGAGTTCGCCCTAATCAAACCCGGAGACATGGTGGTGGATCTGGGTTCAGGTGCAGGCAACGATGCGTTTGTTGCACGCCACCTCACCGGTGAAACGGGAAAAGTAATCGGCATCGACTTCACGGAGAACATGATCGATAAAGCACGTGCCAATGCCGAGCGCCTGGGATTTAACAATGTAGAATTTCGGTTTGGCGACATCGAAAAAATGCCGCTCACTGCCAACTCGGTAGACGTTGTTGTAAGCAACTGTGTGCTTAATCTGGTACCCAACAAACGCCAGGCATTTGCCGAGATGTTCCGCGTGCTGAAATCGGGCGGGCACTTCAGTGTATCGGATATTGTGCTCGCGGGCGAACTGCCGGATGGTCTTCAAAAAAGTGCCGAAATGTATGCCGGGTGCGTAGCGGGTGCTATCCAACAAGATGAATACCTGCAATTGATTCAGGAGGCTGGGTTTACGGACATCAAAATTCAAAAACAAAAACGCATCTCGCTGCCGGATGAAATCTTGAGTCAGTATTTGTCTGCGAACGAAAAAGAAAACTTCCTGACGGGTAATACCGGCGTTTTTTCTATCACTGTGTATGGCAAAAAAGGAGCTGCTTGCTGCCCGCCCGGATGTTGTTAAAAAAATCCCGCATGGATCTCACAAACAATCTGTTTCCGCGGCTGGCAGAAACGGTCGCCCAACTTGTCAACGAATTTAACCTGATTCCCGCTGAGCGAAAAGTGACGCTGAGTCTTTTGGCCGACTTTGTTTTGGCACGTAAGCAGGAAGGGCGGTCGGCAGTTCTCAACTTCATCTGCACGCATAACTCGCGGAGAAGTCACATCTCCCAACTGTGGGCGCAAGCGGCCGCGTTTGCTTACGGGGTACCAGATATTATTTGCCTATCGGGCGGAACCGAAGCCACCGCGTTTAATCCACGGGCCGTGTTGGCCATGCAACAAGTGGGCTTTCAGATTCACGTTACTTCGGAAAGCCCCAATCCCCGCTATGACGTACGGTTTGCAGAAAATGCGCCTGCAGTAATTGCGTTTTCCAAAACGTTTGATGATCCCTTCAATCGTGCGAGTGATTTTGCGGCGGTGATGACCTGTTCGCACGCAGATGAAAACTGTCCTTTTATTCCGGGCGCTACGCAACGAATCGCACTCACGTACGAAGACCCAAAAGCTTTTGACGACACCCCCGAAGAAAGCCAGGGGTATGCCGAAAGGGTGCGGCAAATCGGGCGCGAACTGCTCTACGGTTTTTCGCTGATAGCGAGGGAGCCCGCTACAAGTTAAGTTTCTTCATTTCGCCAATGGCAAAGTTAGCCGCCCGCGCGGTGAGTGCCATAAACGTGAGGGATGGATTTTGATTCCCCACCGATGTCATACTCGCACCATCCGTTACAAACACATTTTTGCAATGATGAAGTTGATTCCATTGGTTGAGCAGTGAGGTTTTGGGATTTTTTCCCATCCGGATGCCGCCCATTTCATGAATATCTAACCCCGGAGCCTGGTGGTTATCATCGATGGCGATGTCGTAACAACCTGCCTTTGTAAGCATTTCTTCGCCTTGGGCGTAAAAGTCTTTCAACATCTTCTCATCGTTTTCATCGTAGTCGATGTTGACAATCAGTTGCGGAATACCCCACGCGTCCGTTTGGCTGGTGCTCAGGCGCACGTGATTTTCAAACTTGGGAATAGTTTCGCCCTGCATCATCCAATAGATGCGCCAGAGACCTGGCTCGGTCATTTCGTTTTTGAGGTCGGCACCTAACTTGTCGGACGGCCGATCCCAGCCATCGCGGGTGGCAGAGTAGGCCGTCATAAACCCGCGGAGATAGTCCATCTCTTGCTTACGTACGTTTCGGTACGAGGGCATGAACGCACTCGTGGGCCTGCGCCCGGAGTAGTACTGATCGTGGTAGCCGTCAAACTTGGCGTGGATGCGGCCGCGGTAGTTATGGAACGCCACGAAGTGCCCCAACAACCCGTTGTCGTTACCTAACCCATTTGGGAAGCGTGCCGACTTCGAGTTGAGCAGAATGAGGTTGGAGTTCAGGCAGGCAGCGTTTACAAAAATCACGCGGGCATAAAACTCCTCCTCCTGTTTTGTTTCACTGTCGATAACCTTTACGCCAATGGCTTTTCCTTTTTGTTCATCGTACAGAATGGAGTGAACTACGGAGAATGGCCGGAAGGTCATGTTACCGGTTCTGCGTGCGGCCGGCAGCGTGCCGGAGTTGGCGCTGAAGTAACCGCCAAACGGACAGCCGCGTTCGCATAAACTGCGCGCCTGGCATTGCCCGCGTCCGAGCTTCAAATGTTCTTCGGTCGGCTGCGTAAGGTGTGCGCACCGGCCTACAATCACATTCCGACCCGTGTAGTTCTCATGAATTCGTTCCTGAATATGTTTCTCAACGCAGTTCAATTCCCATGCTGGCAATACTTCGCTGTCCGGCAGGTTCTCCAATCCATCGCGGTTACCGCTGATGCCAACAAATTTTTCAACATACGAGTACCAGGGTGCCAGATCATCGTAACGGATTGGCCACGGCACGGCAAAGCCATCGCGGGCGGGCGCATCAAATTCATACTTGCTCCACCGTTGGGTTTGGCGCGCCCACAACAGCGACTTGCCGCCTTCCTGATAGCCGCGAATCCAATCGAACGGTTTCTCCTGCACGTACGGGTGCTCGCCATCTTTTACAAAAAAATGTTCGGTGGCTTCGCCAAACGCATAGCACCGCGCGGCTACCGGGTTGGCTTCCAGCACTGAAGCGGGCAAGTTGAGGCGATGCGGAAAATCCCACGGATTCATGGTGGCCGTGGGGTAATCGGTTTTGTGCTGCACTGGGCGGCCACGCTCCAGCACCAGCGTTTTCAAACCTTGTTCACAAAATTCTTTGGCGGCCCAACCACCGCTCATGCCTGAGCCAATCACAATGGCCTCGAAGGTGTTTTGCTTTTTGGCGTCTCCGTTCACTTGCATATCGTAAAAAATCAATTTCGGAAAGTAATAAAGAAAACGGACGCTTGAAACAAGCCGTTAGTTTTTCGGAGATTCCATCACTTCTTTTTTGCGAGTTCCTGCGTACAACTCGTATTCAAGAAGGCGGCAATCAATGGGGCCATTGAAAAACTCGATCCGTCGGCTGGCTTTCAGTCCAATCTTCTTCGCCAACTCCAGGTTACCGGTAAAGATATAGCCGGTGTACCCTTGCGCACTTTTTTTCATGAAGTCGCCCAGCGCTTCGTAGGTTTTTTCAAGTGCTGTTTCATCGCCCAAACGTTCGCCATATTCAGGATTGAAAAATAAAACGCCGGGTGGCGGGGGCAGTGGGGTTTTTTCAAAGTCGCAGCAATGAAACTCAATAGCATCGACCACGCCCGCTGCCTCTGCATTGATTCGACTGATGTGGATAGCATCCTCACTCCGATCGCTCACGAGAATAGGAACATCTATTGGCTTTACTTGCTGTCGCACACGGGTCAGTTCTTGCTGGTAGTCGGCCTGCACATAGCCTACCAGGTGCATGAACGCGTAGTTCGTGCGCAATAATCCCGGTACCCGGTTGCTGGCTTTGCAGGCGGCCTCGATGGCCAACGTGCCGGAACCACTCATCGGGTTCACAAAAGGAGTTTGGCCGGTCCAGCGCGCGGCATCAATCGTAGCTGCCGCCAGTGCCTCCAACATCGGTGCCTTGCCTGGAATTTTTCGATAACCGTGCTTGGCGAGGGTTTCGCCCGAGGTGTCGATAAACAGTTCTGCCACGTCTTCGTGCCAATGTAAATGCACCACGGTGCGATCGAGATTCGGACCGCTGTTCGGCCGACTGCCCTGCTCTCTGCGAAAGCGATCGGCAATGGCGTCTTTCACTTTCACATTTACAAACAATGGATTGTTGACGGTGAAGTGGTTGACATGACTAGTAACAGACATATAGCCGTTGGCCGGAATCCAATCTTCCCACCGCATTGCCAGTGCTGCCTCGTACACATGGTCGGGATGGTTGGCGCGAAATGATTTGAGCGAATACAACACCTGGCCGGCACAACGCAAATGCAGGTTCAGCCGAATGCAGTCCTTCAACGTGGCCTCGAGTTCTACCCCGGTGGCAAACTGGTTCTTCACAGGCAGTCCGAGCGCCTCAATTTCCTGACGCAGGTAGGGCGCCAGGCGTTTCATACAAGTAACTACTACTTTGGCGCGTTTCGAAAAATCACCCATGTCGCTTTGGAAAGAGTCGTGGAAAAAACGCAGGCGTTTCGCGCACGTATTGTTCGAAGCCGGGTTTTGTTTTTGTAAGCGTGCGCTCCAACATGGCTACACCGGAAACGCGTAACAAAAGGAAATTCATCAGCGCGGGACCAATCAGTGCCCACCACCCTCCGGCCGAAACCGCCCATAGACCGAATGCCCACCAAACTACCGCATCACCAAAGTAGTTGGGATGCCGCGTGTACTTCCACAATCCTGTGGTAAGTAATTTACCCCGATTCGCAGGATTTTGTTTGAAGTGTGCGAGTTGCACATCGCCCACCGCCTCGAAAAAAAGTCCCACAGCAAACAAGACCAGCGCAACTGTATCTAAAGTGTGCCATTCCGTTTTTGAAAATGTAACCCCTAACAGGGGAAGCGAAATCACCCATGCTAATACCCCCTGCAACACAAACACCTGAAAAAAGCTAACCCACCAATAGCGTTCCGGTCCATATTGCTTTCGAAACTGCTGATAGCGGTAGTCTTCGCCTTTGCCCCAGTTACGCACGGCCAGATGAGTGGCCAGTCGGAATCCCCACACCGTAACTGCAACCAGCACAACCAGATTTCGCGGCACCGTGGCTGGCTGCCAATGGGCATAACTCCAACCAAGTACCACAAACCCCAATCCCCACCAAATGTCAACAATGCTGGCGTTACGAATGCGCACACTCCACGCCCACAGCACCGTGTTGCAAGCGAGCAGTACGAGTAAACCTTGGAGCCAGATGGTCCATTCGCTCATGGCTGCGGTACTTGAGGAATCAGTTTCGACAACTTTTCAAGAATGAGTGGGCCGGTAGGTTTGCCCACCGACATGCTGGTGAGGTACTCAGCATGTGGCTTGGTTTTATCATCGAAGTAGACCGGCTTGAGAATATAACCGAGCGCATCATTGGCAAGGCCGAGCACGAACCGTGGGCCACTTCCCATCATCCGTTTCGTTTCAAGCCCAAAATAAGGAGCCGTCTCGCCCGGGTGTGTGGCAAACTGAGCCGGGCCAATCGCAAACCAGGTGAGTTCGGTTTCCACCGAATCGGTAATCGTGCGTTGAATCGTGCCAATGGCCGCCAACTGTTTCCAGGCTGCATTCTCCACCGGAAAGCGTACCCGCTCACTCCGCAATCGAATCGCATCGATGGACAGGGTGTCGGACGCCTGGTAACTAGTCAGTGTGGCAGCCGCTAACTCCCGACCACGTTGGAAGGCCCGGTCAAACGTTCCTTCGTCTACTGGCTGAATCCAGCCTCCGATCGCACCCTGCAAAAAAAGATTTTCTCCGCCCAGCGACTGATCCATCGCCTTGTAGAATCCCTGCACGTAGTCGGCCGAAACTTCGCTGTAGCGAGCATCCAGAAAAGTTGGGTGGCACGCAAAGTTGGTAAGAGTAGCAACCGATTGGCCATCCGGGTTTATGAACTGTAACGTAGTTACCGATCGATCGATTTCTTCATCGCAGATGTTCTGCACCCACGGTTCGCCAAACTGCGTCTCGGCCGAACGCGCGATGACCGGTTGCAACAACGTAAACGCACGCACCACTTGGGCGGCTGCCGTCTCAATCAAAAAATTCTGATACACACTGTCGACACCGCTATGCTGATAGTCGGTGCCCCACAAGCCCACCACGTCCGGGCCGGCATGCGTGTGCGTAGAGGATACGATGATGCGATTGGTCGCGATGCCGGTTTCGGCACTTGCGATCGCACGAATCCGTTCTACATCCGGGAACAATAGCCCGATGCAGTCAATAGTAATGATGGCCACCACCGAACTGTCTTTTTTTACCACCACCGCTTTGGCGTACAAGCTGTCATGGATGGATATAAACTTCCGATTTTGCTTGTCGCCCGCAATAAACGCCCCGATGGGCGGGTTTACGGGTGCCGCTGCAGCACCCACCAGAATGGGCTGTACGACACCAGATTTTTCGCGGGTGCTGCAAGCCATGAGCAGCAGAAAACCGAGGAGCAGTCCAGTAGGTACATAACGGATCATAAGACGTTGTTAAGCTGTTCTTTAATTTTTTCAAGTTCTTCTTTCATACGCACCACCTGCTTCTGAATGTCGGCATCGTTGGCCTTACTGCCGATGGTGTTGATTTCGCGCCCGATCTCCTGCGAAAGAAATCCAAGCTTGCGTCCGTTGGAATTCGACTCGACCAACAGTTTCCGAAAATAGTTGAGATGAGTTTGCAAGCGCACACGCTCTTCGTGGATATCCAACTTTTCGATGTAGTAGATGATTTCTTGCTCGAGGCGGTTGGCATCAAATCCAACTTCACCAAAAAAGTCGGTAATGCCGGTTTTTATTTTCTGGCGGATGCGCTCGATTCGTTGGGGATCTAAGTGTTCAACTTCACGCAACGCTTGCTCGATGTGGTCGATGTACTCGCGTAGTTTCGCTTCCAGGCTTTTGCCTTCGTTGGCACGAAACTGGTCGCAGCGAATGATCGTTTCCTCCAGTAGTCCTGCTACTTCCTCCCAGAGGGTGTTGTCTAACTCATCTTTCCCCCGGCTTACAATCACATCGGGTGAATTGAGGGCCAGTTGAAACAACGAATCGTACGAAGGCGCCACCACCGAGTCGGCCAGCTTGACGAGTTCATAGTAGTAGGCTTGGAAGAGTTTTTTGTTGTACGACAAGGTAACTTCCTGTTTGCCGGACGGCTGATAGTCGATGGTCACGCTCACTTTGCCACGTTCCAGTTTTTCGGAGATGAGATTGCGGATGTCCGGCTCTTTTTCGTTGAGCAGCTTGGGGATCCGGATACTCAGGTCGAGAAACTTCGAGTTGAGGGATTTTACTTCGATGCTAACGCTGGCGCGGCTGTTGGTGATGGAGCCTTGCCCGTAGCCCGTCATGGATTTGATCATGCGTGCGGTGTTCAAACCAGCAAGTTACGAGAAAAGATGGCAAAGCGTGTTTGCTTTTTTCGCAAGAATCCGATTTTCGGATCGCTGGCCAAGCCACACCTTTGGGGTATGAATCCGTTACCTTTGATGCCCATGACCGAGCAGGAACAGCTAAACTACAAACGCGTAGCGCAAGCCATTCGCTATCTCGAGCAACACTTCCGGCAGCAACCCACGCTGGAAGAAATCGCGGAAGCCGCGGCCGTTAGTCCGTTTCATTTTCAACGACTCTTCACGGAGTGGGCCGGCATAAGTCCAAAACGTTTTCTCCAGTTTCTCACCGTTGACTTTCTCAAAGCGCGATTGCGCCATTCACCCGATTTGTTTGATGCTGCTGAGGCCGCTGGACTCTCAGGGCCACCGCGGGTGCATGAGTTGTTCACCACGTTGGAGGCCGTAACCGTGGCCGAGTACAAACGCGAGGGCAAAGGACTTGAGATTCGATACGGATTTCATGAGACCCCGTTTGGCAAGGCGTTGCTGGGGTCCACCGATCGTGGAATTTGTTGGCTTTCGTTTGTGCCCACCGATGCCGAACCAAGGTTGGAGTTGGAAAAGATGAAGCAGTTCTGGAACCAGTCGCTGTTTCAGGGAGACGAATCGCTGACGGGCGCTATGATGACACAGGTGTTTCAAACGAGCAATCGCCAACCTCTGCACGTGCTGGTGAAGGGAACCAACTTTCAGGTGAAAGTCTGGCAAGCGTTGTTGCAACTCCCTTTCGGGGATGTTACCACCTACCAACAAATTGCTGCCGAGATCGAAAAGCCGAGCGCCTTACAAGCAGTGGGTTCAGCGGTGGGCGCTAACCACATTGCCTACCTGATTCCGTGCCATCGGGTCATCCGCAAAGACGGGCATCTAGGAGGATACCGGTGGGAGTCGGTCCGAAAAAAATGCATCCTCGGCTGGGAGCTGGCCCAGCGGCTCGGCCAGGTTTAAAGCTTTTTGTACTTTCCATGCCTCAAACCGCATGGCAACTCGTAAGAATTCGGCTCCCGAGGTAATCGTTCCCAGCACCCGTGCGTGGCGCAAGTGGCTGCAGGCCCATCACCAACAGGAATCTTCTATTTGGCTGGTGATCTATAAAAAAGAGAGTGCCGTGCCGAGCGTGCGCTATCCCGATGCGGTAGATGAGGCGCTGTGCTTTGGCTGGATCGACAGCACACCCAACAAGCGCGATGCGGAGAGTTATAAGGTGCGCTTTGCGAAGCGGAACCCCAAGAGCCGCTGGAGCAAAGTAAACAAGGAAAAAGTGGAGCGCCTCCTGAAAGAAAAACGCATGGCCCCGGCCGGCCTTGAGATGATTGAGCTGGCCAAGGAATCAGGCACGTGGAATGCGCTGGACGCGATCGAGAACATGGAAGTGCCCGCAGACCTGAAACAGGCCCTCAAAAAATTGAAAGGGGCTACTGAAAACTTCGAAGCCTTTCCACGATCGGTGAAGAAGGGGATTCTGGAATGGATCGTTGCCGCCAAGAAGGAAGAAACCCGCGCCAAGCGAATTGTTGAGACCGCTTCGTTGGCTGCCAAAAACATGCGGGCAAATCAGTGGCCTCGAAAGTAACGCATCTTGAAAAATTGCACCAGCCCGAGTAATGGCTTTTTTTCCAAATTGCCATTGGTTTTTGCTACATTCGGGTAAGGCAAATCTGATTTTGCATGCACCGGTGTATTCAACAAATCCCTTCGCCAACCCGCAGTCGATTATTCGCACTGGTGGTTGCGGGCGTTAGTTTCTGCCTTTCAAGTTGCGCTCAGCCACCGCGCGAAGCAGTCGTGCAAATGCCAGCCCAGCCCGGCTGGTCATCCGACTTTTTAAATCGTGTAGCAAAGCGGGTGGCCCTACTACCGAACCACGTAGAGGTAGCCTTGGCGATAGTAGAGGGGCGCCAAATCCACTTTTATGGAGTTTTGCGTACGGCTGACACGCTCAAGCGAACGGAAAATTCAAAACGCGTATTCGAAATCGGCTCCATCACCAAAGTATTCACTGCTACTCTTCTGGCACAGCTGGCGACTGATGGTGCAATGCAACTAACCGACACTTTGGGCGGCTTCTTTTCATTTCCACTAAAAGCAGGTGGCGCCATCACACTCCAACAACTCGCTAATCATACTTCCGGTTTGCCGCGCCTGCCGTCAAATCTGATGGCCGACATATTGTTAAGTCCACAGAACCCGTACAAAAACTACACGGTTGCAAGGCTGGAAGCCTATTTGAAGGATGATGTAAAACTCACCAACAGGCCTGGCGAAAAAATGGAGTACTCAAATTTGGGAGCCGGGCTGTTAGCGCATGTCATGACAGTGCGACAAAAGGCGGATCTTGAAAGTCTGTTTCAGCAACGCATCTTCATTCCACTGGGAATGAAACGCTCATCCACCGTACGCACGAGCCTGGCCAACCACCTGGTGCCGGGTGTTGATGCCACAGGTAATACCGTTCCGTATTGGGATTTGATGGCGTTGGGTGGTGCTGGTGCCGTAGTAAGTTGTGTGGCAGACCTCGCCAGCTTTGGCATTGCTCAATTCAGTTCCACCCAGAAAGCAATTGCCCTAACCCAGCAGTCCACCTTCTCGATGAGCGACCGGGCTGCCGTTGGTTTGGGATGGATGATCCGAATGGACGGCCAACAAAAAGTAATCTGGCACAATGGCGGCACAGGCGGATTCTCGAGTTGCATGGCGCTTGATCTCACCGCCCAGCGCGGAGTGATCGTATTGAGCAATTACTCCAGGCTAGCCAACAACAGTCAAAACATCGATGAATTGTGCTTCGAATTACTCCGGAACTAAACATTAACCTGCATGAAACTACCGCTCCTCTCAACACTTACCCTGGTGGCAGGCCTTGCCTGGGCTCAGCCCGAAATTGGCTTGCAGCTCTACAGCTTACGCGATCTGTTTCCAAAAGATGTGTCTGGCACGTTAGCGAAAGTAAAAGCCATGGGCATTACCGAAGTGGAGCTCGCTGGCACCTACGGACTACCAGCGCCCGAATTCAAAAAGAAAGTGGAACAAGCCGGGCTTAAGATTATCAGCACCGGAGCGGAGTTCAACGACCTCGACAAAAATCCGCAGGAAGTAGCACGTCAGGCCAAAGAGTTGGGAGCCGTTTATGTGGTCTGTTTTTGGATTCCCCATTCGGGTAACGAGTTTGGCATCGCAGAAATCAATAAAGCCGTTGAGGTATTTAACCGGGCCGGGCAAGTGCTGAAATCCCAGGGACTCCAGCTTT
>JBIIVI010000064.1:0-13428 GCA_044339555.1 Cyclobacteriaceae bacterium | reverse complement strand
GGTGCGAAGCGCGGCTGGTGGCAATGGAAATCTGTTCCACTTTTCCATCTACGCGGTGGCCTTTGAACACGGCTGCACGCACACCTTTTTGTTCCTGCTGTAACCGCAGGCACAACATTTCCAGTAACTGCTTCAGCGCAATCTCAATGCCGGTGGCGGTAACAATCGGCTCCAGACACGGCAGCCGCTCGTGGTACGGCTCCACCGGTTGAATGGGTTGCAGCGCCTCCAACTCCTGCCCCACGGCTTTATCCATCTGCTGCAAAAAGCCCACACCAAAACGTTTGCGCAATGCCGCACGGGGCAAGTGTATAAACTGTTTGATGTGGTGCAAGCCCAACTTGTGCAGGCGCTCCACCGCTTCTGTGTCTAGTCGCAGTGCCTCAGGTGGCAGCGGCAGCAGCGCTTCGATGTGCCGGCCTGCGGGCACCACGCCCGGATTTTTTCCGTAGTGCGCTACGGCCCAGGCGGCCCCGGGTGTGTCGGCCATGGCCACGCGCACGGTGTAGCCGCGGGCGGTGAGTTTCTTTGTCATCTCTTCCACATACTTTTCCTCACCGCCCCACAGGTGGGCACAGCCGGTAACATTCAGCAACAAGCCATCTGGCGGATCCAGTGCCACCCACGGAGTAAAGCGAATGCACCACTCGGCCAGCTTGTACAACACGCGCTGAATTTTGTCGGGTTCATCATCCAGCACGTGCAAGTCGGGCAGCAGGGCACGCGCATCGGCCAACGCCATGCCACACGAAATGCCGCTGCGTACGGCTGCTGCATTTACGGCACTCACGATCATGCGGCCGTGCGAAGGCTGCCGCAACACAAACGGAATTTTTTTATACTCCGGATGCGGGAGGCTGAACCAGTCGGTAGCCAGGTACCGAAACCAAATGGAGACGAACCGTGGCATGGTTAACCTGCTTGTTGAAACGGATACGGGTCGCTGGTTGCTGGCCGCTGGCCGACAGCAAACACAAACTGATCTTTTTTCCACTGCACCGTCCACGCGCCTGGCCGCCCGTTGCGGATGCGCAGCAACTCCACGCGCCACTGCGGATAGCCGATGCCGGGCAAGTCATCTATCGACTCGCTGGGTAATGAAGTGATTTTCCACCGCGACACACAGGCTGTGGTGCCGGGTTTCTTATGACTATTAATCACAAAGCCCGTCACCTGGCTTTGCTCTACCGCCAGTTGCAGCCGTCTGGAGGCGGTGAAGCTGATGTCGTGCAACTCGCCCACCACGGCCGTCAGCGCGGGCGACTTCAGTGCTTCTTCCATGGCCCACAGTGCTTCGCGCTCGCGGGGTACTTCCACAAACAACACGCGGTCGGGTTTAATGCCGAAGGCCTTCAGTGCAGGGGGAAACACGGTGCGCTTCGTGCTGATCCACACCGCCACACCGCGCGGGCGCATGAGGGCAGCCATCAGGCCGGTCATGAAACCACTGGTGGCGGCTACCGCTTCGGGCGCAGGTGCCCACAGTTCGTGCACGGCAGCCAGGGGAAAAGTACGGTTAGGAAATGCCTCATCGATTACACCCAGCGAGTGCGCACCCAATCCACTGGCGGCCGGCTTAAAGCCTTGCAGCCGGAGGATATCCGATTGGAGTTGAGCGCGAAGTTGGGCTTGAGACAGCACGGAATTGATTGGTTTTCGAATCCTTTTAAATTCAAACGTATAGCAAGTTCTTAAAGCATTGAAAAGCAATGATTTATAACTTTTTAACAAGGTTGAATTGAACTGTAAAGGATTTTAAAATGCTAAAATATTTAGTATTTTATTGAAACGCAAAAAGTCTGACGTCTTTCAAGACTTATGTTTTAGGCAGTTTCAGGTTTGACTGCAAAAACGAGTTGGTACAGAGATTGAACATTTATGTAAACAAACCCATCAAATGAAAGAAATACACGCCTGGGTAGTCCTGAATCGGCCGATGATGGAGCGGGCAATCGCCCGCGAGATCACGTTTGCCGATGAGCTTGCAGTTCTGCTCCACCACGAGTTGCCGCTACGCCTGAAGCGACTTGAAAAAGCCCTTAATGAAGAGAATTGGGCGGTTATTCGAGAGCAAACCGGCTTTCTGGTGCAATCAATCGCACCCCTAAAATGCAATATCATTCCCGGTTTGTGCCGGTTAATTATGCTGGAATCCGATGCTGCCACACCACCGCTAGTCCCGGTTTGCAACCTGATTGAGTTCGTTCGAATCCTGATTATCGAGCTCAAAACTTTCTCAAATCAGGAAAAGAGTTTCTTAAAATTGGAAAGCGCGTTATGAAACTGGCATATCTGATTGAAGCGAGCGGCACGTACCAAAAAATGATTCAGCAGCATTTACAACAGTTAGGCTTCGAGGTGCGCAGCTTTGTAACCGCCAGCGAATGTTTGCAAAAATTACAACAGAAGCCTGATCTCATCCTGTTGAGCCAGCAGTTGGAAAATGATGAGAAGGGTACGGATTTTATCCGTCACTTTAAAAATAAGATCGATAATGTACCCGTGGTTGTGCTCTCCAACGAAGGGGATGTGTACACCGGTGTGATGGCGTTGAAGCTGGGGGCAATGGATTACATCGAGAAAAACGGAGCCGCACTGGTACGATTGCGTACTGCCATTGATGGCATCCCTGATTTTTTACGTCAGCAAAGACGAAAACGAATACTGCGATGGGTGATTGGAATTGCCGCTTTGTCGGTGTTGGTAGCAGGAATTTGGATAGGAAGAATATTTTAGTTGCTTTTGCGCTAGTCCCAAAAAGTGGGTTTTAACGTGGTGGCATTTGGGAACAATTTAAGGCAGCTGAATGCTCCGAGCTTGGGATCATCAAGTGATGGAATTAACTCCTCGAAAGGTACATCCCAGCGATTGATGTGCGTCACTTTTGTTGATATCGAGGTGGCATAAAACAATCCAAAGACAGGTGCTGACGCACCTTTTTTTTGTACAAAGTTTGAAGGTATTTGCCCACCGAGCGGTTGAAATAGATCATTCACTGCTTCTTGCTGATCTTGAATCGCTTTCCAAAATCTGAACGCCTGTGGACTTAAGCTACGCATAGCTACCTCTATGCGTACGCGCTCCATAAACACCCAGCCGTTTAAGGTAAGATCATAAATGCGGGTTCCCGTAAGTTTGCCCTTCGGCGGGAAAACGAAATCACTTAAAAAAACCTTTTGATTAAAGAAATCATACCAACACGTACAGCACGTGCAGGGCTCAACTTGTACAAGATTGAAGTTAAAATCTGTGCCTATATTTCTAATCCCTGAGCAAGGGTCTCGATAATTACATACCCCCCTCTCAGTCCGGTAGCAGTTGCCAGTCTCAAATTGCGGACGGGTTGTAGCCTTAAAAGTGCCGCGTAACGCCCAAATAAATTGTCGCTGCTCGGCTGGTAGAGTGGCATCAAAAAAAATTTCGAAACTGTTCTTATTGAAATTAAAGTTGAAGTAAAGGCTGTCCATCCTGCCCGGCGGAGGTAAAATATCAGGCAGTGATTGATAGACCCTACCGTCTGGCAGCTCTACCGTTAGTGTATAGGCAACACCTATTGAGCCTTGCACACCGGTTACTTCGTAGACCCCCGGCGCGATCTCGGTAAAGAGTTTGCGCGAAGACTGCCCATCTTCAAGATAAACCTTACAATTTAATATGGGCTCTCTCGTAGGAATGCGCGACTCAATGTCAAATGCCTTGGAGATCGTGACCCTGTGAGATTCTGCACCGTCCGAAATGAATCCAGAAATAGTAACCGGAAATACGGCTGGAAGATTAATCTCAAAATCCAGCGGGTCTACGCAGGCGATTAGCAGTAACCACGGCGCAAGGCGTGCTACACTCCTTAGCATTAATCTTGAACTTCTTTAATGCGCAATCAGAGGCACTCTCGGCTACAATTCGGGTAGCTTATGCGGTAAATACAGCCATTAGCACATAGATAGCAACACTCCAACTCGGGATCACAACCATCACCACACCACGCGACTAACTCGCTTGGAGCATTTTTTGGAGCATCAGGAACCACAACTGCCTGATTTGAAGCAGCGGTTAACATAATTGCAAGCAATATCAGTTGGCCTGCAAAGAAAATGGTTGTTGTTAAGATTTTTTTCATGATTTCAAATTGTTTGGGTGAATATAATTTTTTTGATCGGTTCGAACACTCTCGATTGAGAGTTTATTTCCTTGTGACGCCGTGGCGTATTCAATTTGTCAACAATCAATTTAGTGGCTCCGGCCTTTTTTATGCCATTCTGCCACGAATATTGAACACGCACGTGGCCCTCTGACATTTTTTATCATATTTGCGCGCCTTTTGTGAAGTTCTGTCAGCCTTACGCTCTTTGGCACAGAAATCGCCAAAAGGCTTGCAGATAACCTCATTTTATCAACTTTTAAAATCTATTAACCACATATGTCGAAGATCAACTTCAAACCCAATGAGGACCGCGTTCTGGTAGAACCGGCTCCCGCTGAAACCAAAACTGCTTCGGGTATCATCATCCCGGACACGGCCAAAGAAAAGCCCCAAAAAGGGAAAGTGATTGCCGTGGGTGAAGGCCTGAAAGACAAGCCGGTGACAGTAAAAGTGGGCGATCACATTCTCTACGGCAAGTACTCCGGCACCGAGATCAACATCGATGGCAAAGAGTACCTCATCATGCGCAACTCCGACATTTTCGGAATCATCTAAAATCTAAACAAGAACTCAAATCACTATAAACTATGGCTAAAGAAATTACTTTCGATACCTCTGCCCGCGACCGGCTGAAGAAAGGTGTAGATAAACTGGCAGATGCCGTAAAAGTAACGTTAGGTCCCAAAGGCCGGAACGTAATTTTGGATAAGAAATTCGGTGCTCCCTCTGTAACGAAAGACGGTGTGTCGGTAGCAAAAGAGATTGAGCTGAAAGACCCGATCGAAAACATGGGTGCTCAGTTGGTGAAGGAAGTTGCTTCTAAAACTGCCGATGCCGCTGGTGATGGTACGACTACCGCCACCGTGTTGACTCAATCAATCGTTACCCACGGTTTGAAGAACGTAGCCGCTGGTGCAAACCCGATGGATTTAAAGCGCGGAATCGATAAGGCTGTGATTGTAGTTGTTGAGAATCTGCAAAAGCAATCCAAGAACATCAAGGGCAACCAGGAGATTTCGCAAGTAGCGACTATCTCTTCGAACAATGATATCGAAATCGGTACCATGATTGCCGCTGCGATGGAAAAAGTAGGCAAGGACGGTGTAATTACCGTAGAAGAAGCGAAAGGAACCGAAACCGAAGTGAAGACCGTAGAAGGGATGCAGTTCGATCGCGGTTACCTCTCCCCTTACTTCGTAACCAATACAGAAAAAATGGAGGCTGATCTGGATAACCCGTATATCCTGATCTACGACAAGAAGATTTCTTCGATGAAGGAATTGTTGCCCGTATTGGAAGCATCCGCACAAACTGGCAAGCCGCTGGTAATCATTGCCGAGGAAGTAGAAGGCGAAGCCCTTGCTACGCTGGTGGTGAATAAAATTCGGGGTGCGCTCCGTGTGGCCGCTGTAAAAGCTCCGGGCTTTGGCGACCGCAGAAAAGCCATGCTGGAAGACATTGCGATCCTCACCGGTGGCAAAGTAATCAGCGAAGAAACCGGCATGAAGCTGGAAGATGCTCGCCTGGAGTTCCTGGGCCGTGCGGAGAAAGTGAATATCGACAAAGACAACACGACCATTGTAAATGGCGCTGGTAAGAAAGCCGATATCCAGGGTCGCATTGCCCAAATCAAAGCACAAATTGAAACCACAACATCCGATTACGATAAGGAAAAGCTGCAAGAGCGTTTAGCCAAGTTATCGGGCGGGGTAGCCATCCTGTACATCGGTGCCGCTACCGAAGTGGAAATGAAGGAAAAGAAAGACCGCGTAGATGATGCGTTACACGCAACCCGCGCTGCCGTACAGGAGGGAATTGTACCTGGTGGTGGTGTGGCTTACATCCGCGCGATCGAGGCCCTGAAGAACGTAGAAGTAGACAACGAAGACCAATCAACCGGTGTGAACATCATCCGCCTGGCATTGGAGTCTCCGTTGCGTGTGATCGCTGAAAACGCTGGCCAGGAAGCCTCCGTGATTGTAAACAAAGTTCGCGAAGGCAAAAAGGACTTCGGTTACAATGCCCGCGAGAACAAGTTTGAAGAGTTCTTTGCAGCCGGTATCATCGACCCGACTAAAGTAACCCGTTTGGCTCTGGAGAATGCCGCCTCAATTGCAGGCTTACTCCTGACCACCGAAGCGGTGGTATCCGAGATTCCTGAGAAGAAGGAAGCGCCTGCGATGCCTCCCGGTGGCATGGACGGTATGATGTAATTGGAATTTGATTTTCGTAATGGGCCTCGTGGAAACATGAGGCCTTTTTTATTAACTTTCTGCTCACACACAAACTCTTCACTATGGTTATCCACCAGTCGTTTGCTGACTTTGTCCTATTTCTTTACGTACACATGGCTCATGTAGATGGGGAATATCATACCCTGGAGGAAGAACTTATTCTCGCAAAAGCCAAAAAGCTCTATCCCGATCCAGCGCTGGCCAAAACCAAATTGCATGAAGCTGCCCTGCTCTACAAATCCATGGATGCCGCGAAGATTCCGTCCGTGATCCGCGACACCTTTAAGCAACATGGCGAAGTAAAGTTCTCGCAGAAATACAAGATTTATACCGACATGTATGAAATCATCAATGCCGATGGACGCATCGATGAATCGGAAACCAAAGCCATCGATGAGTTAAAGCAAATCATCGAAATGGCTGCAGGCCGCGAGTAATCAGACCTCTTCCTTCCAGGTATGGTCGGCCAGTAATCGCACGGCGGCCACGAATGACTTATAAGGGATTTTTGCGCCCCACTCCTTCGGCCCAACCATCGACAATAAATGGTCGCCCGACTTTTTCTCATAGAGGTAGTAGAGTTTGCCGATTACGGGACTGAAACTGATCTTGGCATTATAGATCATCATGCTCAACTCCTTGCGCTGCTGAATTTCTTTGGCCTGAATGGCCAGTAACTCAATCTGCTGTCGGATTTGATTAAGCTGCATGTTGGTCTGTTCTTCCATGGCGGTGAGGGCATGATGGCGAATCAGGCCTTCTTCCGTTGGGCGGATCACCGCTCCCGAGACTGCTGCCGAATACGGCAGCACACTCATTTGTTTGTGATAGACCTCTACGTTGGTGAATTCACGATCCGGGTGCAGGTGCTTTTGCGTGATTTGCAAGTACCCTTTAGGTGTGATTTCGTGCGTTACCACCAGTACGCGGGTGTCGCCCTTAAAGAACTCTGTTTGAAAGCGGATGGCATCCAAGAAGCGTGCAACTACACCGTCGGCTAAGCCCTGATAGTCAATGGATTGCTTTTCGCCATTGGGAGCTACTTCGTAACCGAATTCGAAGCCCTGATCCTGCAGGGTGGTCCAACTCATGGCAATGGAAAGCACATGCGTGGCATCGGCAATGCGAATGCGGTAGATAGCCGACTTGGGCCGTTCGCCTAACTCGTAGGTGCCGCGTTCGGGAAAAAGCTGCCAGGCGGCAATAAAATTGTAGGCGTCAACCATGTATAGAATACCCTGTTGAAACGATTAGAACCGCAAAGTGTTCTTACGAATCGCTCTTTGTGGCCGTTCGATAGAGCACCGCAGCCATGATCGCAAAGAGAATCATACCCACTAAGTTATAACCAGTCACGCCCAAGACATCTACCATGTTGTGTTCGAGGCTTAAGTCGGTCATTAGCTTCTCATTAGCAACCAGAAGAATAGCGGCCACAACTCCTGTTAATGCTCCGCCTGCAATCAATCCGGTTGCAAATAAACTACCTTTTCCTAGTTCGTCTTCTTCCTTGGGAAGCTTCTTGCGATCAGCCCGGTAGTCTACATACCCTTTGATCGCGCCACCAATGAAGATCGGCAGAGTAGTAGCTAACGGCAAGTACAGCCCAATCGCAAAGGCCAATGCCTTGATTCCGCACAACTCAATCATCACAGCAATGAACACGCCCACCATTACAAATTGCCAATCTAAGTTGAATGATAGAATACCGCGCGCAAGTGTTGCCATGAGCGTTGCTTGTGGTGCTGCAAACTTCTCACTTCCAATGGCATGGGTGATTCCTTGGGCCGCCATATCTGAAGTTGGTTTGTCTAGGACTTGCACGATAATGCCAATGGCAATCGAAGAAACAATCGCACCAATGAACAGCGCCAATTGCTGATACTTGGGAGTAGCGCCTACAATAAAACCGGTTTTTAAATCTTGCGAAGTAGCACCCGCATTCGCAGCGGCAATGCAAATCATACCGCCTACTACCAGCGCCAGCGGCTCATACAACTTTCCACTCCAGCCCACGGCTGTAAAAATCAAACAAGTGCCCATCAATGTGGCAATTGTCATTCCCGAAATCGGGCTATTACTGGAACCTACTAAGCCCACAATCCGGCTGGCCACGGTAACAAAAAAGAAACCGAAGATGATGATCAGAATACCGATCAAAAGCTTTTCAAAAATGGTATCACCGGGAATGATCTGTCCGGGCAGTAGCGCTATCAACGCCACCAATACCAAGCTGCCGATAATCACTACTTTAAAAGACAAGTCGCGCTCGGTACGAACCGTGGTGGCAGCCCCTTTTTCCTTCAGCGAGCCCAAGCTTTCTTTGAACGAACTGATAATCGTGGGAATGGTTTTCATGAGCGTAATTAACCCGCCCGCTGCCACCGCACCCGCACCGATTTGTCGGATGTAGGCGCGGTAAATCGCATCCGCATAACTGCCAAAAGTATGAGTAACCGGATCCCATTTTACCGGACCACCACCCGCAATACTTATGTCAGCGAGGTAGCCAAGTTTTACCAGTTGCAGCGCAATGGTATCGGCTGGCACAAGCGTAGCCAGCAGCGGAATAAAGGCATACCATGCCAATACCGAGCCGGCCACCAGCACGCCAGCAATCTTGGGCCCGATAATGTACCCCACACCCAAATACTCAGGCGTAATCTCCGCCCGCGTAGCTGCTGACGGCCAAAACTTGTTTGCCTGGCTGGTAACGTACGAAGGCGTTTCTGCAATGAAGTGAAACACTTTTTGCAGAATGGCATACCCAAATGCCACTCCCATGCCGATGAACGCAGTCTTGGCAAAGTCTCCGCCCTTTTCGCCTGCCTGTAGTACCGAGCCACAGGCGGTACCCTCTGGATACGGCAACGTGCCGTGTTCTTTCACGATTAGCGAGCGCCGCAGCGGAATCATCATGAGTGTGCCGAGCATGCCCCCAAAGGCTGCCAGAATTAAAATAGTGAGGTAATTGAAATATCCTTCGCCTACACTCACTCCGTTTTCGTCGGGCGACAAAAACAAAAATCCCGGTAAGGTAAAGACTACGCCGGCCGCGATCGATTCGCCTGCGGAGCCGGTGGTCTGGATGATGTTGTTTTCAAGAATGGTGGTCTTCAGGTATCTCCGGCCCAGTGTAATCGCGATTACCGCAATGGGGATGGAAGCAGATACTGTAAGCCCCGCCTTCAGCGCAAGATAAACCGTAGAACAACCGAAAAGGATTCCAAACAGCACCCCAAAGACAACCGACTTTACCGTGAATTCAGGAATGTTCTGCTCCGGTGCAATGTAGGGCTTGAAGGTTTTTAGCGCATCCATACCAATGGTTTTATAGAATTACAAAAAAGAAAAGGGCATGTAGAAAAATAGAAAGAATACTGAACGCCATGAACGAGCGATTTCGCTCGGCACGGCTATACAACTGACTGATCAAGCCGCTGGCGACCAACAATCCCAATAATGCCCAGTAGTCATAGCGGTATGCGGCCAATCCATACAGAACAAACAGAATTACTGGCAGGAACCCACGCAGTTGTTGCTCCGCACGGTCGATCCACGGATTAAGTCGGTCGTACACGATCATCAGTGCCACGGCTCCAAAGCCAATGCCCGACACCACGTACCACATCATGGAAGGGTTGGTGTTCATGTAGGTCAGACGCAGTACATCTGCCACTTTGCCCGCACTGAATGAGCCAATCGCAACCGGCAGAAAAGCAAAGCCCATGAATGTGCCAATTTGATCTTTGGGGGCAAGACTACTTACGTACTCATAAAAGCGTGGAGCTTGTGTGGCTTCGCCCAGCGCATAGATGCCGATACCAATAACAGTAAGCAAAATCGTGGTGCTCGCGCCCACAAAAATCCAGGCAACGCTGGCAATCGTAAATCCGATGATCATAGCTGTAAACGGTTTCCACTTTTTTACCAAGGCCGTCATCGGTATCGTAAAAATAATCACCCCCCAGGCGTCTACCGTTTCAATCACCTCGAAGCGGGAGTACTTCAACACATCAGTCGTATAAAAAGGCAGCAGGTAAAAAATTTGCCAGAACATGATCCAGAATCCGGAGAAGATCACCAGGAACAAGATAAACTTCAGATTCCCAAACACCAGAATCATGTCGCTAAAAACCTTGGTAAACGTACGCTTCTCGGGCTCTGCTCCGCTGGCTTCCGGCTCTTTGAAAAACAAGATCGTACCCAGCAGCAACAAACCACTGGTGATAGACGACATCACCAGCACAAACTCAATTCCAATGTTTTCGCGCACCGTCAGGGCGATCATCGGGCCAATGGCGCCTCCCAAATTCACCAGTGTGTAGTAGATGGAAAAACCCAATGCGCGCGAATCTTCGGTTGACGTGCGCGCCACCGTGCCCACAATGCAAGGTTTAATCAACGATCCACCCACTGCCGTGAGCAGCAATACGCTAATCATGTAGGGTTTTGTGCCGATGCGTTGCACCAGATCTGCACCCCAAGCCATCCCCCCCAAACCAATCAAGAAATAGCCCACGCAAAAGATGAAAAAGCAGGCAATTAGGGTTTTCTTAAATCCGTATTTGTCAACAAAAACACCGGCAACAATAGGTAGTGAATAGATCACACCGGAGAACAAGCCCGCAAGCGTACCTGCCTCATTCGCCAGTCCCACTTTGTTTGCCAAAAAAACGGTAAGCACCGCTTTCGAACCGTAGAATGCAAAGCGCTCAAAAAGCTCCAGTACATTTGCTACCCAAAAAGTAGGGTGAAAAGCCTGGCGGGTTTCTTGCCAGCGTTGAGATAGATTCATTTAGGTAGGTGTAAAGCGTTTCAAAGTAGAGCATCTCGGCCATTCTTGCAAGCGTTTGAAATTCAACAACGGGTTCTTTTGGGGCGTGCCCCCGCGGCCCCCGCTCAGGTGTCCTACAACTCCAAGTTGTAAGACACCTGGTCCCCGCGGCCGCCGGGTCGCGCTGTCGGCACTCGCCGCCCACCGCACCAGCCGTTTCGGGCTCAGACAAATGCCTCCATCGCTCACGCAGAGTGGTGTTCATACCATTTTCATCGAACAGTTCCGCCAGGAGTTTTCCCCGAGCGCTAAATGTACCTGATAAAAAAACGGGGGGCCGGGGTTTTTCAATCAACGAAACAGGAAACAAAAATCAATGTTCATCCTCACGCTCGGGCGCCAGCCTCTATTGGGTCTCAACGGGGGCTTCGCCTCAAGACCACGCGTTGCCTTTAAATCGGAAACGGAATTCAATTCGACACCCGGTTTTACCTTATTAACCTAAGTGGTGAACAGCCTTCTGCGGGGTCTCGAAACGAAGACCCCGCAGGGACCCAAGGTTCGTGCAATCAAAAAGAGTGATTTCTAAAAAATCGTAAGCGCTTATTCACGTCTTATTGATACATGCTCCTCCAATAAAAAACCCCGGGTGCCCGGGGTTTTTTACACATAAAGAATCTACACATCAATGCTCGTCTTCGCGCTCCGGCGCCAGGCTCCACTTTTTTGGCGAGCGCCACAAGCTGGATAGTAAAAGCTCGCGCATGAAGATGAACTCTTTCGGCAATTTGTCGTACATGCGTTCAAACAACTCAGCGTGCTGGAGTAACTCGTTCTTCCAGTCTTCGGCATCAATAGACATAATGCTTTCAAATTGCGCTTTTGTAAAGTCGCTGCCCTTCCAATCGATATCTTCGTACGTAGGCATCCAGCCAATGGGACTCTCCACTGCATTGGATTCGCCCCGAATCTTTAACACGATCCACTTCAACACGCGCATGTTATCGCTAAAGCCGGGCCAAATAAACTTGCCGTTAGCATCTTTGCGGAACCAGTTTACACCAAACGTGCGCGGCGGAGCGGGAATATTGCGACCAAATTGTAACCAATGGTTGAAATAGTCGCCCATGTGGTACCCACAGAACGGCAACATCGCAAACGGGTCGCGTCTTACTTTTCCTACTTCACCAAAAGCGGCCGCTGTCATCTCGCTGCCCATGGTGGCCGCCAGGTAAACGCCGTAGGCCCAGTTAGAGGATTGATATACCAATGGAATGGTAGTACTTCTACGACCGCCAAATACGAAGGCACTGATCGGCACGCCTTTGGGATTCTCCCATTCCGGGTCTATCGATGGGCACTGATAGGCCGGTGCCGTAAAACGTGCATTGGGGTGCGCCGCGGGCTTACCCGAGGCGGGATCAAACTTCTGGCCACGCCAGTCGATGATGTCTTTCGGTGGCTCTTTGGTCAAACCTTCCCACCACACATCTCCATCAGGTGTGAGGGCTACGTTCGTGAAGATGGTATTCTTCTCGATGGACTTCATCGCGTTTGGATTCGTCTTCTCGTTGGTGCCGGGAGCTACGCCAAAGTAGCCGGCCTCCGGATTGATGGCATATAGTTTTCCGTCTTTGCCGGGTTTAATCCAGGCAATATCATCGCCCACCGTGGTTACCTTCCAGCCGTCCATACCGTTGGGCGGCAATAACATAGCGAAGTTTGTTTTACCACAGGCGCTGGGGAATGCAGCCGCCACATAATCTTTCTTTCCATCGGGACTTTGCACACCCATAATCAACATGTGCTCAGCGAGCCAACCTTCCTCCTGCCCCATCACCGATGCAATGCGTAGTGCAAAGCACTTCTTACCGAGTAGCGCGTTGCCGCCATACCCGGAGCCGTATGACATAATCGAGCGTTCTTCCGGGAAATGAACAATATATTTGGTAGTGGCGTTGGTAGGCCATTTGGCGTCTGGCTGACCGGGTTTCACGGGTGCACCCACCGAGTGTAAACACTTCACATATTCGCCATCTTCGCCCAACACCTCCATCACTGTCTTGCCCACGCGGGTCATGATGTGCATGTTCACCACAACGTACTCAGAGTCGGTTACTTCTACCCCAATCTGGGCGATATCCGAACCCACCGGGCCCATACTGAATGGAATTACATACAAGGTGCGGCCTTGCATACAACCCTTGTACAGCGGCTTGAGTATCTGTTTCATTTCTTTAGGATCCATCCAGTTGTTGGTGGGACCCGCATCTTCT
>JBIIVI010000063.1:0-13457 GCA_044339555.1 Cyclobacteriaceae bacterium | reverse complement strand
GTACAAAAAATAAAATCGGTGCTCTGCTCCGGCACAAAATCAAACTTCGTTTGGGTACCTTTTAGAAAACCTTTACCTGAAAACCCACCGCTGCCGATCGCGATTTTTGATTGCGTTACGTTCCAGCCGTAACCCAATGGATCGGCATCTGGATTGATCAGCGCCTTCACCCGGTTTTGCTGATGGGGTTTTAACACGTCTGTCACAACGTAGTCCACGCTTTCAATCACACCACTAATCAACAGCGCGCCAAGTGTAAGCAGCACGATACGTTTGATCTTCTTTTTACCCGCAACAATCAACACCGCTAAGGTTATCCCGATGCCCAGATGCAAAAAGAGTTGGTCGGGTACCAACAGCGTAAGTATAAAAATCACCGCTGCGCAAATGCCGACAATTAACAGAAAGGGCGACATGCCCTCGCGGAAAAAAACAAGCACAAATGATGTGAACACCAGCGCTGTACCCGTATCTTTTTGTAACAAGATGAGCGCCATAGGCATGCCGATCATCGCAAAAAGTATGACTTGGTTGCGCAGGTAATCCATGCGAAACCCCACTGAACCAATGAATTTCGCCACCGCCAGCGCCGTTGCGAACTTGGCGATCTCTGATGGTTGACCGCCAAACGGCCCGATACCGATCCAGGCTTTATTACCGCCTACTTCTTTGCCAATGAAGGGCACCAGCAGAACCAAAACCATCAGCAATCCAAAAATTACGTACCCAAAGGTTTCATAAAATCGTACGTCTATAATTACGATTGCCATAATGATTACACCTGCTGCCACGATAAATAGCAATTGGCGACCAGAATTGATCGAGAAATCAAAAATGGATTGCCCAATGGATTCATCGTACACAGCTGCAAAAATGTTGAGCCACCCCAGCAGCACCATCGCCAGGTACAACAGCACGGTGGGCCAATCCAAACTACCCGATATGTTGTCTTCGCGTTTCAATCCAGAAATTTTCCGTTAAGTACGTATTGTTCAATGTGCGGGCGTTGTGTTTGGCCAATGAGGTATTTCTCGATCATCAAACTTGCGATAGAGGCAGCTGCACGTGCACCCTGCCCCGCATCCTCCACATATACTGACACAGCAATTTTTGGGTTATCGCGCGGGGCAAACGCAATGAACACCGAGTGATCGAATAAAGGCGGAGCATTTTCAACTGTGCCGGTCTTTCCGCACACCACGATGTCTTTTAGCTTAGCGCGATATTGGCCCGTGCCCCGCTCCACCACTTCCTGCATGGCATCTACGGCAATCAAAAAATTGGCTGAGTCGATGGTGGTATAGTGACGTTCCTTGTAGACCGCCAGTGGCTGTCCGTCTTCGCCAACGGCTTTTACCAAATGAGGCGTGTAATAAAAGCCGCGGTTGGCAATCGTGGCCGCAAAATTTGCCATTTGAATCGGCACTACCAGATTTTCGCCTTCGCCAATTGCGATGGAGTAAATATTCGAGAATTTCCAGGGCCGGTTGTCGTACGCGCGATCGTAGTATTGAGGTGTTGGAATGAGGCCGCTTTTTTCGTTGGGCAAATCGATACCCAGAGGCTTGCCAAAACCAAAGCTGAACACGTGCTTGTTCCATTGTTCTAATCCCAATCGGGTGTCCGTAAACGGGTCGTTGGTTTTGCCTTGGTTGAGCATTCTGCGCAGCACGTTGTGGAAGTAGGGGTTGCATGAATTGGCAATCGCCCCGCGTAAGTCTTCGTTGCTATGAGTGCCGTGGCAGTTAATGATGGACCGGTCGCAGCGGATGCGGGTTTCCGGAGTGATAACGCCTTCTTGGAGGGCCGTCATGGCCTGGGCAATCTTGAAGATAGAGCCCGGCCGGTATTGCGCCATGAGGGGTCGGTTGAACAATGGTTTGAGCGTGTCGCTGCTGATGAGCACAAAATTAGCGCTGTATTTTCGGCCGGTAAGTAAATTCGGATCGTACGAGGGGCCGGACACGAGCGCCAGGATTTCTCCTGAGGCCGGTTCAATGCAAACGATGCTGCCCGCCTTACCTTTCATGAGTAACTCTCCATACATCTGCAAATCGATATCAATACCGGTGTATAGATTTTTTCCCGGCACAGAAAGCGTATCGTATTTGCCTTGGTTGAAAGATCCTTTGATGATGCCCTTGGCATTGCGCAGTTTAAATCGTACGCCACGCGTACCGCGGAGTTGCTCTTCGTAGAACGCTTCGATCCCGCTTTGCCCGATGTAGTCGCCCTGTTTGTAGAAACCACTCTCGTCTTTTGCAAGTGCGGTTTTGCTGATTTCACTTACGTAGCCCAGCGCGTTGGCCAACACAGCAGTTGTGTAGCTTCTTCCGGTTCGGGCTTGTACATAAAACCCGGGAAACTCATCCAGATGATCTTGTACGCGCGCAAATTCTTCGTTCGATAGCTGATGTTCAAAAACGGTGGGCTTAAACGGCGAGTACTCTTTTCGCAATTTCATTTCACGGAACTTCTTCCGCAATTCTTCGCGGGTAATCGCAAACACCTCGCAAAACCGGGCCGAGTCGAAAGACACCATGTCTTTTGCGATTACTTCCAAATCGTACTCCGGGGTATTGTAAACAATCAGCTTTCCGTGGCGGTCGTAAATCAATCCCCGAAAGGGATAATCCGTTTGCTTCAAAATTGCATTGCTATCGGCCAGCTCGGCATAGCGGTTGTTTGCAACCTGTATAAAAAAAAGCTTGCCGATAAAAATAAGGGCGATGAGCACCACCACCAATTGCAAGACTTCTTTTCTTACTTCATTCATTTAGCGACTGCGTTGCAGGTATTGAAGCAGCAGAAGTACCGTAAGTGTAAAGAACAAACTGGTAATTACTTTCATCATCGTAAACCAGAAGTTCTGAAACCCGCCCGCTTCCACAAAAAACAGAAGCAAGTGGTGAATGAAGAGCAGAGGCAAAACATACACCAGAAACCATTGCAGCCCGTTGGCGGCAAGTGTGGGTGGGGTACCACTGTCGTACCCGCCTTGCGGAGTGATGGCCGACAGCCAATAGTTTCGCAAGTAAGCTACCACTACCAGGCTCATGGCGTGCAAACCAAGGCTATCGTAAAAAACATCAATACCAAACCCCAGCAAAAAGGCCAGTAGCATGAGCACCATGGAATTAGTATCAATGGGCAGCAGCAAGATAAAAGCTACGTACACCAGGCAAAATGCCCGATCGAACAATACCAACCGTTTAAATAGCAGTACCTGGCTCAGCCCGAACAGGAAGAATTGAATCACAAAACCAAGTGCAGATCGATTCATTTTTTCCCGCCAAGAGTTAACTCCAACGAATCTTTTTCTGCTTTCAGGTTACTGCGCACAATTTCTACAAACGAGAGTTTCGAAAAGTCTTGCGACAAGTTTACCTGTATATCATAGAAGGGTGCCTCGTTTTTTATTGTGGCCGACTTCACCACGCCCACCACAATATCCGGTGGGAACACGGCATTGTAGCCGGAGGTAACGATCGTATCGCCCGGCTGGATTTGCACGTGCCGCGGAATATACTTCAAATCGATCGTCTGTGGATCGAGGCCGTCCCATTGCGCGGTGCCAAAATAGCCGGTGCGTTTGATGATGCACGATACCTGATTGTCGATGTTAAGCAATGAGATGAGTACGGCAAAGTGTTTTGAGGCCGTCTTTACTTTTCCCACCGCCCCCAGTTCGTTAATGGCTGCCATGCCGGGCCCGATGCCATCGGCTGTGCCCTTATCTATGGTGATGAAATTTTTGTACTGTTGGGTAGAGTTGTTAATTACCCGCGCGCTTACAAAGTCGAATTTGTTGATGATGGCCGGATCCGTTAGCTCGCGCGTTTCCAGTTGGTAAAGACTTTGGTTTCGTTGTTCCAGCTTTTTGCGAAGCCGGGCGTTTTCTTCGGCGAGTTGCGCGTTTACATCCCGCAAGGAAAAATAGCCGGAGATGTTTTGCGACACGGCCACTGTTTTGGCTGCTACGCGATTGGAGGTGTTAAAGTAGCGCGCACCCTGATACTGGTTGTTACGAACTACCAACCAGACACACAAAAGTTCTAAGACGAGAAATGTAAAAAAGACGCGGTACTGATATATGAAACTGAATAGCCTTTCCATCAGGTCATGAGCACCTTACGATAATGGTTTAAGTTTTTCAGTGCAGCGCCCGTGCCGCGCACCACTGCGCGCAGCGGATCTTCGGCTACGTGAATGGGAAGTTTGGTTTTGAGCCCGAGGCGCTTGTCAAGGCCGCGCAGTAACGCGCCGCCACCGGTGAGGTAAATGCCACGCTCGTAAATGTCGGCCGAGAGTTCGGGAGGCGAGAGCTCCAACGCTTTCAATACGGCTTCTTCTAACTTCGAAATGGACTTGTCGAGGGCAAAAGCAACTTCGGAATAAGAAATCTTGATCGTCTTTGGAATGCCGGTCATTAAATCGCGACCGCGAATCTCGTAATCGTCCGGGCCATCGTCTAATTCAGTCAGGGCTGAGCCGACTTCAATCTTTACACGCTCGGCTGTGCGTTCACCAATCAACAGATTGTGCTGCCTGCGCATGTAATCCAAGATATCACGATTAAACGTATCGCCCGCGATCCGGATTGATTGATCGCATACAATCCCCGAAAGGGCAATCACGGCAATGTCGGTCGTACCACCGCCAATGTCTACAATCATGTTGCCGATGGGTTGTTCGATATCAATCCCGATGCCGATGGCGGCCGCAATCGGTTCGTGAATCATGTACACTTCTTTGGCATTGGCGTGCTCGGCCGAGTCGCGCACGGCGCGCTTTTCCACTTCGGTAATGGCGGAGGGAATGCAGATCACCATCCGTAACGAAGGCGGGAACAAGCGGCTGCCGGTGTCAATCATTTTGATCATGCCCCGGATCATCATCTCAGCTGCGTGGAAGTCGGCAATAACGCCTTCTTTCAGGGGCCGGATGGTTTTGATGTTCTCGTGGGTTTTTTCGTGCATCTGCATCGCCTCCCGGCCGATGGCCAGCACCTTGTTGTTTACTTTATCGAGTGCAATAATGGAGGGTTCGTCTACCACCACTTTGTCTTTATGAATAATCAGTGTATTAGCTGTTCCCAGATCGATCGCGATGTCGCTGGTAAAAAAATCAAATAATCCCATGAAAATGTCCTCCTCGGCTAAGTCGTTAAAATGCGTTCGAAATTACCGAAATAATCTTTTTGTCAGGGAAAATGACGGAGAAAACTATTTCGGTGGTAGTGCCGCAGCCCTTGCGGAGCGGCTGGTGGCCGTTAATGTTTGAAGTGCCGGAAGCCAGTAAACACCATCGCGATATTGTGGGCGTTGCAATAGTCGATGGAGTCTTGGTCTTTGATAGAGCCGCCTGGTTGGATCACCGCTTCAATACCCGCCTTTCCGGCAATCTCTACACAGTCGGGGAACGGAAAGAACGCATCGGAAGCCATTACGGCACCAGCCAGCGGCATGTTAAACTCCTTGGCTTTTTCGATGGCTTGCTTCAGTGCGTCTACACGGCTGGTTTGCCCTACGCCACTTGCCAGCAACTGCCCTTCGGTAGCCAGAATGATGGTGTTGGATTTGGTATGCTTGCAAATCTTGCTCGCGAATAACAAAGCTTCGGCTTGGTTGGCGGTGGGCACGCGCTTGGTTACGGGCTTTAAGTCAGCGCGGCCATCGGTTTTCCAGTCGGCATCCTGACCAATAAACCCATTCAGCAAGGTTTTTACCTGATGGTTTACTACCAGCTTTGTTTTCTGCTGTAGCAAGATTCGGTTCTTTTTTCCTTGTAGCAGAGCGAGCGCCTCGGCGGTGAAGCCGGGTGCGACCAAAATTTCAAAAAATAACTTATTGATCTCTTCGGCTGCTGCCAGATCGATGGATTGGTTGGACGCCAACACGCCGCCAAACGCGGAAAGCGTATCGGCTTGAAAAGCTTTTGTGTAGGCTTCTTTCACGGTAGCGCCCGTTGCTACACCACACGCGTTAGTGTGTTTGATGATTACGAAGGCGGTTTCGCCCTCGAACTCTTGCACCAGCTGCACCGCGGCATCGATGTCTACCAGATTGTTGTACGAAAGTTCTTTGCCATGCAATTGGTGGAACAGCGAACCGAAATCGCCGTAGAAAGTGCCCTTTTGATGCGGGTTTTCTCCGTAGCGCAGCACTTGACTTTGCTGAAAGCTCTCTTTAAAACGCGGCAACTGCTGTTCGCGATTGAAGTAATGGAAGATGGCCGTATCGTAATGCGAAGTAACATCAAACGCAAGGGCTGCCATGCGTTTGCGGTCGGCAGTTTCGGTGCCGCCTTTTCCCTGGATTAACGCGAGTAAATCGGAATACTGATTGCGCGATGCCACGATCACCACATCCTGCCAGTTTTTGGCTGCCGCGCGGATCAGCGAAATCCCACCAATGTCGATCTTTTCGATGATTTCCGCTTCGGTACCGCCTTTGGCCACCGTCTCCTCAAACGGGTACAAATCCACGATCACCAGATCGATGTTGGCGATGCCAAACTCCTGCGCTTGGGCTACATCGGCCGCCAGTTCTCTGCGGTACAGAATGCCACCAAAAACGGCAGGGTGCAACGTTTTGACACGGCCCCCGAAGATGGACGGAAAGCCAGTGAGCTTTTCAACCGGTGTAACCGCGTAGCCCAGCTTTTCGATGAACTCCTGCGTGCCGCCGGTGGAGATGAACTCCACCTGTTGAGCAGCTAATGCATGAATGATGGGCTCCAGGTGATCTTTGTAATACACCGAAATAAGGGCGCGGGAAATTTTTTGGGTAGGCATGGTTTAGAAAGGAAGCGCAAAACTAGGCCTTCCTGCCAAGTTTAGAAACGAAAAGCCAGCGCCAGGGAACAAAATTTAGCTGAGCCCCGAAAGCTGATCGTCCTGATATTGCTCGAATTCGATTGAAAAATCATCCGCATCCAGATAAGCCGGGAAACGGTCGCGGAACGCTTGTAGAGAGTGGGCGTTTAGTTCCACGGTCTTGATGGCTTCTTCACCTTCCACTTGAAAGATAGGATCGCCTTTGGGGCCGATCACCGCCGAATTGCCGTTGTACTCCACACCATTGCCATCCGTTCCTACCCGATTCACGCCCACCACAAAACTCAGGTTTTCGATGGCGCGGGCATCCAGTAACGTTTTCCAGGCAGCCGAGCGCACTTGGGGCCAGTTCGCCACATATACCAGCACATCGTACGACATTTTTTTGAGGGTGGCATTCCAGCGGTTGCGGCTCCACACCGGGAAACGCAAATCGTAGCACACCAGCGGACAGATGCGCCAGCCCTTCCAATGACCAATCAGCAAGCTTTCGCCCGGGGAGTACGTATGCTGCTCATCCGCCATGCGAAAAAGATGGCGTTTATCGTACGTCTTGAAATTGCCGCCTGGTTCCATCCACAAAAGGCGGTTGTAGTACCGGTCGTGCACGTTGGCAATAAAACTGCCGAGGATCAGGGCACCGGTTTGATCCGCCATCTGCTTCATCCACTTGAACGTGCGCATGTTCATGTGTTCGGCCAGCTTGGACGCCTTCATCGTAAAGCCGGTGGTGAACATTTCGGGCAATACAATCACATCGGTAGGCCCGACTTGCCAGATTTTTTCCTCAAACATGGCCAGATTTGCGCCAATGTCCTCCCAGTGAATGTCGGTTTGGATGATGGAAATTTTCAGGTCTTGCATAGCGATGCCAAAAAAGCCCTGCAAAGAAAACACTCCGGGGCTAAACTTGGTGTGTGGTACCCAAAAACCTCAGAGTTTTCTTAAGATTTCGCCCGCCCGGGCCAGGGTTTCTTCACTTTTGGCGAAACAGAAGCGCAGCAGAAAATGGTTGGTTTTTTCGGTGTAGAAAACGGAAACGGGAATGGAAGCCACTTTTTGCGACTGGGTGAGCCATTCGGCCATTTCCACTTCTGGTTTTTGGGAGATCGCCCGGTAGGAAAGGAGTTGAAAATAGCTTCCCGCACAAGGCAGCGCCTCGAACGAACTGCCCCTGATTTGATTCAGAAAAAAATCGCGCTTACGCTGATAAAACGCTCCGAGCCCTTCGTGATGCTCGGGTGTTTGCATGTAATCGGCTAAAGCCCACTGAATGGGAGTATTTACCGAGAACGTGATAAACTGATGGGCTTTCCGGATTTCGGCCGTTAACGCCCGGGGCGCGATGGTGTACCCGATTTTCCAACCCGTAGCGTGAAACGTTTTGCCGAACGAAAACACAGCCACGCTTTGCTGAAAAAGGGCTGGATACTTTAACACACTTTCGTGGGATTGGCCATCAAAGATCAAGCGCTCGTACACCTCATCGCTGATCACAATCAGTCCAAATTTCTGCGCCAGGCGCTCGAGTTCTTGCAAATCGCCGGGCTGCAACACCACGCCTGCTGGGTTATGAGGTGTGTTAACGATGATGACCCGGGTGGCGGGTGAGATTTTTTGTTCCACTTCCAGCCAATCGATTCGAAATGGCGGAGCCAGTGCAATCGGCATCGGAATCCCACCATTCAGGCGAATAGCCGGACTGTAGCAGTCGTAAGCAGGTTCAAAGAAAATCACTTCAGTGCCTGGCCCAACAAGACCGGCAATGGTGGAAAAAATTGCTTCGGTAGCACCCGCTGTAACGGTCACCTCCGTTTCGGGATCAACGGAGTGGTGATACGTTTTCGCCACTACTTGTGCGATGGCCTGGCGCAACGCGGGCACTCCCGGCATGGGGGCGTATTGGTTGTGGCCCGCCCGCATCTTGTCGTGTATGAGGTCGATGAGGGTTGCATCTACGGGAAAATCAGGAAAGCCCTGCGATAGATTAATGGCACCGTGCTCAACTGCCATTTTTGACATGACCGCAAAAATCGAGGTGCCGACTTCCGGCAGGCGACTAACCAACGGCTTCACGATCCAAGCAGTTTTGGATGTGCGATCATTTTCGCAGCGGCGCGAGAATGCGATACTCGGTTTCTACATCACCCTTGCTAATGTCGGCCAGCTTGCCTTTTAGTAAACGTTTTTTCAGGGGCGAGAGGTAGTCAATAAACAACTTGCCTTCGATGTGGTCGTACTCGTGCTGAATGATCCGCGCTTTCATCCCTCCGTACTCTTCGGTATACTCGGTCCAATGCTCATCGAAATACCGGATGCGCAAGCGGGCTTTTCGATGGACGTTCTCCCGGATATTGGGAATGCTCAGGCATCCTTCTTCAAACTCCCACGGCTCATCAAACTCTTCGAGGATGGTGGGGTTGACGAAAGTTTTCTTAAACGTTTCCATGCCAGGTTCTTCTTCCAGGCTGGTTCCATCCACAATAAAAACCCGAACGGCTTTTCCAATTTGGGGCGCGGCCAATCCAATGCCCTTGGCGGCATCCATGGTTTCGAACATGTCGGCAACCAATTGGGTAACGTCGGTTCCTTTCTTCACATCAGCCGCCCGTTTGCGCAAAACGGGGTCTCCATACACCACAATTGGGTACACCATACAACAAACTTATGCCGCAAATTTAATAGAAAGCAGGGCGCTTTTTAGTACTGCGGGCGTCCGGGCAGGGTTTCGCCCGAGGGTGCTTCGGTTTGGATGCGCTTAAAGTAGGCGGTAATCATTTTGTCCATTTCGGCCAAAAACTCATCCGGGTAATCGGCTACGCGCCTTACAATCGGAGTGCCGTCCTGGGCAGTGAGGTTTAGCTCTACATAGCCTGGCGGTTGGCCATACAAGGCCAAATAACGTTGCGAAACAAATTTTCCAAGCTGCTTCTTTTGGTACTTATTCAGTTCGCCCTGAAGCTTGATTCGACTTAACAGTGTTGCCATAATTCAGTTATCTAGTTTGCAAAAAAGTCTGCAATATTAACGTTGCGCTGATTTTATCGGTATTAATTTTCTTCTGACGGTCTTTTTTTTTCGCCCCCATCGCAATTAGAGTCTGTGAAGCGATGGTGGTAGTAAACCTTTCATCAATCAACTCCACCTTTTTGTCTGGAAAGGCAGCCCGCAGTTGCTCCGTAAATTTCAGCACGACGGGTGTCATGTCAGTAGGGGTATTGTCCAGCCTTTTGGGCAGCCCTACTACAATCGCTTCAACGCGTTCTTTTTCAAAATAGTTTTTCAAGAACGGCATTAAGTCATCGCTGTTTACCGTTTCCAGCGCGGTGGCAATGATCTGTAGCGAATCCGTTACCGCAATACCCGTTCGTTTTAAACCCAAATCCAACGCCAGTATGCGACTCATCGTATTGGAGTGAGCGGGGCAGAGTGGGCCACTAGTTGAGGCTGATTTTTTCTTTCATCGCCTGCCGCACTGTGTTTTCCAGCGCCATTGCTTTCGGGAACAGGATGTTGTTTTCGATGGACGCGTGACGCATGAGCGATTCTTCAAATGCCTGCATTTCGGCATAGATGATCTTCAGGTGGAGCGGAGCAGTGGCTTCCAACTGGTAGTTGTGGGTGATGCTCCGAATACCGGCCATCTCGTCTTCATGCGCCTCATGGTCAACCGCAAACCGATGGATGCTGTTCTTTTCCATTGTATAAAAAAGTCGGGCCGGATGAAACACGCCTTGCTGCGCGCGATCTAGCTGTAGAATGTAGGTAAATAGCGTGTCTTCCTCTTCGTAGATGTGGTGGATAAAGTCCTCCAGCAACAGTGGATAAAGTAGTTGTAAATCTTTGCCAATGGCAAGGTAGGGGCCTGGCGCGGGGTGAAAGCTATCGATCAGGCGACCCAGGTACGGAAGCGTACGTTTCACAAAAACAAAATGCGCATGCTTCAGGTATTCGATGATCAACTCGATAGGATAGTTTACTAACGGCAGTGAAGAGTAGGCCGCGTCGGCATCTGCCTGCTCGAACTCCCGCACAACCTGTTGCACCGAAAGCCCCTTCTGGGCGCACACTTGGGCCAGGGTTTGCTCGGAGTGTTCGTAGAATTTAATTCCGAAATAGAACAGCACTTTCGCGCGAATGCGGTTTTCGATCACAAGATCCTCCAGACGGGTGTTGGCAAGTGCGTGCACAGTGTTTATGACGAGCGTAAAAATATCAAAATCAAGGGTCCGCTCCCATGACGAATCCTCTTTCGTGAAAAAAAATTCGTCCGGCGGTGTTGCATTTTTTTTATTATTTGCGAAACAAACCGGAGTCTCCACTTTAACTTTAATTGATTTCGGTCGTTTTAGCAGCATAACAATTTTCTTGTTGAAAAATTAAGCAGTAAGCATGAACGAAATAAAAAACAACCGCTATCAGATTGCCTTGCCATTAGTGCTGGCAGTAGGGTTAGCCGGAGGGGTGTTGATCGGGGCCAGTTTGTTTTCGGGACGTTCATCAGGCGGCCGTTCAGGCGATCTCGCGAAATTCAATGAAGTGATGGGCTTGATCCGCAAAGAATATGTAGATACAGCCAACGAGAATGCACTCGTGGAGGATGCCATTCAACACATGCTTTCTAAACTCGATCCGCATTCCGCCTACATCTCGGCAGCCGAGCGCGTAGAAGCCAACGAGGATTTGCAAGGCGGGTTTGAAGGCATCGGCATTGAGTTCAACATTTTTCACGATACGCTGGTGGTGGTTACCGCCTTGAGTGGCGGGCCGTCCGAAGCGGTGGGCGTACGCTCTGGCGACAAGATCGTAAAGGTTGATGATAAGGTGATGGCCGGTGTGGGGTTAACGAATCGCGAAGTGATGAAAACCCTGAAAGGCCCGAAGGGCACCGAAGTAAAAATCCAGGTAATTCGAAAAAATGTAGCAGGGCTGATTTCCTTCACCATTGTGCGCGACAAAATTCCGCAAGCCTCCATGGATGCAGCTTACATGATTGATGAAGAGATTGGCTACATCAAAGTAAGCCGGTTCGCTCAAACCACCTACGATGAATTCAAAGTAGCCTTGGACGACCTGAAGGGGAAGGGCATGAAGAAATTGATCCTGGATTTGCAAGGCAACCCCGGGGGCTACATGAACCAGGCCATTGATATTGCGGATGAGTTTCTCGGCAAAAACAAAAAAGTGGTGTTCACCAAGGCCAAAGACCGCAGGTATAACTCGGAAGCGTTCGCTACAGATAAGGGTGATTTTGAAACCGGTGACTTGATTGTGTTAGTGAACGAAGGCAGCGCCTCAGCCTCTGAGATCGTGGCGGGCGCGTTGCAAGACAACGACCGGGCGTTGATTGTCGGACGAAGGTCATTTGGCAAAGGTTTGGTACAATCTCCGTTCGAGTTGCGCGATGGCTCGGAGCTCCGACTTACCATTTCGCGCTACTACACGCCCAGTGGCCGCTCCATTCAGAAACCCTATGACGATGGTGAATCCTACAATCAGGAAATTGCCCTGCGCTATAAGAAAGGAGAATTTTTTCATGCCGATAGTGTTGAGTTTAATGATACCCTGAAGTTTAAAACCGACAAAGGCCGCACGGTGTATGGCGGAGGCGGCATTATGCCCGATTATTTTGTGCCGCTGGACACCACCATGGCTAGTCGGTACTTGACTGAGCTGTACAATTCCAACACCATGGCCGAGTTTACCTTTCATTATACAGAGACGAACAAGGCAAAATTGGAAGCAATGGGTTTTTCCAAATTTCGAGCTCAGTTTTTGGTTACGGATGCGATGTTGAACGAACTGGCCAAGACTGGCAAGCAAAACAATGTAGAGCCACGGATGGATGAGCTGACGAAATTGAAGGCGCTGTTCCAATTGCACGTAAAAGCGCAAATCGCGCGTAGAATCTGGAGCAATGAGGGCTTCTATCCGATTTACAACGAAACAAACGAAGTGTTACTACAGGCCATCCAGCTTTTCAAAAAGGCGCCTGAGATGAAGGCGATGGAGATGTAGCCAAGTCAGCGGCATTCACGACTTTTGTTTCATGTCGATCCGCATTTCTGATTTTTTGCTGCGCAGGCAGGAACTTCCGGTCATTGATGTACGATCGGAGAATGAGTTCCTTGAAGGCCACATACCGGGAGCGATTAACATTCCGTTACTCAACAACCAAGAACGCGCGGAGGTAGGCACGGACTACAAACGGAAAGGACAGGCCAGCGCCATTAAAACTGGTTTACGACTGGTTGGGCCGCGGTTGCTCGAAATCGTTACTGCTACCGAACAGGTGGCTGCCGGCCGCGAGGTGCTGGTTCACTGCTGGCGGGGCGGCATGCGGTCGGCTTACTTTTGCCAGTTTGTGGGCATGGCTCAGATTAAAGCTACACCGCTGATAGGTGGCTACAAAGCGTATCGCACGCAAGTGATGGAAATGTTCGAGCGGCCGCTTCAGCTCATTACGTTGGCGGGCTGCACCGGAAGCGGCAAAACAGCGCTTTTGCAAAAGTTGGCTGAAAAGGGCGAACAAGTAATTGATTTGGAAGCGTTGGCCCACCACAAAGGTTCGGTGTTTGGTGGACTCCAACAGCTGCCGCAGCCTACTACTGAACAATTT
>JBIIVI010000362.1:0-3061 GCA_044339555.1 Cyclobacteriaceae bacterium | reverse complement strand
CAGCCTCCTCATTAGCACACCCAGCCAGATTTTTTCTTATCAGCTACGTACACAAACCTGGCGGGAGCTGTTTTTAACGGGGCATAACTCGCGCCCGACAGTCCGATACCACATCCCGGATCATCAGCAACGGGTTTGGGTGGCCACCGCCAGTTCCGATTATGCCCGAGTGACACGACTGCCTGACCGCCAGACGATTCGCATCGAGCGCAACGGTAAACCCGTTTCAAACAACTTGATCCATTTGGCGTTTTGGCGCGACCGGTTGCTGGTTTTTGATCCTATCGAAAAGCTACTCTTTGAAGTACACGAAGGCGCCCTTCATGATGTCACTCCTTCCTATCAGGCAGTATTGCCCCATACCCGCGCCATTGAATCGGTTGGAGATTCCATACTTGCGTTTATGGGGCATCAGGGCGTGCATCTTCAATACAAGGGTGAGTTTATTGAATTGTTGCCTGGCAAAAATGTGAGTGCCGTTACCGCAGACCGTGAAGGTGGGATCTGGGTATCGACCATCAACGAAGGGATCTTCTACTTTCCCACGCTGCAATCGAGGCTCTATGGAAAAAATGCGTGGGGCTTGTTCAATAAGGTGATTTATGATTCAAAATCAGATCGTGTGGTGGCTGGTCAGTATAACGGGCAGCTACGAGTTTTTTCAGGCACTGGTTTAGAGAAATCAATACTGGTGTCGGATCAAAAAGAAATTCAAAGCATTTTTATTGATACCGTTGATCAGCGGCTTTTGGTGTTTGCCGATCAGCTTCACTATTATTCACTACCTCAACTTCGGTGGGAAGCAAAAACAGAAGTAGTGGCGGTGAAGCAAATAGTGCGGGTGGGCTCGTACTATTATCTGGCCACTTCTGGTGGACTTTATCGGGTTGATGTACACACCCGCCAGCGGCAGGTGTTGCCTATTGAACAGCGTGTCACACGCTTGGCCATTTTATCAGGCGATCGAAACCTTTGGGTGGGCACCCAAAAAGGGGTGTTGCTGTTCGATACCGAAACGGAAGCTGTTAAGCCTTGGAATCCCGGGGACTCAATTGAGTCGCCCGGAGTTACTGCGCTGGAAGTTGTTTCAGGAAATTTGTTGATGATTGGAACGTCTACGAACGGAGTCTTTCAGGTTCGGAACGGAAAGTTGGAGCGCCACTGGCAAAAGGATAATGGCCTACCATCCAATCATATTACCTCGTTGTCGGTTCAGGGCGATTTGGTATGGGCAGGCACAGATCGCGGGATTTGTTCGATTGATCCAAAATTTGGCCCGCAAACTTCGATCACGGTTGCGAAAGGGTTGGCGAGCGAGGAGGTATATGCCATAGCAGCTTCTTCGCAAGGGCTTTGGGTTACCCATTCCGAGGGGCTGCAGCAGTTTACACAACTCGCGGGTGTAAATCAGGCGCAGCCGTTGATTCATCTAAAAGCGGTGACGTCAGACGGTGAACGCTTGCAGGAATTTACAAAGGCGATTCAGTTGGCACCCATGGCGCGGCAGTTGTCGCTGGAATTTGACGTATCAAACAGCTTGAAAAGCCAGGGATCCGTTTTCATTCAGTATCGGTTGAACAGCCGCGGTTCTGGTTCGTGGAACAATACCCAACTTTCATCACCCGTAGTAAACTTTTTGTCCATCCCGCCAGGGCAGTATTTGCTGGAGGCTGTGGCCATGAATGAAGATGGTGTTCGGTCGTCCAATCAACTTCAGGTGCCGATTCTCGTGCTAGCGCCGTTGTGGCAACGCACCTGGTTTCAGCTGCTAGTGGGGGCCGCGTTGCTGACATTGGCAGCTTTCTTGATGTTCGTACGATTCAAACGCAACAACGAGCGGCAGCGAGCCGCTTGGGATCAACTAAACCTAAAGCAGGAACTTCGCATTGCGCAACTCACTTCTATCCGTGCGCAAATGAATCCACATTTTATTTTTAACACCATGTCGCTCATTCAAAGTTACGTGTTGAAGGGCATGAAAGAAGAGGCGAATCAGCGCATTCAACAATTTGCTCAATTGCTTCGAAGAGTGCTTGACTATTCAGCTAACGAAACGATTCGTTTGAAGCAAGAAATTGAAATTCTGACTAATTATCTTTCCATTGAAAATGCCCGGATGGACGGCAAATTACAGTACCACATTTTAGTTGATCCGGATGTTGATGAACAAATGATCGAAATACCTACGCTATTGACACAACCGTATGTGGAAAATGCGATTCGGCACGGACTCCTGCATCGGGAGGACCCCAAAATCTTGAGTATCCGGTTTTCGATCGAGTCGGGTTGTCTTTTGATCTCCATTGACGATAATGGAATCGGACGGGTGGCCTCGGCCGTCATTAACCAAAATCGCCCGGCTGGCCATCAGTCGTTTGCCATGCAGGCTTACCAAAAAAGAATCGAATTGATCAATTCCCACCAGTTGGCAAAAATCCGATTGGACGTTAAGGATAAATATCTTCAAAATGGTCAGTCGGGCGGCACGCAGGTGTTGGTTCGAATTCCGCTACCTGTATGAGTATACCAACTGTCCTTACTGCGCTAATTGTGGACGATGAGAAGTCGGTGCGTGAAGTATTGATCGAACGACTTCAGCACTTTTCATTTATAACGGTGGTAGGCGAGGCGGCCAGTGTGGCCGAGGCAGTTCGCGAAATCAATCGCACTCAACCGAACCTTGTTTTTCTGGATATTGAAATGCCGGGGTACTCGGGCCTGCAGTTGCTCGAGTTTTTTCATCCGCAACAGGTAAACTTCGATATCGTGTTTGTCACGGCTTTTAATCAATACGCCATTCAGGCATTTAAACTTTCAGCTTTTGATTACCTCTTGAAGCCCTTGAATCCGCTTGATCTTGAACAAACGCTCAACCGATATCTGCGCCAACGTACGTCTGACTCAACCATCAGTCGGGCTGAGCTGCTAAAGCAGTCGTTAAAACAGGTCGCACCTATTGCACGAATAGCCGTTAGCTCCGTACAGGGCATCGACTTCGTTCAATTGAGTGATTTGGTAGTGTTAGAAGCTTCTGGCGCTTATACGAACTTACATATGCTGA
>JBIIVI010000361.1:0-3063 GCA_044339555.1 Cyclobacteriaceae bacterium | reverse complement strand
ACCCTACGCTTGGCAGCCAGTTACTTCTGCAGGCGGTAGGTGCTGGTGCAGGAGTAGGTATGTTGAAGTTTAGTCGCGAACACGAATCCGAAGCCGACCGCATGGGGTTGACGTTTATGGCGATGGCAGGTTATGATCCTTCTGCTGCACCCGCTTTCTGGGAGCGCATGAGTTCGCTAAGTGGGGGCCAGCAGCCGCCCGAGTTTTTGTCCACACACCCTTCGCATGAAACCCGCATCAACGATCTGAATGGCTGGATTCCCGAAGCCATGCAGTATTACAAGAAATAAGCAATTCCGATTTAGTTCTTTAGCCGATTAGTAAGCAAGCTTAACTTCAACTCGGTGAGTTTGCGTTTTGTATCAAGCGAAAAATCCCCGTTCATCATCCAATCATAATAGGCTGGTTCATCGCGCAGCACTGTCAACACGGGCTTGCCTTTGTGTTTACCGAAGTTGAAGGTAGCCTCGCCTTTAGCGTTCTTGACCATCCGCCCCGCCAAATCAATGGTATCCAACGTAGAGAGCTGAGCCAGCGAATCCATATCGTTTTTGATGGTTCCGATTTTCTTACCAAGGGCATCCGTTACAGGTTGCTCCTCATATTTTTGTACTTGTGCCAGCAACACATGCAGGGTTGCTTCCGTGTCGGATTCAGCCGAGTGCGCATTTTCCAACTCCTGGCCACAGTAGAATTTGTACGCTGCACCCAGCGTACGCTTCTCCATCAAATGAAAAATCCGCTGCGCATCAATAATGCGCTTGCGGCTGTAATCGAACTCCACTTCCGCGCGCAAGAATTCTTCGACCAGCAGTGGCAGGTCGAATTTCAAAATGTTGTACCCGCCCACATCGCAACCCTCCAGAAAACGGGCGAAGTCTTTGGCTACATCTTTAAACGTAGGTTGGCCAGCCACCGCCTCGTTCGTAATTCCGTGGATGGCGGTTGAATCAGCCGGAATCGGGATGGTGGGATTTACCAACTGATGTTTGCGTATCAAATCGCCATTGGGCATCATTTTAATCATGGCGATTTCGATGATCCGATCGGTAGCCGGATTCGTGCCCGTTGTCTCCAAATCAAAAAGACACAACGGTACTTTCAGGTTAAGCTTCATATTCGTGGTGTCCTCAGGCTTTCAATTGAGCAGTTAGCTGAGCGATGTCGAGCCCGCCAAAGGCACCCGAACTCATGAGTAGCAGACTTTGATTCGTCCAATTTTTTTTGAGGAGCAATTCGTGTAGGTGTTGAGTAGATTCCACTACGTGCAGGTTTGGATGTTGGAAGGCACTTTGGATCATGGCTGCATCGATCGCCGACCCTTTGGTTTTCACTTTTTCCGGATCTACAAAGATGATCGCCTCCGAGCAGGCTTTCATGGTGTTTTTGTAATTCGGGAGAAAGGAGGGGAGCAAGCTGCTAAACGTGTGGAGTTCCAGCACTCCCGTAAGCGGGCGATGGTTGTACAACTCCTTTACCGCTTCGGTAGTCGCGCGCACTTTAGAAGGGGCATGTGCAAAGTCTTTGAAGACCACCAGGTGTTTGTCTTCCCTGATTTTGTCGAGGCGACCGGCCGCACCCACAAAAGTGGGAATGGCTTTATAGAATTGCTCGGCGGTAACGCCAATTTTCTTGAGTACCTCTTTGGCAGCCGCAATATTCATCAAGTTATGTTTGCCAAAAATCCGCAGCGGAATCCGCTCTTTGCTACTACTGATCAGGATTACCTGGCCATTCTCAAGCTCGTAGGGATGGGTTTTGAAAGGCACATGTAAAACATCGGGGCGTTCTTTGTTGCATAGTACGGCCGTCACTGCATCCAACTCGTTGAACACCAGAATTCCACCCTTGGGTGTGGCATCCGCGAAAGCGTCAAACTGCCGAATGTATTCATCTTCGGTGGGGAATACATTGGCGTGATCCCAGGCGATGCCGCTGATCACACCAATGTGATGCTGGTAGCGAAGAAATTTAGGTGTCCGATCTAACGGCGAAGAAAAATACTCATCGCCCTCGATAATGATAATGGGTGCATCGTGGGAAAGACGAACACTGTGGGTCAGGCCAGACACTCGCGAACCGATCACATAGTCAAACGAGCGCTTATAGAATTCCAACACGTGCAGGATGATAGCCGTGATCGTGGTTTTACCGTGACTGCCGGCCACTACTACACGCTGCTTGTTCTTACTGGCTTCGAAAATGAAGTCGGGAAACGAAATGAGCGGGATACCCAACGCCTGTGCCTTCTGGATTTCCGGGTTGTCGGGGCGGGCGTGCATGCCCACGATAACACCATCTAAATCGGTACTCACCAGATCGGGATTCCAACCGATAGCCGCGGGGAGCAGACCGGCTGCCTGGAGCCGCGAGCGACTCGGCTCGTTGATTTCGTCATCGGAGCCGGTAATCGTGTGTCCATGTTCTTTCAATACAATAGCCAAATTGTGCATCACACTGCCACCGAGGGCTGTAAAGTGGTATTTTTTCAGACTCATTTGGAGCGAAAATACATCCAATAAAATAAGTAAAAAATTAACTAGGAAGGAACAGGATAGACAACTGATTCAAAGCGAATTAAATGCTCGGAACAAAGTTGTTTGCGGGCTGCCATCGTTCGTTGCAAACGTTCGTTTCTGCCGTGTCCTTGAATTCATTCACATTTCAGTATGTTTATTGAATGTGAACAAGTTCCGCGTTTTGGGGATATTGTTCGTTTGGGCAACCGTACGTTTGCCGTCCACTAAAGAAACTACGTACAACAACCACTGTATGGAGCGATCAACGCCTCTGAGGACGAGTACCGCGCTGAGCGGTATGGGTAAGTCAACCAAGCTGGTTCGGGACATCTCGGAAAGCTTGGGGAAGCTGCCACCTCAGGCGCTTGATCTGGAAGAAGCCGTGTTAGGCGCACTGATGCTCGAAAAAAATGCGCTCACCGCGGTGGTGGAGTTTCTGCGGCCGGAGCATTTCTATTCCGAGGCGCACAAACTGATCTACACCAGCATCATCGATTTGTTCAAGGCCTCGGAGCCGGTGGACATGCGTACGGTGGTGGCGCAA
>JBIIVI010000062.1:0-13604 GCA_044339555.1 Cyclobacteriaceae bacterium | reverse complement strand
AGCCAAATCAACGGGCAGGATTGAAAGATCCTCCCTGCGCACAGTGGGTGAAACAAAGGAACTAACGTCATGCGCACCGTTCGCCGTCCATGTCGAGGTGCCCACCGAGCGAGATACCATTCGGGTGTCGACCGTAACTCCCGCCGGAAACGCGGTGAATCCACCACCCGTGGCAAAAACATCGTACTGACTGGAGCTCAACCCATTCAGATTGGTGAGCCGCCAAAAACCATTTGGATGGGTGTTGTTGATATTGAACCCATTGTCTACCAAGGGAGGATTTGAAATCCCACCGGGGTTTTGTGCAAAGAATTGTGCCTGCAAGGAGCCCCCTGAACCTAATAGGTTTAAGTTCACAACCATTGTTCGCAGATCGCCAGTTGCGGTTCCTAATGGAAAGGTGGTATTTGCCAATACTGTGTTGATCCAACGTTCAAAGGTTCCTATGATATAGGAAGTACCCGAGGTGGTAAGGGTACCCGTTTGGCTGGTTGAGGCCCCTAGCGTTAGGATCGAATTCTGGGTATTGATACGGCTGTTCGTCAAGTTGAGCGTGCCGTTGACTTGAACCGGGTTATTAAGAAGAACGAGGCCACCTGCCTTGGATACAGTGAGATTATTGAAAATCTCTCCAGACGAGTTGGTAATTGTTTGATCGGTTGAACCTGTCAACTGCACCGTGGATGACCCAGAACCAGCTTGAAAAGAGCCCGTGTTGGTCCAGTTCCCGCCAACAGAGATATTATTTCCGTTCAAATTAAGAATACTGGAAACGGAAAGATTCCCATTCGCGGCCATAGTGGCAGCAGTAGTTTTCGTGCCAGACCCACTTAGGATGAGATGATGGTAAACAGATGATATTGGCGTAATCACGGTTTGATTGGCGGTACCCCCATACTCCACCGTATTTCCAACGGTTGCAGCATCGAGCAGCCCCAAAGATCCCGGAGAACCTGGTACCGGGAGCATTCCCTCAAAAACATTCAGGTACGATGTGCTCGCGGAGTTATTCCATCGGCTATTCGTGTTCTGTGCTACCAGGCTTTTGTTGATGGTGACTCGACCGATGTTGGTTACTGTAAAGTTATTATTGATTCGAACCAGATTGGTGTAATTTGTACCCGAACAGGTGCACGAGAAACTAAGATTGGCAGATGCCAAAACCGTGACGTTGTTGTTAAAAATGAAAAGTGGATTCGTGTTGCCGCTGTTAATGGGAACTGCTGTTGAAAAAGTGCCCGTTCCGCTGAGTTGACCACCGGCTCCGGCCATAACCAGACCTAAACTCTCGATGTTGCCGTTATCATCCATGCGAATCGTTCCGTTCAACACCAAGTTCCGATTCACCTGCAACTCCCTTTGATCCTGGATGATCAGTAATCCTTCCACCGTTACATCGCGAGTAACCCGATTATCCTGATCAACTCGCATCGTAATACCCGTCGGAATAATAACATCATCGACTGAAGCCGGTACTCCAGAAGGCACCCAATCACCCGCAACAGACCAAAGACGGTCACCGGCTGGGCCTGTAGTTCGGGCAGTTTTTGTTACCTGACCATAAACCTGAAAGGACATGATACAGACAGTGATCAATGAACAAGCGAACCTTAAATTCATGCGCAACATATGTTAAGTCAGCTGAAGAGTTTTTAGAAAAATCTTGGCAAGATCGAAAATATGTTCGGTTTGCCTTTTACATAAATGTAAAATTCATTACACACTCAAAAATGTGAGAATTTGGGTCAATTCTGTTTAAGCGCGAAGCCGCGCAAATGTGCCCATGGGCAAATCTACGGCAGTTGAAGCCGGGAGGTAGAACTCGCCATATTCAACGGAATGTTCAAGCTGCTTTGTTAAGATGTTCGCACCAACCATGGATGATAAACCAACGGCATAAGTAGAAAGAATAAAAAACCGGTTATCAGGCTCTAACAGTTGTCCACTCAGGTAAACCATTTCATTCAGTTGCTCCTGTAGCGTCCATTTCTCGCCCTCCGGGCCCCGTCCATACGGAGGTGGATCCATGATGATGCCGTTGTACGTGTGCCCGCGCTTTACTTCCCGCTTCACGAATTTCAGTGCGTCCTCATACACCCACCGGATGTCCTGTTGTTGGTTGAGTTGCATGTTCTGGTTAGCCCAATTAAGGCCGGGACGCGATGCATCCACATGGGTTACGTCCGCACCGGCAATCCGCGCCACCACGGAAGCAGCTCCCGTGTAAGCAAACAAATTCAACACCTTTGCATTCGGAATCCGCCAGGAACGAACTGTATCGTAAACAAAATTCCAGTTGTCGCCTTGTTCCGGAAAAACACCCACATGACCGAAACCAGTAAGCGCGAGACGCAGCGTTAGCGATAGATCTGCATAATGGTACTGAATCTGCCAAGAGTCGGGCATCGCCTTCAACTTTTTCCAGCCGCCTTTCACGTCATCGGAATACCGGAATTTATCCTGTTGCTCACGATGAAAATGGGCATGTGCCTGTTGTTGCCATTTTTCCAACGGCCATGTGCGGGCCCAAATGGCCTGAGGTTCTGGTCGGATCAAAATATAGTCACCAAAACGCTCCAGCTTCTCCCCGTCACCCGAATCGAGCAATTGATATTCTTTCCAGGAGGTGGGTGCGACTTGTTGAATCGTTGGCATAAAAGGCGAAAGTTATAGACTTTTGAGTACGAATGCACTTTCTCATCACAAGCCCGCAAAATCCAAAAGTAAAAAGCGTGTTGGCGTTGGAAAAACCCCGCGAGCGGAAGCGCCAGCAGTTGTTCACGATCGAAGGCATGCGGGAAATTCAACTTGCTATTGATGCCGGGTACACCATTGGTAACTTGTTTTTTTGCGAAGAGATGATTTCGTTGGCGGAAGTCAAGCGTTTCGGTATCGAGGATAAGAACCTAATTCCCGTTTCCCTTCCGGTGTTCGAAAAACTGGCGATGCGTGAGAGTTCTGGAGGCGTTTTTGCTGTTGCTGTGATGAAGACCCACGCGTTGGATCAACTCATTTTGCCAAACAATCCACTAATATTGGTTTTAGAAGCGGTAGAAAAACCAGGAAACCTTGGCGCGTTACTTCGAACCGCTGATGCAGCTAGAGTAGATGCCGTTATCTGCTGCGACCCACAGACAGACGTGTATAACCCCAACGCCATCCGCGCCAGCATTGGCTGCCTTTTTACTACACCCATCGCAGTAACTACGTCAGAGTCGGCTATTCAGTGGTTGAAGCAACAGCGCATCTCGATTTATGCTACCTACCTGGAGGCAGCTCATACTTACCATCAGGTTGACTTCCGCTCACCGTGCGCAATCGTGATGGGTACCGAGGCGACTGGCCTCTCAAAAATCTGGGTAGATAACAGCACCCAAAACATCATTATTCCCATGCATGGCAAGATCGACTCCATGAACGTATCGACTGCAGCAGCGGTGGTGGTTTTCGAGGCCGTGCGGCAGCGTGAATCCAAAAAAAAATAAAGAAGCCCGGGGGGACCGGGCTTCTTCTTCCATTTCGATTTCTAGTTTTTCGTCAACCCCGGCTCTCGTTTTAGAAATTCCTCGTACAACTGGGTTTGGCGGCTCACCATCGGCACCTGCCAGCCGCTGATGAAAACGTGCTTCATGTTTGTTTTGGTTTCAAAGGGATCGCCATCGCACACAAAAAACGTGGCGCTCTTGCCTACCTCAATCGACCCCAGCTGATCGCTTACGCCAAAAATCTCGGCCGGTTCGATGGTGATTGCTCGCAACGCATCTGTCTTATCCATGCCATAGGCGACCGCAAAACCCGCCATGTACGGAAGATTGCGCACGTTTTCGGTTTGATTGGTACGTAACGCAATCTTAACACCTGCTTTCTTCAACATACCTGCGTTGGCGTAGGCCTGATCATACCGATCGTATTCGCGGGTGGGCAACGCAATTACTGGGCCCACAATAGCGGGGACTTTTGCTTCTGCGACTTCCTTTGCCACGCGCCAGCCTTCAGCCACGCCGGTGAGCACAACCTTCTTCACCTTGCGTTCTTTGATCCACTTCAAGGCCGCGGTGATGTCTTTCGCCACATTGGCTTCCACCATGAGCGTTTTCTGGCCGCGAACTACCGGCAACAGCGCCTGCAACTCGGGATAGTACTCCAACTTGCCACCCGTGGCGGAATCCAGCTTATGGTATTGAAGTGCTTTGTCCCACACTTCATTGAGCTGTTTCATGTTCTTCTCCGAATCCTTTTTGATATCCTCGTCCGTGCGTCTGTCGAAGAAGCCTCTTCGGCCACTGCTGGGGAAATTCATCACGACAGCATCAAAGCCCGCAAACATCTGGTCGGGGGTATAGCCATATAAGTTGATGAGCGCTGCGGTACCAGGAAAAAGTCCACCTTTGGGTGTGGCGATCACGGTTGTAACACCGCTCACACGGGTGACCGGGATCAACGCCGAATTGGGGTTAACCGCCGTGAGCGCTTTGATCTGCGGAATCACATCGCCAATCTCGTTGAAGTCGTTCGTGCGCGGCTCCGAGCTGATCTCGCTGATCCCCAAATTGGTTCCAGCATCGATCATGCCGGGGTAAATCCGCAAGCCTTTACAATCGATTACCTGTGCGCCTGCCGGCACAGAAACATTTGTGCCCACGGCCGTGATCTTCCCATCCACCACCACTACAGTGCCATTTAGTACGGTGCCTTTGGTAACCGTTTCCACCGTTGCGTTCGTTAACGCAAAAGCTCCATACGTGCCTTTTGGCATCTGCGCAAATACCGCTAGCGTCCCGATACACGCGATACAAGCTATTGTCAATCTCTTCAACAGATATTTCATGTGTGAATTATTTATTGTTCGAGGCCACATGGAATGCTCATGCAGATTATCATTCCGTTTGGTTGGCTTTGCTGATGAGCATTTCATACTTACTCTTGGTTAAACGAACCGAAAATTTTAGCAGTGAACAAGAACTCCGTGTTTTGCAAACACGATTCATGGTTGTGCCCGTTGTACTCGTGCAGAGTGGTCATGTCCAGATTTTCTTTGGGATCCGGCATCAAGCGCATATCGGCTGCATCGTTCTTGCGATCGAAACGTACCACACCATCAACAAGCGTATATTGGGGCACTGCGTACACCGACAACGGATGGGTATTGAAGATGGCAATGTCTGCCTCCTTCCCCACTTCAATCGAGCCAACACGATTTTCGATCCCTAACTGTTTCGCGGGATTGATCGTAATCAGCGCCAGTGCCTCGTCATCGGTCAGCGCTCCGTACTTTTGGGTTTTAGCAGCCTCGTGATACAAATGCCGAATCAAATCATTGCTGTCGGAGTTGATCGATGTAACTACTCCATTGCGCACCAATATAGCTGCGTTATAAGCGGTACTGTAGTACACTTCAAACTTGTAAGCCCACCAATCGGCAAACACAGAAGCCATCGCACCGGCAGCCGCCAACTCGGGTGCCACTTTAAAGCCTTCGTTTACGTGTTGGAATACCAGCCGCTTGATGCCGAAGTCTTTGCAAACTTTTAACAGCATGTAAATTTCGTCCGCCCGGTAGCTGTGGCAATGGATGATGATGTTGCCGCGTAAGATATCGGCCAATGTTTCCATCCGTAGGTTGTAGGCCGGGGGCGCTCCGCGAAAACCCTTCACCAATTTGTTTTTATTGTACTGATCCCACTTGGCCATGTATTCTTTGGCCTCCGAGAAAGCCTGACGGATTACAAACTCCACACCCATCCGCGTACGCGGCACGATGTTGTTGCCGCCATGCACGCGTGTGGGATTTTCGCCCAGCGCAAACTTAATCGTGCGGGGAGCACCTTCCATGATCAACACGTTGCCTTCATACGTGCCGTAACGGTGTTTGATTGTCTGACATTGGCCGCCAATGGCGTTGGCTGATCCGTGCATCGCATGGGAGGCCGTGCATCCGCCCGCCAAAGCACGGTACAAATCCATGTCGAACGGGTTGATCACATCACCTTCCCATACCTCCGCAGTCACAGGGCTTGTGCCCTCGTTAATGGCATCCAACGCAATATGCGAATGCGCATCGATGATGCCGGGCATTACAAACATGCCGGTGGCATCCACCACATTTACGCCGGCCGGGGCAGCTAGGCCCTTGCCGATTTGCGCGATCTTCCCATCGCGTACCAGCACATCCGTGTTTTCTAAATTCCCCTTCGTAATGGTGAGTACGGTTCCATTTCTGATCAGTACATTACCTTTTTCTACCTGGCTGAAAGCGTTTGTCAATACAAATGCACTCAGTAATAAAAATATCTTCTTCATCATCGTTAATGAGATTTAGTTTTTTGGATCGCGACTGGCCTTCATCGGAAAACTTCCGAACTGACCAACGACCATGCTGCCGTCCATTGAATCGCCCTCAATGGTAGCCGAGACATTGATTGTGATTGGGTTGGGGCCCATTGCAAAATCAAAGGAGAACGTAAGCGTTTTGCCATCGATCTCCAGATTCTTCAACTCCGACTCGCGGTTGGTGGTTGAGTTGGTAATCGTACCCGTAAGGTTGCCCTTACCATCGTCTTTGATAACGATTTTGCCGGAGCCCCCTTGCGGGGATTCAACTTTGTACGACCACGCCCCACCCGCATTTACTCTTCCGTCTGCCTTCTTGGCTTCCTTATTCTCTAACTTAAATAGTTCACCGTCCACCATCACGTACCGTACTTTCGCCTTCTCATTGAAGTAGGGCTTGTCGCTAATTACCAGGTTCGCCATTTTGCCAGGATCAATTGAGCCGAGGCGGTCGCTCAGCCCAAGCAATTGGGCCGGGGCTGTAGTGAGCGCCGCTAACGCAGCATCTTCTGTGAGCCCTGCGGCAATCATTCTCCGGAGGTGCGCCGGAATATTTGAAGTTTTCACCGTAGCTGTTGAAAACCCAAACGGCACCTCCGCTTTTTGAAACTCGGCTGCCTGCGCCGTGGCTTTTGCAATGACATCTGCTTTGCGTTTTTCCAGCGCTTCGCGTTCGGCATTCGGCTTGTCTTTCTTTTTATCATCTTTTTTAATCTCTTCCGGTAAGTCGAGCGACAGGAACACCTTCGCCCCGCTTGCCTTCACTTTTGGCACCAACGGCCATGCCTCTTTCACGTCGCCCAAGAGCACCGGCAACTTCAAATCATTTTTTAATGCGAGTACCCGCTGCATTTCTAAAATCCGTTCGCTGCGAAAGAGTACCGGCATCCGTTGATCAATCACGGGATAAAATGCCTCCAATACACGGTCGCTCGCGGGGCGCTCCAGGCCGGAACGGTTGGTGGCGTACAGCGCTTCGTAATTCTTCGCCTGCGCAGCCTGCCGATAGAGTTCGCGCCACTTTGCCATGACAGCCATGATCGTGTTAGGATAGATGTTCTGGTTACCGGTCAATTCAGAATACAAAGCCGCACGACTTTGGAGCACCATTTGATCGGCCGATTTACCGCCCAAGAGTATAATCGCTGCCTGGCCCGGCAAAAAATTGCCGTAAGGAACAACCTGGGCCACCGTAAAACCAAGATTGCGTAATTCTTCGATTGATTTATCCGCGGGGTTTAACGCATAGCGCACATCGTTTTGCGGGGTAATACCCGCGCGCTCAGGTGGCGGATTGCCGGGATCTTTGAGTCGTTCGCGCTGTTCTTCTTTTGGTTTGGTTACGCCCACGCGCGAAAAACCATCTATGAAACCTGCATACACATGCATCGAGTCGGCCTTGATCACGATCGCGCCGGGGGGAATAACAATGCCCTTGCCCACGGCAGCAATCAATCCATCTTTTACCACCAACGTGCCCAGATCAACTTTCCGGCCGGGCGCTTGAATGATGTTAACGTTCGTAAACGCATACGTTCGGGTTACAGGCGGCAACGACTCTTGCGCCAGCGCGGCCCAAGCAAACGTCACCAGCCCACAGGTCACCAAAAGCCGTTGGGAAGTTCGGGAGAAATTCATGAAATCATTCGTTTTAACGAAGTAATAAAATAAAGAAAACCGCTCCTGCAGAACGAAACCTACAGGAGCGGCAAAGGAACCCAATAAGCGGAGTTGATTACCAATCGCAATCCATGGCATCCGAGCCAATCGGCTGACCCGGCGGCGCGGGCAGCAACGTCTCTACTTTGAATTCCTCGGGGCTTTCTTGCAATTTTTTGATTTGCGAAATGAGATACAGATAAAATCCTTTCCAATCTTCATCGGTGGCAATGAGTTGGCGTTGCATGAGTGTAGCTTGAATTTGCTGCAACTTGAGCAGCGCAATACCGCGCACAGGTGCAGCGGCGTCTTTGCTAAGTCCGAGTTTAATCAGATTAACGATAAACGCGTGCTGTGCGGCCATCTGCACAGCACCCTCATAGCCGGTTTTGGACGCACTGCGAACGGTAACCGCAGCCAGTCGATCAATCACAGCCTCTAAACTGGGCAGCTTTGCTTCGCGGGCGTGATGCTCCCACACGCGATTAGCTCTTGCCGGATAGAGAACAAGACTGAAGGTAAGGTCTGCTGCCGTCTCGGCCGCAGTGATGGGATCGAACGCAAGATCGGTACGCGACTTCACCAATTCGCGGTGGCGGGTGTACCCCAACGGGCGCGGGGGCATTTGTTGCAAAATACCCTCCGGAATGAGCAACGCCGCAGGTTCAATGGTTTTCATCAGCGCCTCCAGCGCTTTTAGTTCCTGCTGTGGCGAGAGCAATTGCGCCACCGGCTGTCCATCGCCACGCAAAGCATAGCGGTAGTTTAACCCACCGATCATTTTGGCAGCCGCCTCGGTTTGGTACCGATGGAAGAAATACATGGGCACAAATACTTCTTCAAGTGTAGCCATGGGCGCACCGGGCTTGATGTTGCGCTCGCCAAAATTCCTGAGCGCCAACGCACGCACACCCATCACGCGATTCAACTCATCTGCCGCATCGGCCCCGTTGTCCCACAGGTGGGCATACGGATGCGCAGAGCCCATCGGGCGAGCATCTTGATCGCTGAGAAACGTGAGGCCATCATTTAACGATTTCTGGATGATTGCATTCAAGGACGCCGCCTCGTCTGTGCCGGCCGCAAATTGCGAGTAGCCATAGGCAATGGAAACCTTATCAAACGCACCAATCTTGTCATCATAGGCTTTTGATAGATCGATTTTTCCGTTTGTAATGTTCACGACCGGGTGCGGGTAATCCATTACCGAGGCAAGGTTCTCTGAACTGGAGGTGTACGCGTGCGACAACCCCAGCGTGTGGCCCACTTCGTGTGCCGCCAATTGCTTCAGGCGGTTCAACGCCATCTGCTCCATCTCTTTCGATACCGGTTTACCTTCTTCGTAAGGCGCAAGCAGACCTTCGGCAATCAAAAAGTCTTGTCGCACGCGCAACGATCCTAATGCTACGTGGCCTTTGATGATTTCGCCCGTGCGCGGATCAACCACCGAACTGCCGTAGCTCCAGCCGCGTGTGGAGCGGTGTACCCAGTTAATCATGTTGTAGCGGATGTCCATCGGGTCGGCATCTGGCGGGAGTACCTCGACCTGAAACGCGTTTTTGTAACCCGCCGCTTCAAAGGCCTGGTTCCACCAGCGTGCGCCCTCTATCAAGGCACTGCGAATCGGCTCGGGTGCTCCGGGATCCATGTAGTACACAATGGGCTTTACCGGCTCGCTCACGGTAGCTGTAGGGTCTTTCTTTTGCAAGCGATGCCGGGTGATCCACCGCTTTTCCAACGGCTCGCTGATCGGCGTGGCATAGTCGTAGTACGAAGTGCTGAAGTAGCCCGCCCGCGGGTCGAACGCACGCGGTTGGTAGTTGTTATCGGGCAACCGCACAAACGAGATGTGTTGGCGCAGCGTAATGCTGGATGGCGTGGGCGTTACACTTCGCACAAATGCACCAGCAGGTTGGCCGGTAAACGTGAGGGTAACTTCGAACTCGGAGTTGTCGGGGAAGTTTTTCGTGCGCGGGAGGTAGAAGGCGCACCGCGATTTATCCAGCGAATAACTGCCCTGGTTGGAGCCGCGCAAGGTGCCAATCACATCATGGGCATCTTGCAGAAAAAAATCGGTGGCATCTACCAGCCATTTGTTGCCCTCCTCGGCCACGATGGAAAAACCATACAACACGGACTGCGCGAACGACTGTTCCACTGCTCTTCGCTCTAGTTCATTGCTGCTGTTGGCGCGGTAGAAATAATTGGGTTGCACCAACAACACTTTCGGGCCCCGGCGGTCGAACTTCACGATCCGTTCCGCGCCCAACTGGTTGCGATCCAGCCCGATGTCGTTGGAGCCAAGTCCGGCCGTGAGCGACTCGATGTACAAAAACTCGGTACCGAGGTTTTCGATCAACAGAAAAATTTTGTCTTGCTTATCGTCATAATAAAATTCGATGAAGCCCGGATACTTCACCAAGCCCTTGACACGGGTTTCCAGTGCCGATGCCGGGGGCGCAGCAGGTGCGGCCGCTACGGGCGCCTGGTTTTTGCGCTGCGCCAGGGCACAAACCGAGATGAACAAGAGGACAAACAAAAGGGAACGATGCATAGCTTCTTTTTTTCGAAAGCTAATCAAAAACCAAAAACCAGATGCTTTTTTTCGTGGCGCTTACGCGGATGAAATGAATCGTGCGGCAGCTTGTGACTTCCCTAAAATCTTGGCATTATTAACCCAGATTTGATCGCCATGCCTGCTGCCTTACCCGATGAGCCTGCCCTTATCGAACGTGCGAAAAAAGATTCCAGGGCCTTCGGTCAACTCTACGAATTCTACTTCGACCGGATCTTCAACTACCTGTTGCGCCAAACGGATGACGAAGATATTGCGGGCGACTTGTGTTCGCAAACCTTTGTGAATGCACTGAACAGCATCCATAAATACGAGGTACGGGGCGTGCCGTTCTCGGCCTGGCTCTACAAAATCGCCAGCAACGAGGTAAACAAGCATTACCGCAAAAACAAAGGCAAAGCGGTGTTTAGTATTGAAGAACTGCGGGTGCGGGAACTGATCGAACGCAGCGATGAAAACTGGGATGAAGACCTGATTCAGCAGTTGTTGCAGTTCATGAAAGATTTGCCCACCGACATGCTACAGGTTTTAGAACTTCGGTTTTTTGAAGACAAAGACTTTAAGGAAATTGCCTACATCTTGGATATGACGGAAAGTGGCGCCAAGATGCGCACCTACCGGGCGCTGGATAAACTACGAAAGAACTTTAATCTGAAAGTGAAGTACGATGAGCCGAAATGAAATTCGCTTACGCCGAGCAGCGCGCGGGGCCGATCGCTTTCGGAACTACGGGGCGGTGTTGCAACGCCACGAGCGCGACACGCGGCTCAAACAGATCATCCGCGTGTTCACGTTGTTCGCCATTGTGTTGGTGCTGGTCATGCTGATCATTATTGTTACCCGTATCGAGAAGCGAACACAGTCGCCTCAACCTACTTCCTCGACCTTCATGATCCAAGATACAGCCGGAGAAACGTGACGTTCTTTTGGTGATTGGATTGTTTATGGCAATGGGAGCCTGCCGATTCCACTAAAAGCCCACCGCGGAAAAATTGCCACAGAAAAATTGACTATATTTCGACATGTACCTAATGAGCTTAATACGAGATAGATACATCGACTTTGTCGACTTATGTCGTTCCCACCGGGTTGAGAAAATCTATGCTTTTGGGTCATCGATAACCAACCAATTTGACCCCCAAACAAGCGACATTGATATCGTTGTAAAAATTGGCATTGACGACCCTGCCGACCGCGGAGAAGCATTGCTTTCATTTTGGGATAAACTGGAAGCCCTTTTCAACAGAAAGGTGGATTTGTTAACCGAAAACTCGATTCGAAACCCTTACCTTAAATCAAATATCGATCGGACAAAAAAGTTGATCTATGACCGAGAAGGAGAAAAAGTTTTTGTCTGACATCTAAATTTTACTTTGTTAATTTTAAAAACCAGATCGGATCGATAACAAAGAAGTCATCTCCACTCCCCCATCCCTATGAAAGGAAGTTATACAAATTGACTTCGCGCTTACGAGCGAAAAAGTAGGAATACGGATACTTTAACAGAAAGAAGCACTTCCCGCGTCTCGGAAAGGGCCTGTACTTAAAGTAAGTGTTTCAGACTACTTTTTCCGAAACCTTTGTTGATAGACAGATTTACCATTCTGTAACAAGTGCAAGTAGTAGTCCCCTTTGGGCAGGTCACTGACGTCAATTTCTTCATTAGCAAAGTATTTTTCAATAGTTTTAACAACCCCCTTTTCTGAAAGAACGGTAACGGAGAACTCTTGCTCTTGGGTCGCATCTATCTTTACGAAGTTGTCTGCTGGCGTAGGATAGACTCGGTAGTATCCGCTGTTGTAAAATGTCACATTTCGGCTTTGGCCGTTAGCCGAGATCACGAAACTAATCGACCCGTTAGTTGGCATTGTAAAATATACATGATTCCCGATCGAATACCAGGAAGTGATTGAACCAGAAGTTCTCGACCAACTGTAATTTGTAGCCCCTGGGCACGTGAACCAGCCATCAACACTGCCGGTGGTGATACGATTAGTCGTCCACATCGGCAATACGGGGCCTACACCAACCCGGAAATCCCCTTCTAAACAAATATTCGATTGAATAGTAATAGTTACAGATTGTTGTTTAGCGACTCCACAAGCGCTAGATGTTTGGCAATAAAGCGTAACCGTTCCGCTATGCAATGGAACCAAAGTTACCGTAGGTTGATTTGGAGGGCCACTTATGGATAGATTTCCGTTTGATAATGACCAATAATACGAAACTCCCGGCTTGTTGCCGACACTAAAGGTCACTGCTGTCGTGCCGGAAACAGTCGTATTCCCGACTATTGGACCAACATAAACCCAATAGTTTGTAGCCGTTACTTTTCCATTTATGTGGTACCACGAGTTATTCAAATCATGGGAAACCAGCGGCCCATCGGCCCCGTATTTTGACGCGTACTTTAATGGTACGTTATTAATCTTTACAGCTGAATGGTCTCCTACTGGGTTAATTAAGTCATATAAAGCAATTTCAGCGTCATTAGAAGAACAAATTTGTACATATTGTTGTGAGTTTCTCAAATCTCCCCCGGTTAGCTCACCCTTAATGTTTGGGCAGGTGTAAGCGCCATAGTACTGACCGAATGTTGGGCGGCAGTTGTTTTCAAAATAGGCTCGGGTAAAGCCGTGACAATTGTAAGTTGTAATGCTGCTGCAATCGCCAAGTCTAGCACTACCAAATGCTGGGCCTATTTTCCAATAAGAGTCTGATTGATCTGGCCAGCAAATATTTTGGCTGTAGCAGTTAACTCCCAAAGAAAAAAGCAGAATCAAAAACGCTAAAATTTTCATAAATTAGATGTGTTAAGTAGAATTGATCATACTGAGTATCACCCAAATTTTCAAAAAGATGAGCCATTCAACAATGACTTTTATCATATCAGCATTGAGCCTCGCTGGGTTTTCGGCAAAGGCGCAGCACAAACATCTGAAAATCGGTATTGCAGTCTATGGCAAAATTAGCGAAAAGATTTTAGGTTGTCATTCTTAATTGTCGTCCATGGGGTTGATGTCAGGCTCTTGCCGTTGTC
>JBIIVI010000061.1:0-13629 GCA_044339555.1 Cyclobacteriaceae bacterium | reverse complement strand
CGTATATACCCCAGGCTGTTTAGGGTCATGATTGAAGGGGTACACAACGCCTTTACTATCGCGAACTGAAACCTGAGCATCGGTTACGCGTGGGGTGGCGGTGCCGCTGAAATAGTTGCCCAGCATGCTGAGTTTGATTAGCTGGGAACCGGTTGAGGCTTCCTTAATACGCTCCAAACGGCCTTCAACCACCAGTTGATCTGCCGGGTTATCTAGTGTGAGGGTAATTTCCTGTTCGCAACCCGTAAAAATTAGCGTTAGCGCTAGAATGAAGATGTAATCAATTGTTTTCATAAATAGATATGGAATTGTTGTTGTGAGATCATTTAAAATTTAAAGTTGTAAGTCACGCTTGGCAGAATGCCGAGGAGATAGCTTTTAAGTGCACGCACATTACCCGGGCTCTCGGGATTGTCATTGAAGTAAATGCTGGTTGCATTTGCGCGGTTGTATATGTTATAGACTCCAAACACCCACTCGTGGCCCCCGTTTTTCCAGCGCTTCTTTTTGCCTTTCAGCGTGGCGGACACGTCCAAACGGTGATAAGCGGGAAGGCGGTGTGTGTTCCGTTCCGGGAAGTGAGGAACAATCATGCCAGCGAACTCATATTTACCCGAAGGAAAAGTAGCCGGTATGCCGGTGGCAAGCGCAAAGTTGGACGAGAATGACCACCGATCAGTCAATTTGTAACTCGCTACAATGGCAAGGTTGTGCGGCTTATCAAAGTTTGCTGCGTAGTACTGGCCGTTGTTAATGCCCGGATCCTGAGCTGTCAGTCCTTTGATCTGGCGCTCGGCCCTGGAGAGGGTATAACTCACCCATCCGGTTAAGCGGCCGCTGTTTTTTCGCACGTAAAACTCAGCACCATACGAACGCCCGCGGCCGCGTAACAATTCCGTTTCGATTGTATTGTTGGTAATGAGGTTTGCGCCATCAACATAATCTACCAGGTTATTCATGTCTTTGTAGAAAACTTCCACGGATGCCTCATAGGCGTTTTTCTTGAAATTGCGAAAGTATCCGAGCGCATACTGGTCAGCTTCCTGCGGTTTGATAAACGGGCCGCTGGGTGTCCAGATATCGGTGGGTGTCGGTGCCGTGGTGTTTGAGATCAGGTGCAGGTACTGATACAGCCTGTTGTAGCTGGCTTTTACCGAGCTGACATCGCTCAGCACCAAAGTCGTGGCGAATCGGGGCTCAAGGTTCTGGAATGTGCTGATGGGATCACCCGCCTTGTAGTTGGTAAATCCGGTTACCTGGCCGCTTTCATACCGGCCTAATGCGGCATTGTAAATAACGGGTTGGTTGTTTTGATATACTGGCACACGCTCTTCGCCTTGTCGGATAAAAAGGGAATACCGTAACCCGGCGTTGAAGGTGAGTTTGCCAACGGTTTGCTCGTAGCTAACATAAGCACCAGCCTCGGTGGCAAATTTCTTGTCAAGCGCCCGTTCGGCTACTGCTGAGCCACGTATCGGAGATATTTGGCCGGGTTGAAACTCGTATGTTTTGGCGTCTGCACCAAACTCGAGTTGTGCATTGCGGCCCACAAAGTAGGAGAAGTCCGCTTTTACATTTTGCGTGATGATACGCGACTTCCAGTTATACTGGGCGCCGGTGGTGAGTTGATCCAGGGAGTAATCATAGTTGGAATAAACTGCTGAGAAGTTGGCAAACAGTTTGTCCGAGAATAAATGATTCCATCGCAAGGTGGCAGTGGCATTGCCCCACGCACTGTTGAAAATGCTACCCAGCGAAAACCGGTCGCGGCCGAAATAGCCGGATAAAAAAATTCGGTTGCGGTCGTTCACGATCAGATTTGTTTTCATATTGAGATCATAAAAAAAGGCTGTGCTCGTGTTGTCAATTAAGGGCAAAAAAACATCTCCGTAGGATCTTCTGGCAGCCACCATGTACGAACTCTTATCTTTGATAAAGGGGCCCTCAATGAGTGCGCGGGCTGAGATAAGGCCGATGCCGGCCTCTCCATTGAATTCCTTCATGTTGCCCTCGCGCTGACGGATATCTAAAACCGAACTCAGGCGGCCGCCATAGCGTGCCGGAATACCCCCCTTGAAGAGGTCTACACTTTTAACAGCATCGGGATTGGCTACCGAAAAAAGGCCAAACAGGTGTGATGAATTGTACAGCGTACCCTCGTCCAGCAGTATCAGGTTTTGATCAACACTGCCGCCGCGAACATTAAACCCCGCGGCACCGTCGGCAACTGTTGTTACACCGGGCAGAAGTTGTAACGAACGAATGACATCGGGCTCGCCCAATACAGCTGGTAGCTCCTTCACCAACTTTGGCTCTAGCCGGGCGACACTCATTTGGTTGGCGGTAACATTTCGGTTTTCTGCCTCGGCTTTTACAACAACCTCTTGCAGTTCGCTGGCCGTTTGTTTAAGCTGGATATTGATGGTTTGGTTACCGGTAAAATTTTGCTCAAGTAGATACGCATTATACCCTACATAACTTACAACCAGGCGGTAGTTCCCGGCTGGCAAGGTAAGGGAGTAGAATCCATAAGCATTGGTAACTGTACCGGTGGCAGTACCCTGAACCTGAACGGTGGCGCCAATGAGCTCTTCCCCTGTTGATTCGTCTCGAATATACCCGCTAAGCGTAACGTTGCTTTGTGCTGTTCCTATCAATACGATGGACAGCATAATGGCGATTAGAATTAGTTTTTGTTGCATGATTTGTTTCTTGTTGAACACAAACCAAACGCAATGCATCAGGTGCTGAAAATAGATGTTACCGAAGCTGGCAAAAGTGAGGATGAAACAGGCAACCAAGTGGTAGGGGGTTGGCCTGTATCGATAACCTTACCGGTTTCCCCCAGCCACGTAGACCATTTTCTCTAAAGTAGAACTTCAGAGTTGAATTGGCCGCCAGATACGCAACAGTCTGAAGTACGTAGCCAGCAAAGACCAAAAGCCCTTTCTGAACGATCTCAAAGAAGTGTACCGGGCAACTACCATAGAACAGGCCCAGGAACAGCTTGATGTGCTCGCGGAAAAAAGGCAAAAAAAAATATGTGCTAGTCACTAATTCAGGGCGCAACAACTGGCATAAGGCTAGCACCTACTTTAAGACCGACCAGCCGTAAACAAATCTACACCATCAAGGCCATCAAGGATTCCACCGCGAGGTTCGGAAGGTGACCAAGACAAAGGTGTTTTCACTTCCGATATGGCGCTTCTTAAAATATTTTATCTAGCCATCGGAAGATCAAAAAAAATTGACCCAGCCGCTGCAGAATTGGAGTCTCACCGTTTCTGAACTGGCTATTTGGATCGATGGCCGATTTACCCCGCCCTTATCAAGCGATACGAAACGCACTTTTTTTCTGATGTTGAAATAATTCCTGCCGCGATTTACATAGTCACGGTGGCGTTACCCACATCACAACATCAGTCATCATTGCAACTGATACAGTTTAATACAGCCCCCTTGTATTCAAAGGTTTGGTGCCCTACGTTTTTGATTTCCGCTTCACCGATGTTACTTTTTTGCCTTGCGATTGGTCATCGGTGTTAACAAAGGCGAATTTCTTTTTTGTTGCATTACGTTCGTACAGGTGCAGCATCATCCCGTCTTTCAAACCCACTTCAGGAACAAAGATGTATTTTGCCCCGGCCCATTCCATTGCCTGGATATAGATGTGGCTGGCTGGAATGATTACGTCTGCGCGGTCTGGGTTCATTTGAAGTTTGTAAATCCGCTCTTCAAGGGTATGGCGCTCAATCATCTCCTTTACTTCCAGCATCCGCTTAAGCGACATCAGACGATGAGGTTTCAATTGTGCCAGTTCGTAAATTTTGCTGATGTTGCCCCCGGTGCCCACGGCGGTAACTTTACCCATCTCACGCTTGATGTTCTCTTTGATCCAATTCTCCATCTCCTGCCACACCACGGGTAGATCATGGTTTTCTAACATGCGCACCGAACCCACCCGGAAAGAACGGGTCTTGATTTTCCTGCCGCCTGTATAGATGTTCAACTCTGTGCTACCGCCACCCACGTCAATGTGCAAATGGGTTTGCTCGTTCAGGTAGGATTGAATGGCCTTGTTGATCAGATCTGCTTCTTGTTGTCCATCAATAATGTTGATGGTGAGGCCGATTTCATCCAGCACTTCTTTTGCCAGTTGCTCTCCGTTGTCGGACTCGCGCATGGCCGATGTCGCACAAATCATGTAGTCGTCCACTTCGTACAAGTCGAGCAGCAACTTGTAAGCCCGCATCAGTTTTTTGAATTTCTCCTGACTCTTTACGCTGATTTGATTGGTAGTGAACACGTCATGCCCAAGACGCAGCGGAAAGCGCACGTACTCCATTTTTTTGAACAACAACTTATTGCCATCATCCAGTACAGAAGAAACCTGGAAGCGGATGGCGTTGGAACCGATGTCGATGGCTGCGAGCTTCAAGGACTGAAAATTGCGTCAAATTAAGCAGAACAAACCTTTCTAATTGTTACCTAATTGTTTTTCTTTGCACCACTTATCCAGAAAGACGGAGGGAATAGGCCCTATGATGTCTTGGCATCCTGTTTCAATCGATTGAAGAAGCGTTGTGCCAAATCCTAGCGCGCATACATGCGTGGCCCAGATAAGTAAGCGATTTCTACCGCTTCTGGATAAGTGCAGTAAAACCACATTCAATGGACATTCGCGAAGCGTTAAAAGAACGCATTCTGGTTATTGATGGTGCGATGGGCACCATGATTCAACGTCACACGCTCACAGAAGAGGACTTTCGTGGCGAGCGGTTTAAGAATCACGCACATCCCCTGAAAGGAAACAATGATTTGCTTTCGATTACACGGCCCGATATCATTCTGGATATTCACAGGCAGTATTTGGCGGCTGGTGCCGATGTGTTGGAAACCAATACGTTTAGCAGTACCTCCATCGCGCAAGCCGACTACCGCCTGGAATCACTTGCCTACGAGCTGAATTTCGAAAGCGCTCGACTAGCGAAGACGGCGGCAATCGAGTTTAGCCAGCAGAATCCATCCAAGCCACGGTTTGTGGCCGGTGCCATGGGGCCGACAAACAAAACAGCGTCCCTTTCACCGGATGTAAACAACCCGGGTTATCGAGCCATCACTTTTGATGAACTGAAAGATGCTTACTACGAACAAGCGAAAGGATTGGTGGAAGGCGGAGCCGACTTGTTGTTGATTGAAACTGTATTCGATACCCTCAACGCGAAGGCCGCCCTCTTTGCAGTGACCCAACTGTTTGAAGACAAGAAACAAGAATGGCCTATCATGGTCTCAGGCACAATTACAGATGCCAGCGGGCGCACGTTATCAGGTCAAACCACCGATGCCTTTCTGGTTTCTGTCTCACATGCTCCGCTGCTTTCGGTCGGGTTGAACTGTGCCCTCGGCGCCAAGCAACTGCGTCCGTACATTCAGGTGCTAAACGAGCAGGCTCCATTTTTCGTAACAGCTTATCCTAACGCCGGTCTGCCGAATGAGTTCGGCCACTACGATCAGACCCCCAAGGAAATGGGTGAACAAATCGAAGAGTTTTTGAAAGAAGGCTGGTTGAATATGGTCGGTGGATGCTGCGGCACTACCCCGGATCATATTCGTGTTATTGCCGACCTGGCGAAGAAATACAAGCCAAGAGAGGTGGCGGTACATGCTTAAGTTAAGCGGACTCGAAGCGGTTACCATCACCCCCGCTTCCAATTTTGTAAACGTAGGCGAGCGCACCAACGTAACGGGCTCAGCCCGTTTTCTGAAGCTCATCAAGGAAGATAAGTTTGAGCAAGCGCTGGAAGTTGCGTTGGATCAGGTGCGTGGCGGTGCGCAGGTGATTGACGTGAACATGGACGAAGGCATGATCGACTCGGAAGCTGCGATGGTTCGCTTTTTGAACCTGGTGGCCGCTGAGCCCGAAATCTCTCGTGTGCCCATTATGGTCGACTCCAGCAAGTGGGAGGTGATCGAAGCGGGACTTAAGTGTTTGCAGGGCAAAGGCATTGTTAACTCCATCAGCCTGAAAGCTGGTGAAGAAGAGTTTATCCGCCAAGCCAATCTGGTAAAGCGGTATGGTGCGGCAACCGTTGTCATGGCCTTTGATGAGAAGGGCCAGGCCGATACCTACGAACGCCGAATTCAGATTTGTGAACGTGCCTATCGGATTTTGGTGGACCGCGTGGGCTTCAATCCACACGATATCATTTTTGATCCTAACATCTTTCCGGTAGCCACGGGTATCGAAGAACACCGCAGCTACGCACTCGACTTTTTCCGGGCCACGCGCTGGATTCGGGAGAATCTACCCCATGCGCACGTAAGTGGGGGCGTGAGTAATGTCTCATTCAGCTTCCGGGGCAATCAACCTGTACGCGAAGCTATGCACGCCGCGTTTTTATACCATGCCATTCAGCACGGCATGGACATGGGTATCGTGAACCCCACGATGTTGGAGGTGTATGATGAGATTCCCAAAGAGTTACTGGTGCGAGTAGAAGATGTTTTGCTCAACCGTAGAGATGATGCCACCGAGCGATTGTTGGAGTTTGCCGAAACAGTAAAAGGAGTTTTAAAAAAGAAAGAAGCCGATGATGCGTGGCGCAGCGGTACGGTGGAAGAGCGCCTGGCACACGCGCTGGTTAAAGGTTTGATTGAGTACATCGATGCCGATACCGAAGAAGCCCGACTCAAGTATGCCCAACCGTTACATGTGATCGAAGGCCCACTTATGGCCGGCATGAATGTAGTGGGTGATTTGTTTGGAGCTGGCAAAATGTTCTTACCACAGGTGGTGAAGAGTGCCCGTGTGATGAAAAAAGCAGTGGCGTATCTCACACCCTACCTGGAGGAGGAAAAGCGCAAGAGTGGCGTTGTAGGTAAGCCTGCTGCCAAGGTGCTGTTAGCCACGGTGAAAGGCGATGTTCACGACATTGGCAAAAACATTGTAGGGGTAGTGCTCGCTTGCAATAACTACGACATCATCGATTTGGGTGTGATGGTGCCCACGGAAAAAATCCTGGAGGCAGCTGTGCGCGAGAAAGTTGACGTGATCGGACTGAGTGGTTTGATCACGCCCTCGCTGGATGAGATGGTGCACGTGGCGAAAGAAATGCAGCATGCAAAAATGAATCTTCCATTGCTGATTGGTGGAGCTACGACATCGCGTATCCATACTGCTGTGAAGATCGACCCAGCCTACGATGGGCCAGTGGTGCATGTGCTTGATGCATCTCGTTCTGTGCCGGTGGTGAGTGAACTCGTGAGTTCGGAGTTCCGTCCCGCGTTTGAAGCCAAAACGAAACAGGAGTACGTGAAACTCCGCGCTGACCATGCCACACGGCAACAGGAAAAGAACTTTATACCGTTGGACGAAGCCCGTAAAAACAAAACGAAGGTAGACTGGACACAATGGCAACCCACACCGCCAACGTTTCTCGGCAAACGCGAGTGGCTTAACTATCCCATCGAGGAATTGGCACGCTACATCGATTGGACTCCGTTCTTCCAAACCTGGATGTTGTACGGGCGATACCCGGGCATTTTGAAGGACGCGAAAGTAGGAGCGGAGGCTACTCGTTTATTTGCCGATGCTCAAAAGATGCTTCAGGAGATCATCGAATCAAAATCGCTGCAGGCCAATGGTACAGTAGCTTTCTTTCCAGCCCGCGCCACGGCTACTGATGACGTAGAACTCTTTGAACCATCCGATCCAACCAAGATTGTTACCACGCTTCATTTTTTGCGTCAGCAAAACAAAAAGGCGCAAAACCTGCCTAACTTCTGTCTGGCCGATTTTGTTTGCCCGGCCTCGGAACAAAAAACGGATTACGTGGGTATGTTTGCGGTAACCGCCGGGATTGGTTTGGAAGCATTGGTCGCCCGTTATAAAGCCGATCACGATGACTATTCGGAGATCATGGCTAAAGCACTGGCCGACCGACTGGCAGAAGCATTTGCTGAACGTTTGCACGAACGGGTGCGCAAGGAATTCTGGGGTTACCAACCCTCAGAGAGTTTAACCAACGAAGACTTGATCAAAGAAGAGTATGTGGGCATCCGGCCTGCGCCGGGCTATCCGGCTTGCCCGGACCATACGGAGAAGGCTACGATCTTCCAACTGCTCGATGCTGAAAAAACAGTTGGGATTACGTTGACTGAATCCTATGCGATGTACCCGGCCGCAGCCGTGAGTGGTTACTATTTTTCGAACCCAGCTTCCAATTACTTTGGACTTGGCAAAATCTCGAAAGATCAGGTGGTAGAGTATGCCGCACGCAAACGAATGTCAGTGACGGAGATCGAAAAGTGGTTGGCGCCGGTGTTGGGATACTGAATGATTCAATTTGAAAATCGATCAATTTGAAAATGTGTCGTTTTAAAAACGTGCTGATTTGAGAGATGACCAAAGAAATATCATCGTACAACTGACGTTTCAGTTCTCACTGGAGATAATTGCGTATTGCGAACAATTGGAGGAAGCAAAGAAGTTTACATTAGCCCGCCAATTGATCCGGTCGGGCACTTCAATTGGAGCCAACACGCGGGAGGCTCAGAACGCAGAAAGCAAAGCGGATTTCATCCATAAATTCAAGATTGCAGCAAAAGAAGCGGATGAAACCGAGTATTGGTTACTGCTTTGCAAAAAATCGAAAAACTACCCCGACCCCGGTAAGCTAGTGGATGATGTCCAGGCGATTATTCGAGTTGTTTCGAAGATCATCGCATCCTCAAAAAAAAGACCTAATCTTCAAATTGAATAATTTTCAAATTGCCCAATTGTCTAATCTTCAAATCGCCTAAATGAAAGTTACCGAACATCTCCAGAATGCCAATGGCAAAACGCTTTTCACCATTGAGGTGCTTCCTCCCTTGAAGGGCGATAGTATTCAAACGCTGTTCAGCAATTTGGATCCACTCATGGAATTCAAGCCACCGTTTGTGGATGTCACCTATCACCGCGAGGAGTATGTGTATAAAAAACGGGAGAACGGCTTGCTGGAAAAGCAGGTTACGCGCAAACGTCCGGGTACAGTAGGGATTTGTGCAGCGATTCAGAACCGGTACAAAGTGGATACAGTCCCTCACATTATCTGTGGCGGCTTCTCCAAAGAAGAAACCGAAAACGCACTGATTGACCTTCAGTTTTTAGGAATCGATAACGTCTTGGCTTTACAGGGCGATGGAATAAAGTCGGAAGGCCGTTTTGTAGCCGAACCGAATGGCAATAAGTATGCATCTGATCTGGTGGAACAAGTCGTGCACATGAACCACGGCAAGTTCCTGGACGAAGATCTGGAAAACGCAAATCCAACCAAGTTTTGTATTGGGGTAGCCGGCTATCCGGAAAAGCACCTTGCAGCACCCAACCTAAAGTCGGATCTAAAATACCTTAAGCTAAAAGTCGATCTGGGGGCCGAGTACATCGTTACACAAATGTTTTTTGATAATGCCAAGTATTTCGATTTTGTAGCGAAGTGCCGCGAGATTGGAATTCAGGTTCCCATCATTCCAGGTATCAAGCCTATTACCACTAAGTCACAATCTAGCGTCTTGGCCACCGTATTCCATATAGACATTCCGGAAGAATTGGCCGATGAAGTGGAGAAGTGCAAAGACAATGCAGCGGTGAAACAAGTGGGCGTAGACTGGGCCGTGAAGCAATCGAAAGAGCTGATGGAGTTTGGAGTGCCGAGTCTGCATTTCTATTCGATGGGTAAATCGGATCCGATCTATAAAATCGCCAAACAGCTCTTTTAGCCGAACCGCCGGCAGTAATAGGACACCTCTAAAATCCCCGCGTACCCTTCTCTTTTGGAGAAGGGGAGGGATGAGGTAAACAAAAGCAAGGTTTTTAGAGGTGTCCAACAAAAAAAGGCTCTGGAGTTTCCAGAGCCTTTTTCTTATTGATCGAAGTACGATCCGCTTTATGGAGTAGGCAACGCGTTGCCTGCAAAGTCATTCGGATTGCATAGCGGAATTTTAGCACCCCACTTCGCATTGATCGCCTGAATAAACAAGTTAGCAATGTAGCCTTGGGCCCGTTGATTAGGATGTACACCATCCAAGGAAAATGCACCGAAAGGCGGAGTAATCGAGGACGTAAAGGATGAGCCTCCAATTGCAACCAGTCCAGCGCGAACATCCACAAATGCTCTATTCATGTCCACCAAAACAAGGCGACTCGATTGAGCGTCAACCGCTGCTTTGATTGTATTATTGAAACCATTGATGGCGTTCTGTACCTCTGTTTGCTCGCTGGGAAGCAACACCCAGTTGTCGGCCAGAGGCACGGAAACCCCGTTAACCAGAAGCGGATTTCCACCAACAGTGGTACCAATGAACGAAGCAGCTGGAAGTACAATCAAATCCCCAGGTGCGCTCGTGGTTGTCGCTACGGCTTGACGTGCTCTGCGGTAGGGTTCAAGTGCTGTCCGTTGACCCGCAGACAGTGCACCAAACAATACTAGTTGATCCCAAAAAGGCCCCATATCCCGGGCAGTTTCATCTGTGATAACTACTCGGTTGCCAGGTCCGGCTGTGAAGCGAATTTTGCGGGCGTCCATCTCCGCAGCAGGCAGGTTGAACGGCGCTGCTTTGAACGCATCCAATGTTGAATTGTATCCTGCAAAGTTTCCATTCAGTAGGTTCGTAGTGGCCGCATCCAGCGGAACGGGATTTACTGGCACTGTTGTAAAGAACGGAATAGTACCCACATTCGGAATGTTGGCCACTGCCCCCTCGGCATTCGCATTGGCATTCAACATCGCGTTAAGCGCTGCATTAAACCTAGTCTGAAAGTCCGTCTGACTAGTTAGGATCGCAGGATTAGAAGCACCACCCGTGGCATAGCCGAGTACATCATTGTTGCCCAACCAAAATGTAAAGAATGTGCCGCCATTTGCTAATGAGGCGGCAGCGTCCCCTACAAGAGTGGAAGTACCAGGATTTGACGCAATTCTCGCGTAGTAAGGGTTAAATGCAGCGTTAAGCGGACTCGCCGGGCCACCGGTTTGTGGAATCAATGCAGTTTGCAAAGTAACTCCCGGAACGCCCCAGTTATTGAGCTGATTTTTGGGCACAGCTGTATATGGTGCTAAAGCAGCTCCATTATCACCGGCAGTAGGTGCAGGCGCAGGCGAGAGCGGATTACGCAGCACCAGTCTTCCTTGCGTACAGCCGCCAGCCGGGTTAAAGCAACCATTGTTCGAATTTACAGCGGGCTGCGTAAAGGCACCACCACCCAAGATAGCTGCCTGCCGGGCAATTACTGCGGGATAGCTGTTGTTCTGTCCAGCAGTATACAATGCACCGTCCATGAACCCAGCCGTCAGCGAATTGCCAACAGCGACCAACTTCGTAAACTCGGCTTGACCGGTAGTTGGAATTTCCTGTACCGGAAAATCGTATGTACATGCTCCAAGGGCAAACGCGCCCACCAGAGCTGAAATATATTTTGTTCTCATTATGCGAAGCATGTTTTTATTTAAACAGTTCATCAAAGGTTAAGCTGATGTAATAAATCGCCCCGATTGTGGGTCCGCCGTAGTTCAGTACATACCGCTCATTGGTGAGGTTAGATCCACCAACCTTAAGTACCGACTTCAGGTCTTTCAGTCGGTAGCTTACCTGTGCATCAACTGTACCGATGGCGGGTACAATACCTTGTGCAAATGAAGACTCCCACAGGAATTGATCTTGCCAACGATAAGCCACGTTGAAACCAAGTTTGTCTGTCACCTTACGATTACCAAACGTGATATTGTATTTGTGCTCAGGTGTGTTGAACTCTGCCAGGAAGCCGTCAGCTGCCAGTTGCTCGGCATTGCTCAGGCTATTCCAATTGTAGTTTCCACCCAGTTTGTAACCTTTTGGCAAGCTATATTCCAAACCAATCGCGGCACCCTGTGCTGTAAGAGTACGATCGATGTTTGTGGGAACCGAGAACGTATTTTCGCGACCAATGGCCGTGATAGGGGTAAGTAAAGTTTGCGCGTTCCGAATATTCTGTTCAGTGCGGGGATCGAAATTATAACTCAAACCGTTGGCTGGATTGTTGTCGATATCACGAGTAACGGTCTGGTCGATTACACCTGCTGCTTTTCTGATGAATTGGGCAGCAATGAAGTCGTTATACGTATTCCGGTAGTAAACTACATCCACCAAAAGCTTGTTACCAACCAGACCCTTGTAACCAACTTCCAAAGATTGCACCTGTTCCGGCCGCACCGGCGAGATGCTTGTTATGGGGCGCAATAGTGCGAGGTTATTGGGGTCACCAATAGCTGTCGGGTTTCCTGCGGCAACGCCCCGTGCAACACCAGCCGTGTAGGCTACTACAGAGCGGAGATCGTACGCATATTGAAACACATTTCTGGCCGCTGCATATTCCGGCAGACCACCAATTAAACGCGCGCTTACTGCGTTCAAATCGATGTGCTGATTCTGTGTAGTAGGCATCCGAAAGCCGGTTTGGTACGATACGCGGAAGTTCTGCGTGGGTTTGGGCGAGAAGACGGCCGATAAACGCGGGTTAATTTGCGCATCGAAATTCTCGTTCTTATCCCAGCGTACGGAGCCGGTCAGGCGTAATTTGTCGCTCAGGATTTTCTTCGAGGCTTGTGTGTATGCGCCAATTTCCTGAATTGTGATATCATTTCCCGCTGTGTCGGCAAAGATGGTACCGTTGGATTGCAGGTCGTACAGGCGGTAAGATGCGCCCACAACCAGATCCATAAACTTGATTTGGTTTTTGAAGTTGTACTGACCTTCCGCATGGTACAAACGCGTCTGGTCGTTGAAGAGCGAACCGCGCGGAATCACCTGGCTCACTGCGTTGGCTTTCGCAGTGTTAAATTCAGCACTGCCGGGTTGAAGGCGGGTTCCAAAAGGACCTGCCCCGTCGGTGTCGGTGTTATCAGCAAACCCGCGGGCAAATCCGTGGGCGGCTGCCTGCTGGGCAATGGTAGGTTGCTGACCCAGCGTCGGATTGAATCCCTGAGATGCGAGGTTATTCATATACCCAATCGCGTAGTCGCGGAACCAATTGCTGTTCGATTTCCACGTGTCGTTGATGATTACGCCCGTGAGGTCAGCGATGTAAGAATCGCCCGAATCTTCAATGGTGGTGTAACCACGCAAAAAGAAGTTCGAGCCTTTCAGTTCAACTTTGTGCTGCTGAATGCTAAAGTCTTTTAGGGAGTAACGCTGCGCACCCGTGTAAACGGATGTACCCGCACCGTAATTCAACAGGTAAGAAAGCTCCACCTTATCAGTAATTCGGTAGTTTAAACCCACGTTCGCTTTGATATTTCTGGCGTTGTAATCCACCAAATAGCGCTCTTCGTAAGGCGTGCGGGACACCGTCTGGTCGGGCAAAAAGTTTACGAATGGCGAAAGGGTAGAGCCCGCCAGGGCCGGGGCAAGCGATAAGCGCACAAGCCCCAAACTGTTTGCCACTTCATCGCCAAAGGCGTGCACCCGGTCAGCGCCGGGGTTGAACGGCAACGAACCCTGACGTTCTGGATTTTTGTCCTGAAGGTTGGTGCCGTACCAATCGGTTGCCTGGCTGTACGAAAATGCTGCTTTAAATGCGAACTTGTTGTTAAACGCCTTGGCATAGCGCAGCGC
>JBIIVI010000360.1:0-3121 GCA_044339555.1 Cyclobacteriaceae bacterium | reverse complement strand
ATTGAACTCACGACCTTCCCGCCCCGGCGGGATGCTCTACCGGTTTCCCGGCAAAGGCAATCAACATCTCTTTTTTGAGCTGTTGATGAGGATTGAACTCACGACCTCTTCCTTACCAAGGAAGTGCTCTACCACTGAGCTACAACAGCAATACGTCGTTGTTGGCTGCTCGTTCTCCGTTTTTCGCCAAAACGAACCACGAACACGAACCACTAACAACAGCTCAGAGCGGGAAACGAGGTTCGAACTCGCGACCTATAGCTTGGAAGGCTATCGCTCTACCAACTGAGCTACTCCCGCATCTTGACTGAAGGCCGGAAAGTTTTTTCAGGTTTTTGAAATCGGCTGGGGCTTTCCCCTTCGATTTAACCTGTTAACGAACCAACCGATCAATCTCGGTGGGGAGAACAGGATTCGAACCTGTGAAGACATAAGTCAACAGATTTACAGTCTGTCCTCGTTGGCCGCTTGAGTATCTCCCCTTTTTTAACCAGTACTTCGATGAACGTTCAATCACCTTTTGTGCAGCATTTGCCCAAAAAGGAGTGCAAAATTAATGGCTTTTTCGGTTTAGCAAAAAGATTCTGACCTTATAACAGGTGGATTGATAGAAAAACCGCGGCGCGTTACATGATTATAATCTCCTTCAGCACATCGGGGCCAAATTCCTTGGCGAAAAGCTCCAAAATCTGGGTTTTATGCAGATTCAAGTCGTTTTTAAGTGAGGCGGAATCCAATTCTACAAATAAGACTTTGTTGCGAATAAAGACTTTACGCGTATGTTTCGCCACAGGTTTGCCGAGCAGGCGCTCCCACGAACCCGTGAGGTTGGTTTCATCAAATTTGGATTGAATATGATACTGGCGCAGCAGTTCGCGGATGGCGTCTCCAATATGGTGGGTATTATCGTTACCGCGTTTGCTCATGATTTACTGGCCAGCGAAGCTTGAAATTCGATAAACTGGGGTTGTAAGCCAAGAGTTTGAATAAACTGACGGCTTCGTTCCGGGCGGGCATCGCTAATGAAAATCTGCCCAAAGTTTCCGGCAGCCACCGACTCCATCAACCGGGCAATACGTTGGTCGTCTAGCTTGTCGAAAATATCATCCAGCAAAAGCAGCGGCTGATGCCCTTTTACTTTAGCCAGCAGTTCATACTCGGCCATTTTGAGTGCAATGAGAAATGATTTCTGTTGACCCTGGGAACCAAACCGCCGCAACTCCATGCCTCCCAACTCAAATACAAAATCATCGCGATGAATCCCCGATGTAGTGCGCTGTAACAACCGGTCGCGCTCAAGGCTCCGTTCGAACAAATCCGGTAAGGCAAGTTCCTGAGCTTCGGAACGATATCGAATGAAAACAGTTTCATCCGCCACTCGGCAAAGCTTTTGATAATGGCGCGCACAGAGCGGCACCAACTCCTTCATTAACTCCGTGCGGGCCTGAAAGAGCAACGACCCGCTTTGGATAAGTTTTTGTGTGTACTGGCCAAGCAATTCGTAATCGGCTGCGTGGCGTTGGGCGAAAAGCTGAAGCAAAGCGTTTCGTTGCTTGAGCGCATTGCTATACACAATCAGGTTCTGTAAGTACGTGCGATTCAGTTGTGCCAACAGGCTATCGAAAAACTTCCTTCGCACCTCGCTCCCATCCCAAATCAATTCAATATCCTGCGGGGCAATCAATACCACCGGATACTTCCCCACATGCTCCGATAACTTGGTGTACTCAATTTCATTTTCGCGCACGGATTTTTTCTGGGCCTGAAACGAACACACCACTTCACTAATCTGCCGCTGGCGCTCAAACCAACCCTTTACCAGAAACCAGTTTTCGTTCTTGCGTACACTTTGTGCGTCCGTTGCCGGCAGCGATCCTTTTGTAAAGGATAAGTAATGGATCGCATCTAAAAAGTTTGTTTTTCCGCAGCCATTGGGACCCAACAAACAAACCACCCCCGGCTCCAACTGAAAAACAGCGTCCTCGTAGTTCCGGAAATTAAGCAACTGTAGCTTCTGCAAATGCACGTGCGAAGGTAACGGTTTATGGTATGCCCAAAGATTCCAAAAAACAGACGCGCTTGACGCGGATTGGTGGATGCCCAAGGTCGGTCTGGTGTTTCACCACAGCCCGCCATTGATGGTAGCCCCTGAATGTCGTTTGGTGGTATACCTTCCGATGCCGTATTTTCGCAACTCTGTATTTTAACGATCAATCTATGGCTACGGCAGCTCCGACAAAAAGCAAAGCAAAAGAGAAGACGGAATTCGGGAAGGACACCTACCTATTTTGGTATGAGGGCATGCAATTGATGCGCAAGTTTGAAGAAAAGTGCGGGCAATTGTATGGGATGCAAAAAATCAAAGGCTTTTGCCATTTGTATATAGGCCAGGAAGCGTGCGCAGCCGGTGCAGTAAGCGCATTGCAAAAAGGTGATAAGTGGATTACCGCATATCGCGACCACGCCCACCCGCTCGTTTTGGGTACCGATCCCAAATATGTAATGGCCGAACTGTACGGAAAAGTAACGGGCGTGAGCCGGGGGAAAGGCGGCTCGATGCACATTTTTGATAAAAACGTGAATTTCATCGGTGGGCATGGCATTGTGGGTGCACAGGTGCCGCTGGGAGCCGGCATTGGGTTCGCAGAAAAATATCTGAAGACCAATAATCTGTGTATAGCCCACATGGGCGATGGCGCGGTGCGCCAGGGGGCCTTTCACGAAGCGTTGAATCTGGCGATGCTTTGGAAAACCCCGGTAATTTTTGTGATTGAAAACAATGGTTATGCCATGGGAACGAGTGTTCAACGCACTTCCAATGTGCACGAGTTGCATACCCTGGCTGAAGCATACGACATGCCTTCTGAACCTGTTGATGGCATGGACCCGGAAGCCATTCACATGGCCGTAGCACGCGCAGCGGAACGGGCCCGGGCAGGCGAAGGGCCAACGCTTTTGGAATTCCGCACCTACCGGTACAAAGGCCACTCCATGAGCGACCCGCAGAAATACCGGACTAAAGAAGAGGTGGAAGAATACAAGCAGCGCGATCCAATCGAAGTGATCCGCAAGAAGATTCTGGACAAAAAATTTGCTACCGAGGCGGAATTGGAAGCTATCG
>JBIIVI010000060.1:0-13895 GCA_044339555.1 Cyclobacteriaceae bacterium | reverse complement strand
CGCTGGACATTGGTGTGGGACGATTACCGGTACGCACGTTGGCGGAAGCCAATCAAATGGTCGACAAACTAATTCGCTATGAAGACACGCGCGATGACATTGACTGGCGCAGGCGAATTACTTTTGTAGCTGACGATGGCGATTTCAATATTCACCAAAGTCAGGCGAATCAGTTGGCGGGTGAAGTTGAGTTTCGGCAGCCTGCACTGCTTCCACGTAAAGTTTATCTGGATTATTTCCCGCAAGAAGAACGAGCTTCCGGGCAATTCGCGCCACTGGCCACCCGCGCGATCAAGGATGCGGTAAAAGCCGGCAGCTACATTGTTAACTTCGTGGGGCATGGCTCGGAACAAATCTGGATGCAGGAGCGAGTGCTGGATCAAATCACCATCACCGAAATGCGCAACGCTCCGCGATGGCCCTTGTTTGTAACCGCTACCTGCGAGTTTGGTCGCACGGATGATCCACTTTTAATTTCTACCGGTGAGTTGCTGCTCCTGCGAAAAGATGGCGGTGCCATTGGTTTAGTCACCACTGCACGACCCGTAAACTCCAGTACGAACTTTACGTTGAACCGCGCCTTTTATAACGCCTTTTTTCAAAGCGCCAATCAGGATTTGGGAGCGATCTTTCGAATCACCAAAAACAGAAGCCTCAGTGGTGTGGCAAATCGAAACTTTTCTTTGTTGGGCGATCCGTCTTTGCCATTTGGTCTGCCGGTCTCCACCGTGCGCCTGACTGATATCAAAACGCAAACCGGATCAGATACATTAAAAGCACTATCCACCGTACGCATCCGTGGAGAAGTTGTAACAAACGGAAACGTGGAAAGCAGCTTTAATGGCTGGGCCGATGTGGCCTTGTACGACAAAGCCGTGGCCTTGACTACACGGGGCGATGAAAATCCACCGTTCTCGTTCTCAGAATGGAATCACCCACTCTTTCAGGGCAAAGTGCGCGTCATCAACGGAAGCTTCGAGGCGCAGATGTTACTACCCAAAAATCTAGATACGCGATTGGGTGTTGGAAAAGTATCTGTCCTTGCCCAGCAAGATGGCAGCACGTGGCGGGCGATAGGCGCAAGGGAAAACGTGCTAATTGGCGGCACCGAAAAAAACGTTGCGCCACAACCGGGCGGCCCGGTCATCGAGCTGTTCTTGGGAGACACCACGTTTGTTTCCGGTGGATTGGTAAGCCCTACGACGCGGCTGATCGGCAAGTTGTCCGATCCGCACGGCATCAACCAGGCCGGCTATCGCCCGGAAATTCTGGCGGCTGTTTTGGATGACAACGAAGAGTTTGATCTGACCGCATTCTACTCGGCTGCAGCCGGAGATTTTACGACAGGTCGCTTTGAGTTGCCACTGGAAAATCTGGAACCCGGTCGTCATGTCTTTTTGGTAAAAGCATACGATAACTTCGGCAATCTGGGTACACAGTCGATTGAGTTTATTGTATCCAAAGACGGTGAAATCACCGTGGATGCACTACGCAATTTCCCGAATCCGTTTACCGAGAAAACAACATTTGCCTTTGCACACAGCCGCTCGGGCGAAGACCTGGCTGTAACAGTTGCTATCTACAATTCGCAAGGGCAACCCGTGCATAGCCAAAACTTTGAAGTGCCGCAAAGCAATTACAATGTGGTGTTGGGTGAGTGGGATGGTTTTTCAACAAGTGGAATAAAAATGCCTGGGGGAATATATTTTTATAAAGTCTCTGTTCGTTCCCTGAGCGATGGCGCGAAAAACGAGAAATTTTCGAAGCTAATTCTCCTAAATTGATTACTTTTACTCTTCTATTCTGATTATGAGCAAGTTAGCTGCGTGCATCGTAGTTTTTTTGATAAGTCTTTCCGTATCCATTGGCCAACCTGCCCAGGGTACCTTGATTGGTCAGGATAGCACAAACCGAATCATCACTACTGCCGTTCCCTTTTTAGGGATTACCCCCGATGCGCGCGCAGCGGGCATGGGCGATGCAGGTGCGGCCACCTCAGCCGATGCCAACAGTGCGTACTGGAATGCGGCCAAATTGGTACGCATTGATCAGAGCTATGGAGTAGCGGGTTCGTACACACCATGGCTGGGCAAGATCATTAACGATATGTCGATCTTCTATTTGTCCGGGTTTTACCGAATCCGTAAAGAAGAAGTAGTAGCAGCCTCGATGAAGTATTTTGATTTGGGGGAAATCCAATTCAACAACGGCCCGCTGCCAGAAAATCAGTTAGGGCGTTACAACCCGCGCGAGTTTGCTTTTGATGTTACCTATTCGCGCGAGCTCACGCAGCGTTTTAGTATCGGTGGCGCGGTGCGGTATATTCACTCCAACTTAACCGGCTCGGGCATAGGTGGTGCAGTAGATGCGCGGCCCGCCAATTCCGTGGCGGTTGATATGGGTGTTTACTATACCAAGCCCTTTGTATCGCGCAACGCAAACCTGGCATTAGGTGCCGCCATCACGAACGTAGGCGCAAAAGTTTCATACTCAAGCTCAGAGTTCCGGGACTTTATTCCAGGTAATCTGCGCATTGGTGGTGCTTATACCACGGATCTGGATGTATTGAACTCCATCACATTTGCATTGGACTTCAACAAGCTGTTGGTTCCAAGTCCGGGTGCTGGCAGTAAATCAGCTCCGTTGCTAAGTGGAATTTTCCGTTCGTTTACGGATGCGCGGGGCGGCTTTTCCGAAGAAATTAGCGAAGTCACCATGTCTACGGGTATTGAATATTGGTACAACAAAACTTTTGCGGCTCGCCTCGGCTATTTTCTGGAAGCACGAGACAAGGGCAATCGTAAGTACCTGACCGCCGGCGCAGGCTTCCGGGTAGAACGTTTCGGCTTGGACGTGGCATATCTGGTGCCGACCAACCGATTGGAGAATGCGCTCGCCGAAACACTCCGTTTCACGTTGCTGATCAACTTCTTGGAACGCACCAAGGAGAATGACTCCGTCACTGACTAATATCCCAAATGCTTGACCGTACCCAAGCGCCTCCCTTCCAGGCGCTCCCGGCATTTACAATACCTTCACCCATCCGCATCCCGTTACCAGAAAGTGCCACCCTCGTTGGCATCACGGGCGTTCAGCAGGAGGTAGTGAAAATCGATTGGGTTTTTGCTGCCGGGCGTTGGCAAGAGACGGCCGCAGGCAGTTCGCATTTTGTTGCACTGCTGCTGGATAAGGGAACCAAGAAGCAATCGGCTGCCAGTTTAGCTGCTGCACTGGAGGGCATGGGTGCACATCTGGAAGTTACCGCAGGCGCTGATTTTTTCTTTGTGTCGCTTTATGCGCTCACCAAAAACTGGCCTACAGCGCTGGCCATAGTAACCGAAGTGCTGCACGAAGCGCAGTTTCCGGATGCGGAGTTGGACCTACAGAAAAACATTACGCTCGAAAACATCCGCGTTAACAAAGAAAAAACGAGTTATCTGGCAAGCCAGGCAATTCGTGCGTTACTCTTTGGTGCCGCGCACCCGTATGGATCTGCTTTGGAAGAACAGCATGTATTCGCATTGGATCGCGCCCAGTTGCAACAGTTCCATGCCCGTTTTTTTCAATTAGTGCATGTGTTTGCTACCGTGCCGAACTCTTCCTATTTGGAGCAATTGGCCCAGCAGCTAACACATTGGCCTGCATGGCACACTACTGATTCGGCTACTCATGTGGTGCAACCCGGCACCCTTCAACAACATATCACCAAAGAAGGTAGCGTGCAGAACTCCATCCGCCTCGGTAAACGAATCATCGGCCGCAGCCATGCAGACTACCCCGCACTACTGTTGGTGAACCATTTGTTGGGCGGCTTTTTCGGCTCGCGCCTGATGAAGAACATTCGGGAAAAGAAGGGCCTCACCTACGGAATTCACTCATCTTTACAGCCTTACTTGAAAGACGGCATGTGGACGATCAGTGCCGACATCAACAAAGCCAATCGTGAATTGGCGTTTTCAGAAATCCGAAACGAAATGAAGTGGCTGTGCGAACAACCCGTAAGCGAAGAAGAACTTGCGATCTGCAAGAACCATTTTCTCGGCAGCTTGGTGGCAGATGTGGCCAATCCGTTTTCGGTGATAGAAAAGGTGCGCAGTGTGCAGATAAATGATCTTCCGCCCGATTACTACCAAACTCTTTTTGCGGGCGTTCAGACACTCGCACCAAATGCACTTCAGGAAATCGCCAACCGTTACTTGGGCGGTGAGTGGCACCAGGTGTCCGTCGGGTAATTCTACATCGGCACGTTTACGTGGCGCTCGGCATGATAACTGGAGCGCACCAACGGTCCTGCTTCAACGTATTTCAATCCGCGTTTCAATCCTTCCTCGCGATACATATCAAACGTTTCCGGATGAATATACTCCGCTACTTCCAGATGCATTTTGGTGGGCTGGAGATATTGCCCTAGCGTGAGAATCATCAGACCGTTTTCCACCAAGTCGTCCATGGCCTTGAAGACCTCTTCGTGGGTTTCACCTAAACCGAGCATGATACCGCTCTTGGTGCGTTTACCCGCGGCGCGTGTACGCTTAATCTGTTCCAGACTTCGTTCGTAACGGGCTTGCGGCCGCACCATGCGATAGAGGCGCCCAACCGTTTCCATATTGTGGCTCACCACTTCTTGACCACCGCTGATCATGCGATCGAGTGCATCCCAGTTTGCCTTCACATCAGGGATGAGAGTTTCAATCGTGGTTCCCGGGCTTTCTTGTTTCGTTTGGATCACCGTTTGGTACCAAACCTCGGCCCCGCGATCTTTCAATTCATCGCGGTTTACGGAGGTAATCACCGCATGCTTCACACCCATCAGGCGGATGGCCTCCGCCACTCGGCGCGGCTCGTCGGTATCGTATTCAGTGGGTCGGCCGGTAGCTACCGCACAAAACGTACAACTGCGGGTGCACACATTACCGAGAATCATAAATGTTGCTGTGCCTGCACCCCAACATTCACCCATGTTCGGGCAGTTGCCGCTCTCGCAGATAGTATGCAACTTGTAATTATCAACCAGCTTCCGCACACGCGCATAATCGGGCCCCACGGGTAGTTTTACCCGCAGCCAGTGGGGCTTTCTTTTTGGGGTCTCCGGTGCACTTATAACGGGCAGCTCGATCATATCTCTACAACAAAATCTGTAACGGGAAGTTTACTTGCCGATCAGCGTTTTATACTGAGCCGCAGTCAACAAATCGTTCCCCGGCGTGGTCAATTCCACTTTAATCATCCATCCATCCCCGTAAGGGTCTTGGTTCACTTTCTCAGGATTTTTCTCCAAGCTCTTATTGAACTCGATAATCTTTCCGCCCACCGGCATAAACAAATCGGAAACGGTTTTCACTGCCTCGACTGTTCCAAATACCTGGTGCGGATCCAACTGCTGCCCCACCGATGATATATCCACGTAAACAATGTCGCCCAGTTCGCCTTGAGCAAAGTCGGTAATGCCTACGCTGGCAATGTTACCTTCGATCTTGATCCACTCGTGGTCTTTTGTGTACTGCAGTTGGTCAGGGATGTTCATACTATTGAATTTAAGCGCCAAAAATACCCCTAAATCGGCAATCGACAAACGGGTTTTTGGCGGCTATTGCGCCAGGTTGTATTGGATGCGAATCCCCGACCGTGTGGTGGCTCTTCGAAAAGAATTGGTGACCAGGGGTTCGTTGATATTGCGTTCAAAATACAACTGTAGGTTCAGCTTCTGGTTAACCACATAACTGATGTTGGGCCGTAGTTGAATATTGATGTTACCGTTGGTGATCGTGTTTACTTCGTCAATTTTTCGTTGGATAGTGCGGTTGTTGGTAACACTCATGTTCAGGCGGAATGTAACATCGTTCTTTAACGTCAGCACACGACCCTGACTGCGAAAAGGAAGCTTCAGGTTATTTTTGGTGTAGCCCATTTCAAGACTCCAATCGCGCGCGTTTTGTTCGGTTACCTGCGCATTGCTCAGGTTCAGCGCCAGATCGCGTTTGGTTTTGTACTCGAAGCGGGCCGAGAGTTTGCTCTTCGTGCGCACGTTAATGCCAATGAGTGGCGCAAACTGTTCGGAAATCAGAACTTGGCTAATTACATAAATCGGAATGACCTGCCCTTCGCGGTTAAGCCGATTTCCAAACTCCGACACATTGTAGTTACCCAGCGGCCGGTTCAAGCCCACATCTCCATATTCCAATGAGTTGTTAAAGTTCATCACCTGATAGCTGGAACTGTAACTGTGGGAAATCGAGACCGACTGAAACACGTTCTCGAAGATTTTCAATTTATTGAGTCCATTGTAATCCATGCGCCAGTTGGGCAACGGAATATTCGGGAAGGGCGAAAGCGATACACGTGTAGCGTCTTTGCCGGAGTATGCCGCAATGAAGGCCGGGATCAACACATCTTGCGACTGCCCCTCAAACCCCGTGCCTTGCGCTGTTAGAAAACGCGATCGGATTAAATCAATGTTGTTGGCAAATTGCTGAAACACTTCAGAGTTTTCGCTCGTGTTGTTTTTGAATGCCGTTCTAATCGTAACCATGCTAACGCGATAAGAACCGCCCCGCACCGGACTAAGCGAAACAAATTGTCCACTGTCTGCGCTGAACCGGAAAATTTCCTGGAAGGTGGAGTTAACCGACTTCTTGACGTCCAGTTGAATCTTTAGGTCGGATGAGGGTTCTACGCTTCCGCGGAAGGTTAACTCTCGATTTTGAATTTGACTAAACGAAGTGGTGAGGCGTTCGCTCGTAGATAGCCAGCCATTGTTTGCTGCCCGAAAGCGAATGTTGGGATCCTGACTTCCGAGAATAAAGCCCCAGCCTGGCGCGGTGCCGGTGCGATCCATCCCGCCCAGATAAGGCGAAGGGTTAAAGCCAGGCAAAATCGTGCCTTGATTAAGGGTGTAGGATCCGTTGATGTTGCGAACCGACATAAGCAAACGCGCCAACGACTTGAGCCCCTTTAACTCGGGTGGCCGTTTTACTGTGTCGGCAGCCTCTGCTTTCTGCTGCCGGGCCTTCTCCAGTGGTGTTAGTGGTTTCTTGGGGGTGTTGGCATCTTTCAGAAATTTCCATTTGTTGTACAGCTTCACAAAATCCAATCGCCCGTTGGCGGTTTGGTCTTGCGTGTTTTGAATGATATTGCCTAAGCGAAGCGAATCGGCTTGCTCGATCGGCCCCGCCCGAAACGAATAGCCCACATTATAGCGGTAGTCGGCATTGATCCAATTCGTTACCGGAAATTTATCCAGCGGCAACGTGTAGTTAGCAGTAGCGGTTTGTTCGAATTGTTTTACGCGCCCGAGGTTACGCAGGTTGGTGATAACGGAATCACGGTATTGCTGTTCGGTGATATTTCGGTTTTGCAACCGCGAAAAACCGCCGGTGATGTCGGTGTCGGGTTCGTCAATGATGGCGTTTGTTCGCGCTGAGTAGTCGAGGGAAATCGCTTTTGTAAGCGCCCAGCGAACGTTGTAGTTGCGATTGAACACAAAAAACTTTTGCAAGTTTGGCAACGTGGATTGTGCATCGGTAGCGTTGTTGCGATAGGCCATTTTTGTGTACGACCGATCCAGATCACCCCGCACGGTAATGTTGGTGGGCAAGGGATTGAAGTTGAATTCTTTGATCAACTGCAAAAACGGAGACTTCAGGAATTCGAAATTCTTAAACGGCTCAAAGCCTTTGAAGGCGAAATTGTACTGCCAATTCACGCCGGCCCGCACGCTGCGGCGGGTGTTTTCCAGCAGGTTAAAATTGGTCTGGGTGGCATCCGAGTAGGAGTAGGTAAAGCCAAAATTCTCGATGTCCCACAAATATTGGCGGGCATCCTTCTTTACTTTCACCTTGCGCACGTTGGTAAAATTCAAACTCCGCCGGATGGATTCATCGCGAATCAACTGCAAGTAAGAAGCCCGCTCCTGCTCCGTATTAAAAGATGCCAGCGCCGCCTGGATTCGTAAGTCGGGATTGGCAGGGTCGAACTTCGGTTTGATAGTGGCGTTTTCGTAACTCGCAAACATCGGAATCTTCAATCCACTCTTCTGTGGCAGCAGTTTATCGATATTCAGATTCACGGATACATCGTAGGAAGTTGTTTCGCCCCGCGCGCGCTCGTAGATTTTGGATTGCACCCCACCGTATCCAAACGTGATGTGGCGAAGTGACCCGGTTACTGTTCCTAAATCTGCCAGCTTCGTGTTGAGCACCATGTTGGCCGCCCAGCCGGAGGTTCGGTCGAAATCGGTCAGACGCAGTTCGTTAGCCCAGAGGCACACATCTTTCGCGCGACCATCGGTGCTGCGGGGATTACGCACGCCAATCATCATTAAGCGCACCTGACTCAGGTCCGGTCGGCCGAGAATACGAATGCCATGTTTGCCAACTTGCTTGGGTGCGCTAAGCGGAAAGAGTTGCCCGAGCGGATAATTCTCGCGGTCGCGCTGCGCCTTCATCGCATAGAGTTCGTTCAAATCCAAATCGATCTGATTTTCTTCGGGCCATACGGATTCGAGCGTGTTGGTATTGCCAGGAGGAGTAACACGTAGCGGCAACTCGATTTCGTAATAGTTTTGATCGAAGTCCGTACCCAGTCGCACAAAACCCACCAGCTCGTTATCCTGAATGCTGTTGCCGTGGGCGCTTAAAAACATTTTCAAACGACCGTAGTTAAAAAAATCCAGCGCCACGTTTTTAAAGGCTGCGCGGGCATCGCCGTCGGCCAGATCATTTACACAGAGTTGTAACGACTGCTCGTTTAATCTGCGCTGCACGGCCGAGGTAATATCGCGGTCGCGGGCCAGCGGGGGAATGTAGGGTGGCTTTTCGTTATTGCCCTGACCATTCTCTTCTACGTTTACCACTGACAATGCAAAGTTATCGAAGTTCGGTTCGATGGGTTCTCCAAAGCGTGACTCCTCCAGGTTAGCGGTATATCTTCGCCAGCGATTGCCCACCGCACGGAAATTGGCAAAACGCAAAACTACGGGTTCGGCAAATCCGGTTAGCAGCACCCGCATGTACCGAATCGATTTAAAGTCGTTTATCTGACCGAACTTATCAGTGAACTGCCGGATGGGGATGCGGAACAAATACCAGGTTACCTCACCGCCAAAAGCCTGCGTGGTAGGCCGGAGCTGATCAACAATAAATTGTTTTCCTACTTCCAGTTGGCCCGGTCGCAAATCGATGTTGTAGGCGTAGTATTCCTCCAAGTCAGTTAACGTATTGTCTTGATTCAAATCTTCGTTGTCCGGCAGGTTGGTGGCAAATTCAGCAATGGGGCCGGTTACAATCGGGGAGTTGTTTTCCATGCCGTTGAATTTTTTGTAGCGCTCCAGAATACCGGCATCGCGGCCATCCAGATCACTACCAAAAAAATATCCAAAGTCGTCTGCAGCGGGGTCTTCGGCCAGTGTGGGACGAACAGCTGCCGGTACTTGATTCAAGAACCGATCAAACGTGGTTTGTTCGAGTGCGTTTCGCGCTCCATCCAGGCCCACGTCCTGATTCTCCCGCGCAGTGGCATCGTTGCCAAACGCATTGTTTATGTATTGACGGCTGGTTACATACCCCCACTCGTTTCGCTGCGTGCTCGTAGCAAGGTTTCCATCTCCGGGCAAGCCGTTTTCGAACGCATGTTTGCCATCGCGCATCACATCTTCCGAAATACTGCCTACCTGAAAGATCATTTTTCCACCAGTTGTATTGTTTTTCGGCGTTCGCCCGGTACCATCATCAATCAATCCATTCCTACCCTGGATAAAGGGATCCAACAGCCAAAACTCGATGTACTCAATATTCGACTTGTCCCAGTCCACTTCATTACGAATGGCGGTAGTAATCCCACCAAAATTCAAAGTCGGATTACGCAAAAAACCTTCACTCGTCAAGTCGGGATTGAAGTTATACTGGCCACGCTCCTCCGGGTAATAAGCCACATCCAGAATCGGTTCAAAAAAATTTCCGAGCTGTAAATCACGGGCTGGAAAAATTTCGTTCGGATTTACTGCACGCGTGTAGTGGTTCTCGCGCGAATCGTAGTTGGTAATATTCGGTGGCTTAAAGCGTCCGCCCTCGCGGTAGAATTGGTTGTCCACTGTGTACCAGGCAAGACGGGCACGCCTGAATCCAGCCCGCACATCATCCACCGCTCCGTTGGCCGGATCAAATTCATTGTTGGGGGTTTGTGGTACCGCCGCCAAGCGCCAATTCTGGGGACTGATAAACGAGTATGGCGTAGCCGAATTTTCAAAGTCATCGATAAACGAAGTGCCTTCGCCTTTGATGATGTTTGATGTGCCCGGCAGCAATTGAGCAAACTCAGCGTTGAAGCTTACGTTGGAGGTCTCTTTGGTTTGTAAAAAGGGTAACGCATCCACCATTTTGGTCAGGAAGCGGGAATCTTTTTTGATGTTTACATCCAACCCATATTGCAAGTTGCGAGCCGGCTCGGTACCAATAAGATTTCGCGTAACCAGCTGCCGTTCGTTGTAATACAAAAGGGTTGAACCGATGTTAACTTGCTCATTCAGTCGATAATCGAGGCGAGTACCCAACAGCGAGCGTGTCTGAAACGCAAAGGGATCTTGTTGTTCGTACGTCACGCTGATGTTCTTACCGGAACTGAGAATGCCCTCGTTCAGGATGGTTACTTTTCCAAACGTGTAATCTACGTTGTAGTCAGTGCCCTCGCGTAAGGGTGTACCACCGGCAAAGACTTTCACCGAGCCCGGGGTGATATTGAAAGCCTGAATGATGATTTCGCGACCCGAGCCGCCTTTAAAAGAGCCAACTAAAAAGAATTTGTTTTTTGTGGCCACCAACTCAGCCTCTGCTCGCGTTGTACGATAGAGCGTGTCGTACACATATTTGTTAACCAGAAAATCGCGCAAGGAAGTGGTAGGCTCAAGATTGAATAACCTGCGCAGCGGCGTATTGAAGGGTTCGAGAAACGGAAAAAGAATGACACCCGTTTCCGGGATGATGGTGATTTTATCCACAAAGTCGAAGTTCCCATCAGGTTGCGGATCATTGTACGGATTCAGCCGATCTAAACCCAACACTTCGATAAGCTGGCGGGTGCGTGCTACTTCGCCTTCCTGAAGTTGGGGGTTATCAATCCCCGTACGGTCATCCCGGTATACAATGCGCAACTGAAAACCTTCGCGTGTAACCTGTGGCACGTTCAAGCTGTATACGTTTTTCATCATCAAATCCCAGCTGGGTATGATGCGACCCTGGCCGTCTTTTATGTTGATTTTCCGTGGCCGTAACAGTTTCAGAAAAATCACATCTTCTTCATTTCGATTGGCGTAATCTTCGGTCAACTCCCCCACTTTGTAACGCCTTCCGTTCCAGGTGTACTCAAAGGCAACCGCCAGCGCTTCATCGTTTTGTAGTTTGCGCTGCAAGGTAATGTACCCTAATTCTTTATTGAATGTAAACTCCGTGGGCGATAGCCGCCGGGCCGCATTGATCCGTTCGAAATCAGTGCCGGCACGAAATCCTAATTCTTTTTCCAAAATAAACGAGATCGTGTCAGCTCTGCGCTGCAGGTTATCCAGGTACCGCGGAAACAAGTCGTTGTTTTCGTTGGTGGCGGGCGAGCGGGCCGGAACACTTGACGTGATCAAGTCTCTGCGATAAATCTTATCGCTCTCCCCCATGTCCATCATACCCACAATGTTGCGTTGTGTTTGGGTGTCGTTCTGGCGGTTCAGGACATAAACCTCCACACGCGTAATGTTGAGACCGCTTGTGATCTGCGGTAACGTGCTCAGCCAGCCTTCGTAGTTGTCGCGAAAGAACTGCGCCAGAAAAAAGTGACGGTTTTCATCGTAAGCAGAACCCACAATCTCGAAAGGGCGCCCCTGACCGGACGCACCAATGCTGCCTGGAATTTCCACCGATGACTGCTTGCCACGTTGGGTGGTGGCGATGGCCGTCACAAACAGTTTCCCAAACTGCATTTGGGTTTTTATCCCAAAAAGATTTTGTGCGCCGGTAATCAAACTGTTGTTAAGCGGCAGACTAACGTTGCCTAATTCCAGTTTCTTTAACACATCTTCTTTAAAACCGGTGTACTCCACCTTGAAGTTGTTCTGAAAATCGAACGAATTGTTGTTATCGAAATTGGTAACCACCGACAGCTTCTCGCCAATTTTTCCGGTAACATTCAAATTGATTTGCTGATCGAATTCAAAACCGCCGTTGCGCTGCTGGCGAATGGGGATCGTTGGGTTCTCGATTTTTTGCCAGGCGCCACCGAAGTCGAGTGTTACGTTTCCGCGCGGGATAATCTCCACATAGCTGCCGCCAAAGATGCGATCGAGTACCGGACTGACATAAATTTTAGGTAGCAGATTGCGGCTACTTACCGCGCTCTCGCCATCCAACGCCTGGCTCTTGGATTTCCAGTACTCCTTGCGCAACAAAAAATTCTGTTGCTGGCTTAACTCCTGAAAAGTCATGGAAGAGAGCGGGCGGAAGTTTACAGAGCCAATTCTTTCGTTGATCGAGTAGTTCATACTCGTATCGATCTGCACATCCAAATTCAGACTTTTCGGGTCCTTCAAAAAAAGCGGTGAGAACGTGGTGTAGTTGGAAAAGGGGTCGCCATAGCGATCGGATGGCCGAAAACTGGGCCGAAACGGATTGTAGGTACGTTTTAGGGTATCGCGCTTGGTCGTGTCCTGCCGTTGCGCCCACGCACTCCCGGGGACGATGGCGCACACCGCCAAAAGCAGTGCCACCACCGGAACAAGGTGGGGTTTGTGGAGGTTCAGGTTCAAAGTTTACCTACGCGTTTCTTAAAGCTTGTTTCACCAACTCTTCCAAAGTAATGGCGGGGCCGTTTTTCTTCAGAACCGAGTCGATGCTTTTTTCTGCCGCAGGGCGGCCAATACCCAGCGTTACCAGTGCGGATAACGCCTCCTGCTTCATTTTATTGTACACCGGTTGCACCGTGGACGAATCCTGCACGCCTTCCTTCCGGAGCTTGTCTTTCAACTCTAAAATCAAACGTTGTGCGGTCTTTCCACCGATGCCTTTCACCGCTTGCAGCGCGGCTGTGTTCTCCGATACAATGGCCTGCCGTAAATCGGCCGGAGCCATGTAGCTAAGCACCACCATGGCTGTACTCGGGCCCACACCATTGACTGAAATCAAATGCAAAAACATCTGGCGTTCGGCTTCAGTGGCAAAGCCAAACAACACATGGGCATCTTCGCGCACTTGCAGGTAGGTGCTTAACCGCAGCGCCTCCTGGTCTTTAATGTCGGAGAAGGTTTGGAGTGAAATGTTTACGAGGTATCCCACCCCGTTTACATCCATTACCACATGGGTGGGCTCTTTCGATACCAACCGCCCATTCAAAAAAGCAATCATGAAAGCAGATTAAAAAGTAGGGTAATTTACAAAAGAAGCGGGTTACAAGTGCATATTCTTCTCGTGCAATTGGGCATCTACCACAGCTATGGCAGCCATGTTTACGATCTCCTGAATGGAGCTTCCCAACTGTAGCACGTGAACGGGCTTTTTCATACCCAACAAAATCGGGCCGATAGCTTCCGCACCGCCAATCTCCATCAGCAGCTTATAGGCAATATTGCCCGCGGCCAGATTGGGAAAGATGAACGTGTTGGCGCCTTCTTTTGCCAGGGCGCTGAAGGGATACACCTCGCGTTGGATATCCGTACTCAAGGCAATGTTCGCCTGAATGTCGCCCTCCACAACCAAATCCGGGTACTTTTTCTTCGCCAACCGTACGGCCTCGCGGGTACGTTGCGGAATTTCGCCTTTGTTGGATCCGAAGTTGGAGTACGACAACACCGCCATGCGGGGCTCCACATTAAAGAACCTCACGCCTTGGGCAGCTAATCCAATGATATCGACCAGTTCCTCGGG
>JBIIVI010000359.1:0-3154 GCA_044339555.1 Cyclobacteriaceae bacterium | reverse complement strand
ACGTGTAGTGGCCATGGCGGTGGCGAACGTAGCCGCTACGCTCAGTAAATTGGCCATGGATTGCACGCTGTATTTAAATCCGCAATTTGGATTTATCTCCTTTCCGGATGAGCTGACCACCGGTTCCAGCATTATGCCGCATAAAAAAAATCCGGATGTGTGGGAGTTGATCCGCGCACGCTGCAATCGTTTTTCGGCTGTGCCGAATGATCTACAAATGACGATCGCTAACCTTCCCTCCGGCTATCACCGCGACCTTCAATTGCTCAAGGAAATTCTTTTTCCAGCGCTCCAAGAAATGAAAGCATGTCTGGCGATGACGACCCGGATGCTGCAACATATCCGGGTGAAGGAGGGAATTCTGGCCAGCTACCAGTTTGTGTACCTGTTTAGTGTGGAGGAAGTAAACAAGCGAGTGCTGGCAGGTGTTCCTTTTCGCGATGCATACCGCCAAGTAGGGTTAGAGATAGAGGCGGGTAATTTTTCACCAGAGCGATCTGTTCATCATACGCACGAAGGCAGTATGGGTAATCTCGCTACCGAAGAAATTGCTCATGCGTTTCGTGAAGTGCACCAGCGGTTTCCTTTCGAACGGGTGCGCACGGCGCTTCGTCAATTAGCGGAAAGTGCGTAGCGGAAATCCGGATTCCAGGTGAGTACGTCTTCTACCCACGAAATCCGATTCAAGGATCCGGAAATGGTAGTTTCGTTCCCCCAAGTGATCGTTATCTCTTCGCTTCCAAACCAGCGTTGGATAAACTTACGGAAGCCACTGCTAGGATAAGCTACTGTTTCGTCATCTTGGTGTTCCAGTCGGAAGCCTTCTTTTTCCAATTTACGTAGCAAGTTGGCTCTGAATTCAGGGATGTTCTGGTAATCGTTTACCAAGAGTTTTACCTGACGCTGGCTATACGCATACATGCTGCCAAACATCGCAGGGTAGAGTGCCAAGTTTATCCAGGTCGATATTCTAATGCCGTTGCCGCCCACATAGTCCAACAATAGTACCAGCGAGTAAACCGCAGCTACGATTCCAAACACCTTCAAAAAATACGCCCAATTCAGTGCGGTGGTTTCCTTCCGAATACGCATAGAAAAAATTTGATTGAGCGGGAAACGGGGCTCGAACCCGCGACCTAAAGCTTGGGAAGCTTTCGCTCTACCAACTGAGCTACTCCCGCTTATCGATAAATCAAAGCCCAATTTCGAAAACGAAATTCATTTTAAAAAATGTACCTTGTTTTAAGTTTTTTAAGCACAAATGAAGAGCACAGCACTGCGTAACGCTTGGGTTGCCGCCTTGGGCGGTTTTCTTTTTGGTTTTGATACGGCCGTGATTTCGGGCGTGGAGAAGTCCATTCAGGGGCTTTGGCAGCTTTCCGATGTCGCGCACGGCTTTACAGTGTCGGCTGCGTTGTGGGGCACGGTATTGGGTTCGCTGGTGGCCGGGTGGCCGGCGGAGAAGTATGGCCGCAAGCGAATGCTTCAGTTTATTGGGTTACTTTATTTAGTTACCTCGTTGGTTACAGCACTTACCACGTCTTGGGGCGCGTTTGTGGTGTTCCGTTTTTTGGGCGGTATTGGTGTTGGGGCTTCTTCAGTAGTAGGACCGATGTATATTTCAGAGATTGCGCCCGCGGCACGTAGGGGTCGCTTGGTAGCGTTGTTTCAGTTCAATGTGGTGTGCGGGATTTTGGTGGCTTTCCTATCAAACTATTTATTGTTTGATATTGGCGACCAGGCGTGGCGCTGGATGTTGGGCGTGCAAGCGTTGCCCTCCTTCGCGTTTTTGGCGTTGGTGTTTTTGGTTCCTGAAAGTCCGCGTTGGTTGCTAAAAGGAAAACGCGAAGCAGAGGCCGAACAGGTGCTCACCGAAATTGGCGAGGAGAACCCGCGGCAAGCCGTGCAGCTAATTCGCGCTTCGCTGGACGAAGGTGCGCGACTTGGCCAAGAGTCATTATTCGTGAAGGCCTATCGAAAGCCCATCTTTTATGCGGTCGTGCTGGCCATGTTTAACCAACTAGCCGGCATCAACGCCATCATGTATTACGCTCCACGGATTTTTGAACTCACGGGTTTGGCGAAAGATGCTTCGTTACTTCAATCAGCCTCTATCGGGCTCACGAACATGATTTTTACGCTGCTGGCGATTTCTCTGATCGATAAGTTTGGTCGCAAGACATTGATGATCATTGGTTCGTTGGGGATGATTGTGGCGTTGGGACTGGTATCGTACACCTTTTTCGTGCAAGACTTTGGCGGCATTAACGTGATGGTCTACCTGATTGGCTTCATCGCCTTTTTTGCCTTTTCACAAGGCTCGGTAATCTGGGTGTTCATCTCCGAAATTTTCCCCAATCAAGTACGTTCAAAGGGACAGACATTGGGAAGTTTCACGCACTGGATCATGGCGGCTCTCATTTCATGGGCGTTCCCCATTTTTGTAGCTCGCTCGCCGATGGGCGGAGCCTATGCGTTTGCGTTTTTTAGCGCTATGATGGTGCTTCAGTTCTTTTTTGCCTGGCGGGTGATGCCCGAAACAAAAGGACGGAGTCTCGAACAAATCCAGACCGATCTTATCGTGCATTAGCGGAACCGGATCAACGGATACCATTCGTCTTTTTGAAAGTTACTCCGATCGGCCGGAAGTTCGAGGAAACCATCTGCCTGCACCAACGTAACGAAATCTCCTGAACCGCCTCCCGGCAATGGCTGCGCAGCTGTTATACCATCCACATGGCTGAGTTTCACTTGCAAAAAGTAAGTGAGCGGGGGCGTAAAATTTACATCGCTGGCCAGCACGGCCGTTTCGTGTCGCAGGGTTTGTTTCAAACTTCGTTGCAACCACGGCCGAATGTACCGGTGGAAACACAGGAACGTGGAAACGGGATTGCCGGGCAAAGCAAACACCGTGTTGAGAGAAGAGCGTCCAAACCAAAAGGGCTTGCCTGGTTTTTGGCGAATTTGATGAAACACTTGCTCTACACCCAAATCTGCTAGGGCTGTAGGTATAAAATCAAATTTTCCCTTCGAAACGCCACCCGATAGAATTACCACCGGATGCTCTTTCAGAATGGACATTAATGCAGTTCGAATGGTTTCAGCATCATCCGTGAGGTGATACAATCGACTTTCGATCTTGAGAGTCGCGAGT
>JBIIVI010000059.1:0-14022 GCA_044339555.1 Cyclobacteriaceae bacterium | reverse complement strand
ATGCCATCCAAAGCATCCGCACGTTCTCGGCCGACACCATCATCACCCGGTATGCTAACATTGGGCAAGAAAATGCGTACGGTATGAGCTTCTTCACGAACGTAACGATTGGCAAACTTTCGTTGAACGGGGGCGGTGATGTGTATTATGCCGACCTGAGCAACAATGTGCCCGATCCTACGCAAAATGCAGGTAACACGGGCTGGGTTTATAGCGGCCGGATTTTTGGTGGCTACGATCTGGGCAATGGCTGGGCGCTGCAAACTTTTAGTTTCTATCGGGGTCGCAGAATTCAGCTTCAAGGTTTTCAGGGCGGATTTGGAATTTACAGCTTGGGCGTGCGTAAAGAATTCAAAAATAAGAAAGGAAGTGTAGGCATGGGCTTAGAGAACTTCCTGGCGCCTTCAATGAAAATCCGGAATGGTTTGGAAACTCCGCTCATCGATCAGCGCAGCACAACGGTGCTAAACAACTGGAGTTTCCGTTTCAACGTGAGCTACCGGATTGGTAAGATGAGTTTTGATCAGCCCCGCAGAAGAGGCCGCAATGTTAACAACGATGATTTGAAAGAAGGTGACGGTGGTGGCCCTGGTGATGCCGGCGGTGGTGGCGGTATGCCGCAAGGAGGCGGTGGTTTTGGTGGTGGCGGTAACCGAGGTGGTGCCGCGCGTCCCGCTGCGCCGGCTGCTGCTGCGCCCGTTGTAAAGACTGATCCTGCGGCCGTTGCAAAAGCCGATGGCGTGTGGGATTACACCGTGCAATCTCCACAAGGCGGCGAAGGCAAAATCACGATCGAAAAGAAAGACGGCCAGTACACGGGCACAATTACCAGCACCCGCGGCAATCGTACCACCCCGTTGGAAAACGTGAAGGTGGTGGGCAACGAGCTCACGTTTACTTATACGCTCTCGTTTGGTGGAAACTCAGTTGGCATCGCGGTGAAAGCGGCTATCAACGGGGATGCGTGGGATGGCACGATGACATTGGGGCAGTTTGGGCAGTTCCCGATCAGCGCCAAGCGTACACCTTGAGGAAATGCAGGTTTAACTGGTACTATTTTGGTGGAGTACCCAGCAACTAAGTTCGAGCGATTCCTCTCTCCTCCGGAGAGGGGTCAGGGGTGAGGTTAGAATCGAACCCGACAGAAATTTCTACGTCAACAGCTGGCTTCCGAAACGGGGCCGGCTTTTTTTGTCATAATTGTTTGGCCTTTTCCCAGTACGCGTCCATTTCTGCCAGCGACATCTCGCCCAGCTTTTTTCCATCTTGAGCAGATGCCTGTTCAAGGTATTGAAAGCGCTTGATAAATTTCTTGTTGGTGCGCTCGAGTGCTTCTTCCGGATCGATGTTTACGAAGCGCGCATAGTTAACCAGAGAGAACAGCAGATCACCAAATTCTGCCATGGCCCGATCGCGGTTCGCGACTGCGTCAGACGCTTCGATCTCTTGCTTAAATTCTTGTAATTCCTCTTCCACTTTTTCCCACACCTGCCCGCGGTGTTCCCAATCAAAGCCCACGCCCCGGGCTTTGTCTTGAATGCGCATGGCCTTGACCAAGGCGGGTAGCGTTTTCGGCACACCTTCCAGTACCGACTTGTTGCCCGTCTTCAGTTTTATTTTTTCCCAATTCTCCTTTACCGTTTGTTCATCGTTGGCCACGGTATCGCCATACACATGCGGGTGGCGCTCAATCAGCTTATCGCAGATACCATTCAACACATCGGCCACATCAAAGGCACCTTGCTCGGAGGCAATCCGTGCGTAAAATACCAGGTGCAGCATGAGGTCACCTAACTCTTTCTTAATCTCCGTCAGGTTGCCGTCTAGAATGGCATCGGAGAGCTCGTAGGTTTCTTCTATCGTAAGGTGCCGTAACGATTCCAGCGTTTGCTTTTTATCCCAGGGGCAATTTTCGCGCAGTTCATTCATCACGGTTAGCAGGCGGTCGAAGGCTGCGAGTTTGGCCGCGCGTTGCGGATCCGGGGCAGAGAGGGGTTTTTTCATGTGTTAATCATTTTTTTGTTTACTGTCACATGGAATATCCAAGCCCCATTAACATGCCTGTGGGTGAAAACAGAGCATGGATATTTCATTCGTTCTAAACTTTCGGGAAATGAATCGTGTTATCTTTGCAAAAGTAGCGAAACAGGGTGGCGTAGCCCGCTGGTTCGATAATTCAAAAACGTCTATGGCTCTATTTCTGGTTACCCTCGGAGTTTTTGCGCTCTTTTTCGGATTGATGAGCGTGCGCTTGTTGTTTGTAAAAAACGGGGAGTTTCGGGGTACGTGCGCCACGCAAAGTCCTTTTCTGGCCAAGGAAGGTATAACCTGCGGTTATTGCGGCAAAGTTGTAGGCGCAGGCGACAGCGTGTGTGGTGATCCGGGCAAGCAAGAACTTGCGCCCTTGCCCGACCTACGCAAGTAGACTACAAAACCTGTCGTTTTTTTTACCTTCGCGTCAGAAATTTCAAGATTGTGACGCTGATAAAATCTATTTCAGGCATTCGGGGTACCATTGGAGGAAAACCGGGCGATGCGCTAACACCTGTTGATACTGTTAAGTTTGCTGCCGCGTATGGCATGTGGGTAAAGGCCCGCAGAGGAAGAAAAGTAGTTATCGGGCGCGATGCCCGCCTGTCTGGTTCCATGATCAGCCAGTTGGTTTCCGCTACGCTGCAAGGCCTTGGGCTGGACGTGGTGGATTTAGGACTTTCTACAACTCCCACGGTGGAGGTTGCCGTTACGCTTGAAAAAGCACAGGGTGGAATCATCCTAACAGCCAGTCACAATCCTATTCAATGGAATGCGTTGAAGTTGTTGAACGAAAAAGGTGAGTTCTTATCGGCTGCGGATGGCGCTGAGATTCTACGGCTCGCCCAGAACGAGCTTTTTGATTTTGCTCCCGTTGAGAAGCTGGGGGCGTACGAGCAGAAAGACAAATACATCCAAAAACACATTGATCTTATTCTCAAGAACAAACTGGTGGATGTGAAGGCGATTCGCAAAGCGCGTTTCAAGATAGCAGTGGATGCGGTAAACTCTACCGGGGGTATTGCCGTGCCCAAGTTGCTCAAGGCCTTAGGTGTGCGGAAGGTGGTGGAGTTGTATTGCGAACCCACCGGCCATTTTCCTCATAATCCCGAGCCATTGCCGGAGCACTTAAAAAAAATCGGGCAGGTAGTGCGTCAGGAAAAATGCGATCTGGGTATTGTGGTAGACCCCGATGTTGACCGGTTGGCACTGATTCAGGAAGATGGCAAACCTTTCGGTGAGGAGTATACACTGGTGGCGGTGGCAGATTATGTTCTGAGCAAAAAGAAGGGCAATACCGTTTCCAACCTATCGTCAACGCGTGCGTTGCGCGATGTGACAGAACGCTACAAAGGCAAATACCGCGCGGCTGCGGTGGGCGAAGTAAACGTGGTGCAGGCCATGAAGGATACCCGCGCTGTGATTGGCGGAGAAGGCAATGGGGGTGTGATTTTTCCGGAGTTGCATTACGGGCGGGACGCGCTCATGGGAATTGCCTTGTTCTTAACACACCTCGCAAAGACGCGCTTTACTGCCTCCGAATTGCGGAAAGTGTATCCCAGCTATTATATCTCAAAAAACAAAATTGAGCTTACACCCGCCATCAACGTAGATGCGTTACTCGACAAAGTAAAGCACAAATTTGCCGATCAGGAGATTAACACTGCTGATGGAGTTCGGATCGATTTTGAAAGCGAAAAAGAATGGGTACACTTGCGCAAAAGCAATACCGAGCCGATCATCCGCATCTATGCCGAATCAAGAAGTCCGAAAAGGGCCGATGAGTTGGCGCAGCAAATCATAACCGTTATTCGCGAACTAGCCGGCACCGCCTAATCGTATACTTAGGCGAGTTTGGCCAAATCGCGGATCAGAATTTTTTTCCGATCGAAATAGATCAGATTCTTTTCTTTCAGCTCGTTTAAGATTGTCGTTACGGTTTGCCGCGAGGTACCGGTAAGTGCGGCAATGTCTTTATGTGTGAGGCGGGTGGGAATCATGGTTTCATCGCCTACCTTTTTGCCTTTCCAGGAGGCCGCATCTTTTAGAAACTCTACCACGCGGGTGCGGGCATCTTTGAACACCAGTAGCTCCAGCTTGCGCTCTAATTTCATCAGCCGTAAGCCCACCAGCTTAATCAATTTAAAACTCAGCTCGTGGTTGTCGCGCATCAGCATTTTCATTTCTTCCAAGCGGAGCGGACACACGCTGGTGTCTTCATCCATCGCCTGCGCGAAGTCCTTTCGGGTGTCTTCACCCGCCAAGGCCAGTTCGCCAAAAATTTCACCCGTAGTAAGTATGGAAGAAACAACCTCCTGTCCGTTTTCCAGATAGTGTCCGATTTTTACGCGCCCCGCGGCCACCATGTAAATGAACTGGGCTTCCTGTTCGGGCAGGTAGATGAATGTTCCCTTTTTGTAGTGATGGAAAACATGCTTTTGCTCCAGGTTTTTGGTTTTATGGGGGCACAGAAGATTAAAAAGATTGCGGCTTTCAAAATACCAGAGTGCACTTTCTTTTGCCATGGAGCAGCTAGAATTTGTGATAAAGATAACGGGCGCGTAAGTTGCAAACGTATGTGTTTAGCGCTTTAGTTCATGCTTACTCGAATCCTTTCGGAAATATGGTTACATCCGGTGAAGTCGCTGGGCGGTCAGCGCGTGGGCGAGGCCCGCGTGCTGGGCAAAGGCCTGGAGTACGACAGACGATGGATGTTGATCGATTCCAATCACCAGTTTTTAACGCAGCGGGTGCTTCCTGCGCTGGCGTTGTTTCAGGTTCGGATTGAAAATGGGCATTTGGCACTTCACTTTCAGAAATCCAGCGAACGAATGTCGCTGGATGCGCGTATTGGTGACCTGATGGCGGCTACGGTTTGGAACGACACCGTGGAGGTGCACCGATGCAGCAACGAAGTGGATGAGTGGTTTTCCGAACATGTACATCAGGAAGTTAGGTTAGTGGCATTTCCGGAAACTAGTCCCCGTCAGGTAGACGTTCAGTACAGTGCGTCAGGTGATTGGGTAAGCCTTGCGGACGGATACCCATTCTTGATCATCGGCCAGGCTTCATTAGATGACTTAAATTCTCGCTTGCAGAGTCCCGTGCCGATGAACAGGTTTCGGCCGAATTTTGTTTTTACCGGTGGCGAGGCGTACGAAGAAGATACTTGGCGTGAGTTTTCCGTGGGTACGATCAACTTTTTGGGCGTGAAGCCGTGTTCGCGCTGTGTGATGGTTACCGTGGATCAGGCAACTGGCCAGGGCGGAGTAGAGCCATTGGCAACGTTGTCGCGCTATCGGAAGCAGAATGGGAAAGTGTATTTTGGACAGAACGTACTCGCGCGATCTAACGGAACGGTGCGCGAAGGCGATAAAATTGTAATTCAAAACTGATGCGAGGATTTTTCATAGTGAGTGTTGCGCTGCTAGTGCTGGCGAGTTGCAACCAACCGAAACCGCTTCCAGTTTACGGTGAGCGGACGGTACAAGGAACTGATACACTATACCACACGATTCGGCCATTTTCGTTTGTGAATCAGGATAGCGTGGTTGTTACCAATGCCACTTTTAGGGATAAGATTTATGTAGCTGATTTCTTTTTTACTTCCTGTCGTACTATTTGCCCGGTGATGAAAACGCAGATGCTGCGGGTGTATGAGGCGACCGCCGAAATGCCGGATGTGTTGATTTTGTCGCATACGATCGATCCCGAACATGATGATGTGGAAAAGTTACACGACTTTGCCGATCGGTTAGGAGCATCGTCCGACCGATGGCATTTTGTTACGGGTTTGAAGGACTCCATTTACCACATTGCGCAGACGAGTTATTTTGCTACTGCGATGGAGGATAAAACCGAACCCGACGGGTTCATTCACAGTGGTGCCTTTTTGCTGATTGATCCGCTGGGCCGGATTCGGGGCAAGTACGATGGCACGGAGGAACAGGATGTTAACCGCCTCATCGGCGATATCAAACGCTTACGCATTGAGTCTTCGCACTAACTTGGGAGTGTTTCTCCTGGTGCTGGTGTTTACTCAATGCCAGACGGCCGATCAATTGGCCTTTAAACAATATCAGGTTCAAGGCGAGCGGCTTTATCAACAGCATTGCAGCAATTGCCACCAACCCAAAGGAAAAGGTCTTGCCCGGCTCTATCCACCTATCGCCGGTTCTGATTACCTCCAGCCAAATTTTGAAAAGATCATTTGTGGAATGAAGTACGGCATGGAGGGCGAAATGGTGGTAAACGACATTGTTTTTAATCAACGTATGCCGGGCGTGCTCAGCCTGACTGATATGGAAATTGCGCAGATCGCTACCTACATTTTTAATATGGAGTCAATGGAGCGTGGCCTGGTTTCGCCCGCTCTCGTAGCATCGATCTTGGAGAAGTGTCCATGATGCATCTTTTCCTAAAACATAGTAGTTTTAGGAAATGAAGAAAAAATCTACCAGTCAGTCAGCAGCAATCGCCATCGCTACCATTGTGGTGGTGTACAGCATTCTGGTGGTAACGTTGCTTCATTTTGAGAAGAATACACCTGAAAGCAAAATTCACTCATTATTTGATGCTACGTGGTATTTGGCGGAAACACTCACCACGGTGGGGTATGGTGATATGCTGCCGGTAAGTCCCACGGGCCGTCTCATTGGATTCCTTTTTTTACTTTCCAGCGTGGGTGTATATGGTTTTATTATTGGGCAAATGGCTACTTTCGTAAGCGCTTTTAAGGAAAAGAAAATGCTCGGACTCAACGGTACCAATTTCACCAACCATATCGTCATCATTGGCTGGAATGAGTTTGGGCAGTCGGTGGTATCGCACTTACTTGCGGCCGGGCGCCAGGTGGCTGTGGTAACGAAAGACCGCAGTGCGATTGATATCATTCATGAATACTACAGCACCGACAAAGTATTTACACTCTATTCCGATTACAACAATTTTGATTTACTGGAAAAAGTCAATATCCAGGAAGCCTCGATTGTGTTCATCAACCTGAATGACGACACCGAAAAACTCGTGTACATCATCAATATCAAGAAAAGATACGCTGAGTTGAATTACGTGGTGACGCTGGACAATGGTAATCTGAAGGCTACTTTTATTAATGCCGGCATTACTTACGCTATTTCAAAAAACGAAATCTCTTCCAAGTTATTAGCCAGCTACATCTACGAGCCCGATGTCGCGTTCTTTACGGAAGAACTGATTGCATATGCCCACGAAAATCATGAGTACGACATGAAACAGGTAATCGTACAGCCCGACAATCCTTTTTCGAACGTGCCGTACGAGAAAGCTTTTTTTGATCTAAAGCGCAGCTGCAATGTGGTGCTGCTAGGCATTGTAAAAATGGTTAACGGCAAGCGCGTACTCATGAAGAATCCCTCCGAACAAATCTTTATTAACCCAGGCGACTATCTGGTAGTACTACTGGACGGATCGGGCGCAGATCGGATCAAACAGTTCTTCCATCTGCAAGAGGGCATCTAGCACTACTTCGCAAAAACAATCTGGGCGCTGCGGTTGGTCATAATGTGCACGGGCCCATCCGCTTCCGTGAATATCTTTTCTTTCGCTACATCTAATTTTTCTTTGAACGCAATGAGGTTAACAGAATTGTCGCTCACTTTTACCACCCGCTGCACAAACAATGAACCGTTCTGCGGCAAGCTTTCCAGTTTTTGATAATCACCTCGCTCTCCAAGTTTGGCCACAAAGGGGCTACACTCTTGTTGTGCAACTTTGGTACGAAGTTCTTTGTTTCCAGGGTCTCGAATAACGAGGTAGTTTCCGATCAGCAGATAGCCATCTGCAACGGGAACAAGGTCCGTGAAACTTCCCACCATATCAATTTCTCGTTTCCAAATCACTTCGCCCAATACATTGAGCTGGAGCGTAACAAGTTTTTCGGGCGAAGAAATGCTTTCCGCTCGGGCCATTCCCTTAAGAGTAAGAATGAATGAGTTGTTCCGTTCGGAATAAACGGCATGACGTGGGTAGAAAACATCGGTAATTTTCTGTCTGGTTTTTTCTTCTCCTTTTTCGGTCAGATAGATAAATGTATTCAACGAAACAGGATTGGCGCGGTGTTCCGACCGCAGTAAAAGTGCGCAACCCTCCTGGGTAAGTACCACAGGCCCGAGATACGTATGTGTATCGGCCACCGAAGCACTATCCACCGGCAGGTTAAAGTTCTTAAACCAAGCTTCCTTGCCATCGGGGTTAATCCGCACTAGAAAAGTAAAAGTCACGTTCTTTTTCTTGTCGGCCTTGTAGAGGCCTGCCACATATGCGCTTCCGTCCGGGTTCTTTCGGTTGAACAAAGTGATGGGGGCACCGGTTTCCAACGCTTCAGGCGTAATCGGCTGTGGCACCAAAGAAATCGAAATACCACCTTTCGGGGATCGGAACACTTTTTCTTTGGTGAGAAACGATTCGGTACGAAAAGTGTCCCGGAGCACACTCATGCGCAACTGCTGAGTGTAGGCGTCAAAGGTTTTGGTGATTTCTGCTTGCTGCTCGCGCGCATATTTTTCTAAACCAGTTTGTGAGCCATATGCTTTGATAATGAAATCTTTGTGCTTGGCTACTGCTGCCTCTTTAACAGCTTCTTGAAGGGCTCGGGCCAGAGTATCTGCTTTTCGGTTGGTGTACACCAGATTGCTGTAAAGGGCGGCATTTCTGCGCGAATAAAATGTATCGGGCTCTTGTGCTTTTATTTCGTTGAGCCATTCTTGTTTGTAGGCTTTGTATGCCAGCAAGGGCAATATAGCCGACTGACGATCGATATTGTTGAGATTAAAGATCAAAGACTTTTCTGGTTTTATTACGGTGCCGGTTTCTCCAAAGGGTAGCGTTTGCAGTGTGGCAATACTTTTATCCAGTTTATCATGCACCGCTTCTACTGATTTTCGCAATTCGGTAACATGGCTGCTTTCGTAACTCTGAATCTTTTTTACCCAGTCGGCATAATTCCAGATGCGGATTTCATTCACCAAAAAATTGATAGATGTAGTGAGGCCGTCGAGACGGTAAGTTTGAATGGGAAGAATCTTGTGCGACTGCTTATAGCCTTTTAATGGGTATGTTTTCGTAAGCCCCAGGTATTGTTCCAAATACACGATGCATGAATCGTAGTTGGTTTTAAGTTGGTTAAGTGACTGGTGTAGCTCTGGGTTGTACAGCAAGTAGAGGTCTTCGAGTGAAGAATACTGGGTGTTGATTTGAGCGAAGAGCTTTACCGCCTGGTCGTACTGATTCACACTCTTTGTAAAAGCGGAGTAGATGGCAGGAATGTTTTTGATAAACGCATCGGCCGAATCGTACCCATTAATCATTTTGGCCGATACCATTTGAAAAGGCACATACGGTTTGCCTTTCGCATCCATGACTTTAAAAATGGGCCAATACTCATCGTTATTTCGATCTACCTCGCGCGCATCGCAAAGCATCTTGGCCTTGTTGTAGCGCAGCTTGGTCTCAGCCGCGTTGGCCATCGCATATTGATAGGAGGTAAGCGGATCAGCAGCCCGGTAGGCGCGTTCGTACATCATCGCCAGCCGAAAATTGGCATTGGGGTGTTCTTGATCCTCCAACATAAAAGCTTTGAGCGAATTCTTGACCTGTTCGGGGGTCATGCGGTCAAACTGCGGATATAACTCCGAGTACTTCTGTGCGAACGCAGGTGAAATGCTCAGGATAAGTAAAAAAACAAAATAAATGGTTCGCATAACCTAAATGCTTAAAACTTTTAGTTCCACTCTTCGATTAATAGCCCGATTCGACTCCGAGTCATTGGGCGCTTTCTGAACTGATTCGCCATAACCTTTTGCTTTGAAGCGATCGAGCGGAATCTTGTTTTCAGTCAGGTAATCCACCACGCTTTTTGCGCGTTTGTTTGATAAAGTCAGGTTATAAACATCTGAGCCGATGTCATCGGTGTGGGCTGCGATTTCCACATTTAACGAGGGGTTTTCGCGCATCATTTCAATTACTCGCTTTAACTCCACGAACGAGATATCCGAAAGCGTTGCGGAGTTGGATTCGAAGTTGATGTCCTTCAACGGCAGATTGGCACCGGGTTCCAACTTCAACAGTGAAACATTCAAATCACTTGAGAACGTGCCGGAGGTTAGGTCGATTGCGGTACTGTTAAAGGCATAACCCTGCTCGCTGGTTACTTCCACTTCGTACCGGTCGCCCGCACGCAATGAGATCGACTGATTACCATCTACTTCGATCACTTCGTTCCGGCTTTTATTCTTGATCACAACCTTCGATTTGATTTTGGAGTTGTTCTTTTGGTCCGTCACGCTCACCAAAATTTCTTTTTTCTCTGGAACGAGCTCAACATACTTTTCAAACTCGCGGTAGATAACAAGTCCGGAGGCGGCAAACGGAAGAATGTACCCTTTGAAGAACGGAGCGTTGATAGCAATCTCATAATTTTTACCGATCGGCAGTTCTAGGTTAACTCGGCCGCTGCGCACATTGGTTTTAACTTCTTTCAAGTAATTGGCCGACCCAACTTCCTTGACTTTTACATCTGCGAGGAGTGGCTCGAAAAGTTCAGTATCGTTTACTGTAAGATTGAGCTTTATCGACTTAAACAACTGCACGTTTTTATCGATTTGCTGGTATTTCTTCACCGCCCGTAAATCCAGGGGATACGAATAGCTGGAATACCCTTCTTTCTTAAACTCGATATTGAAACTTCTGCCCACCGGCAACACCACTGTGTAACGTCCATCATCCGGGTTGTTATCCAGTGTCATGACCACTTCCGAGGTAAGTGCATCGGTTACAATAATTTCCGCACCGATTCCGGATTTGGTGTCTTGATCGGTAATGAAACCTTGCACAACATTGTTCATAAACTGTCGCAGTTGAAAAGGAATCGTGATGGAATAGATGTCGTTATTGTTGTAGGTGTAGTACATTAGGTCGCCCTCAGCAGAGATACACGGCAATTGATCATCCAGAGCGGTGTTGACAAAAGTGAGGGGTTCTGGGTTCGACCATTCACCCAGGTCGTTCAGTTTGGTTTGGTACATATCGAACCCGCCTTTCCCTCCCGGTCGGTTCGAGGAAAAAATCAGCGTGCGCCCGTCTGCCATGATGCGCGGAGCTTTTTCGCAATCTTGATTGATAGGCCAGGGTAGTTTTTCCGGAATGCCCCACGTGCCATCTTTGGTTTTTACAGATCGATAAATGGAGTAGCAGAACTGTTCTAGTTTCTTGATTTCCTTCGACTGGGGAGTCTGGTTCTGCCGAACAAAATATAACGTAGAGCCATCGGCACTAATGGATGGGAAACCTTCGTAGCCATCGGTGTTAATGGGTACCCCCAAGGGTTCGGGCTCACTCCACCCTTGGCGGGTACGCTTACTTAAGAAAATTTCATGATTGGCAAACCGCCCTACCGTACGGAAGAAGTAAAGCTGGTTGCCATCAAAGCTTAAACTGGGGCCACCAATTAGATCCAATGAATCGCCTGTAGAATTAATTCGTGTAAGCGGGACGGGTTTGTCCCATTTTTTTAGTTGGTCGAGTGATGTTTGAAATAACAAGTATTGCTTGCCCGACATGCTGGCTTCAAAAATGATTGTTTTACCATCTGCCTGAATGGTGGGTGCGTATTCAATCATCGCGGCATCGCTGATGGCTGGCGCTTTCGTGTTGTTATAAAACTGAGCCGAATCAAACGGAACAGGCGCAGGCTGGTTTTTCTGGGCCCAAAGGTTCGAGGCCACCAAAGCCCAGCATAGTATTGTTAATACACGTTTCATCGATAGCAACATTTTAACCTTTTGCAATACTTCTTTTCGTTCTGAACAATAAATTTTTCTTACGAACTTAATTACCAATCATCACAAAAGCACCCCAGAAATACGGGTACTGATATTTTTCTTTTAGTTTAATTTGGGCTTCTCGGAAAGCGTCGGTTTTTGTTTTTCCAGCAAACCAGTATTGGTAAAAATGATCCATTAATTCCTGGGTGGCTTGATCGTCTACTTGCCACAAGCTCATGAGTACTGCCTTGGCTCCCGCCACGAGAAAAGAACGCTGTAGTCCATAAACGCCTTCGCCATTTCGCACTTCGCCTAATCCTGTCTCGCAGGCGGAGAGCGAAACTAGTTCGGTTTTGTCGAGATTGAGATTCAATGCTTCATAGGCGGTAAGCACACCATCTTCCTCGCTGTTGTCTAACCGCAGGCCAGCCCCAGCCAACAAAATCCCCGAGCGGAACAGCGGGTTCTTGCGGTAAGACTGGTCGCTATCCTCCTGCGTCTCGTCAGTCAATTCAACATCGCTAAGGAAAAAGCCGTGAGTGGCCACGTGCAGAATAGTAGGGCTCAGAATTTTTTTGAGGGTTTGTTCATTGGCATGATCCAGCATGAATGATTCGGTCTGCCAGTTGTTGTTTTTCAAAAGCGTAGAGATGTTCTGTACTTCCTTTTCAGTAGCTGGCAACATCGGAATATCTTCGCTATCGAAACCGTATCGTGTGCCCGATGCTCGCTTTCCCCCGTGTGTGATCTGGTTGGCGGCGGCGAGGTTAAAATCCGCAAAGCCAAAAAGGGTAGCAGTTCGGGTAGTCGTAGCAGCGGCAACGGTTTTCTTTTCGGAAAGTTCGCGCGTGTTGTTAATCAGATACAGTTTGTATTCATCCAAAATCCAGCTTTTTGTCAGCGGATTGTAAATGGTATTAAGGTTGATTTTATTGAAAACACCATCGCTGCTGATCCATAACTTCTTGATGTTGGGGAGTGCCTGCGCCACCGGGGCCCAGTATATGGCGTACGAGAGTGAGTCTGCCTGGTTATGTTTGATGCTGTTGCGGAAAAAGCGGTAGAACTTTTGTTCCATCGTGATGCCCTTCGGCCAGATAAACGTGCTCGGCTCGGAAAACGCGGGACTTACCACCAACCCCACATAGTAGATGGAGTCGGGTACAAACTTTTTACGGATTCGGATAATCTCGATGGCTGCCTCGTCCGTGTTCAAGTTGCTTTGGATTTGTCGCCAGTCTACCGTAGGGCTGGCAGTGAGTGAGTTGAAGAGCGTTGACTTAGTGGCCAGCGCTTTTTCCAGATCATTTGCTTTTTCTTCCGTCTTAAACACATCGATTTGCGATTTCTGCCGCTCTTGGCGGGTCATGCCATAAAATTTCACCAGCTGTTCCTTCGTGCTCACCCATTCTTTGAAAAGCGACTTGATTTCTTCATCTGGACTGTTGGCCACTGCGTTGCGCAATTTGTTGGAGGCATTTAGCAGAATGGCTTTGTTAGTTAACTGGAGGTTGTAAAGTTGTTCGGTTAAAGGCCCTCGGGGCCCGTTGTTTTGAAAGTATTGAAGGCAGAAGTCCTGATAGGTATCGAACACTGGTTTGATGCGTGCGTAGAGCGCGCTCTTTTCCTTTTCGCTCATGGCAGAAAAATACCGGCTAATTTGGTTTTGATAGTTTTGAATCACGGGCGCGAAATGCTGATAGGCCTCTGCGAACTTTCCGGTGGCGAAATAAAAGTTAGCCAATCCAAACAGCGATCGCGCGTAATCGGGGTGTTCTTCGCCCAGTAGCTTTCTGCGGGTCGCTACGCTTTCCTGCCAGTATTTTTCTGCTACCGGGTATTGTCCCTGATCTTGGTAGAGCACGGCCAAGTTGGTGGTAATGGTGGCGTACAGAGGATGATCACCACCCAAGGTATTTTGGGTGGTTTGCTTCACTTGTTCCAGTAGTTCCGATGCTCTCGCAAACTCTTTTTTCTTTTGGTAAAGTGTTGCCAGGTTTTGCAGGGTAACTGCGTATTGCGGGTGCTGCTTTCCTAAATTCTGTTCATCTAGTTGCTGTGCTTCTGTAAGAAGGCGTTCCGCTTCAGGGTACGGCAATCAAGGCATTAATTTTTTCGAAAAAGTCAATACCCCTTTTAGGGTATTTTTAGGTTTGTTGGAGCCTTTTCTGCGGGATAAAGGCCAAAAATC
>JBIIVI010000058.1:0-14109 GCA_044339555.1 Cyclobacteriaceae bacterium | reverse complement strand
AGGGTTTGAGGTGTGCATGTTGGTGAATAACACCAACATGGGCAAGGTAAACTTACCCGCGGTTAGCATGCGATTGAGTTCTTCGTTTTTTTCTTGAAAGTTGTTCATCGTTGATTGGTTAAAGAGTTTTCTGAAATCGGTGCATTAAATAAAAACTGGCACAATGAGTTTCCATGTATTTGGACACCAACCGCTGGTCGAGTGTGAACTAACCCATGCCTTTTTTTCGACACATCAACGAATCCGCGACCTAAACACCGATGCTTAACATCCGTTCGGGCATTGCCTTGTTTAACCACCGGGGCATTTTTTACGTTAAGCCTGTAACACAAATTCTATTTTTGCGTCTTCTTTGCCATGCGATCTGCTTTAACCCTACTTGCTTTAACTTGCTCAGTCGCCCTGTTTAGCCAGTCTGGCGGCTTCCGCGGTACGATCAAAGCCGATGACGGCTCGCCTCTGCCCTATGCGACTATTTATGTAAAACAAACCGGAACGGGGAACGCCAGCGACCTGCAAGGCAATTATGAAGTAGCCCTACCGCCCGGCACCTACGATGTGTTGTTTCAATACCTCGGCTACGAAACCCAAAGTCGTCAGCTTACGGTAGGCAATTCTTTTCAGGCCGTGAACATCACACTTAAAACACAGGTGGTGATGCTTCAAAACGTCACCGTGCGCGCAGGCAAGGAAGACCCGGCCTACACGATTATGCGCAAAGCGATCGCGAAAGCCAAATTTCACACACAGCAGCTCGATAACTATTCGGCTCGCGTGTACATCAAAGGGAAAGGCCAGCTAAAGGATTACCCGTGGTTCGCAAAAAAGGAATTGGAGAAGGAGGGCATTACCAAGGATCGCGTGTTTATCCAGGAATCGGTGAGCGATATCAAATACACGCGCCCCGGCAAGTTTGAAGAAAAAGTGGTAGCCATCTACACCTCGGGCAAGGTTCAAAACCAGCAGTCCCCTGCGCCCTTCATTTTTGGAAGTTTTTACGAGCCTGAAATCGCAGAAATTGTTTCGCCCTTGTCGCCCAAGTCGTTTGGCTACTATCGATTCGAATACCTGGGTACGTATAAAGATGGCGGCCGGGAGATTTCGAAGATCAAAGTAATGCCCCGGTCGCGCGGTGATAACGTGGTGGAAGGAACGATGAGTATTGTGGAAGACTGGTGGAGCATCCACAGCCTGGATTTCAAAGCTTCCAAACTCGGTATCAATTTTCAGGTTAAACAGATTTACAGTTCTATTGCCGACCCGGCTTTTCCCAATAATCCTTCTGCGCAAGCCTGGCTACCGATTTCGCAGCAGTTTGTAGTCGGTGGAAAGATTTTCGGCTTTGAGTTTGAGGGCAATTATTTTGCCACCATGCGCGACTACAAAATCAAGATGAACCCGGCGCTGGTGCAGCCTCTTACGGTGATTGATGAGAAGGTGGAAAAAGAAAAAGCCGTTGAAGTGAAGAAGAAAGCTCCGGCCCGCAAGGCTACCACGGTAGAGAAGCGACTGGAGCAGGGTGCGGAAGTAACCGACAAAGAATTAAGGCAGTTGATGCGTGCGTACGAAAAGGAAACGCAGGAATCGAAAAATGATCCCGATATTTTATCCGAGTCATACTTCGCGGTTGACACGGGGGCCTATAAAAAAGACTCGACTTTCTGGGCCGACATGCGCCCCACCCCGCTTACTAAAGAGGAGGAACGCGGCTATGCCACCGAGGACAGTATTGCCATCGAAGAGAAAAAGAGGTGGGAAGGCGACACGCTGGCCAACAAAAACAAAAAAAATCGAAAAGGCTTTCAGCCTTGGGATTTGATCACAGGCGACTCTTACAAACTGACTGAAACCTCTAACCTGCGTTTTCATGGTTTGTACGGAGGATTTAACACGGTAGAGGGTGCCACGCTGATTCAGCGAACCAGCCTCTACAAACGCTGGACGCGGAAAGACTCCGCAGGCAAAGTGCTTGAGAACTATCGCCTTGAAGTCAGTCCCATACTGCGCTACGCTTTTGCCCGCGAGCGGCTGAGTGGGCTTCTTCGCACTGAGTTCCGCGCAGCGGATTACCGACTTACGCTAGAAGGTGGCCGTTATATAAAACAGTTTAATAGCGATGAACCCATTCACCCACTTGTGAACTCGCTCACCACGCTTTTTCTTGGCGACAACCTGATGAAACTGTACGAGCACGATTTTGTGCAACTGCGCTACCGTCATCGCTTCAACGACAAGTACACGTTGCGCAGCCAATGGCTGTGGGACAGGCGGTATGAACTTGCCAACACAACCAACTACACGCTCTTCAGGCGCAATCGTGACCAATACACACCCAACGCCCCCGTGAATGCGGAGTTGCCCGATACCGGGTTTGCTCCGCACGAAGGATTTGTGGGCTCTGTGGGCCTGGACGCGCAACCGTGGCTGAAGTACCGCATCCGCAACGGCAACAAGCAACGTATTGAGCGCTCTACACCTACGTTCTCCATCGACTACCGCAAGGGCTTTGCTTCGGTGTTTGGCAGCGATGTGGATTTCGATCAGTTGGAAGTTGGGATCCGCCACCGGCTGGATTACGGCATCCGTGGCTCACTGGATATTGCCGTGCGTGCAGGCTCGTTTCTGAACAACCGGTCGATGTTTTTCATGGACTACAAGCATTTTCTGGGCAACCGCACGCCTTTCGTCACCACCGATCCCATCGGTAGCTTCCGGTTGCTGGACTATTACCAATTCAGCACTACCCGCGACTACTTCATCACCAACGCTCACTATCACTTGCGCAAGTTTTTGGTTACCCGCATTCCACGTGTACGCCTCATGGGTATCACTGAAAACATTTTTGTAAACTATCTGGCCACCCCTTCTTCTCAAAACTATACAGAAGTAGGCTACTCGCTGGATGGAATTTTCCGACTTTTCCGTCTTGAGGCCGCAGCTTCGTTTATCAACGGCCGTTATGTGGATTATGGCGTGCGAATCGGCATTGCGCGCAGCCTTACCATCAATTTTGAGGATTAGTTCCTGAATCCGGTTTTCGCAGGTCTTTCATTACATGCATCCTACATTTCTGGGTGCGCGTAGGGGTTTTATCATTAATTTTCGAGCCCTAATTGCCCTATGATCACGTTTACTGCTACCGACCTGGCGCCTTTTTATTCAAGGATTTATGAACACGCCAACCGTATCTCCGAAAAAGCGTTGCTGGCCTTTACACTCTTGGGGTTGGTGCTTGGCGCATTCCATCAAACCTGGATTTTGGCCATCGCCCTGGGTGGTGGTTCGTTGGGCCTGTATTATCTGCTAAAGTCATTTTTGGAAGGCCAGCAAGCCCAGCGGTATGTGATTAGTTTTCTGTACGGCAATTATGTGTTGCAGTTTGTGCTACAGATGCACGGATCGTATGAATGGTACTTCCTTTTCTTTTTCGCACTTACACTGCTGCTGTTCTATGAGAATTGGAAAACCGTGTTGCCCATCACGATCCATCATGTTCTAAGTGTAGCGGTGCTGTTTTGGTTACAACGCGATCCCGGCGTGGTTCAGTCATTCCTTTCCGAAAGCAAAATTTTATCGGGTGTTGATGTGGCCACCCACTTAGTGATTGTGCTGGCGTATGTGGCGCTCTGTGGTTACTGGTCTATTCTGCAACGCAAACAAACTACAGAATCTGCCATTACACAATTGCGCATGAACGAGCAACTCACCACAATGGAAGTTAACAAGCAGTTTGCAGATAGCATCAGTCAGGGGCAACTTCAGGCTGACTACCCTTCGCACCATCAGGATGCGCTGGGCCAATCGCTCTTAAACATGCGGCAAAGTCTGGTAGCCGCGAACGAGCGCGAAGAAAAAGAGAGATTTCAAACGGTGGGCTTGGCGGAGATCGGAGAAATCCTGCGGAGAAATGGCGACAACCTGAACCAGCTGTGTGATCAGGTGATTGAGGCGATCGTGAAGTACATGAAAGCCAACCAGGGCTCGATTTTTATTTTGGAAGACAATGGCCAGGAACCGCCTTTTCTTCAACTGATAGCCAGTCGCGCCTGGAATCGGAAAAAATTTCTAACGAAACGTGTTGAGTTGGGTGATGGACTGGCGGGCCAGGCGGTGCTGGAGCGGGAGTCTATTCTGCTGCATGAAATTCCGGATGGCTATATCGCCATCACTTCCGGATTAGGCGAAGCCAATCCCCGCAGCATTTTGATTGTTCCATTGAAGTCGGAGGAGCAAGTGGTGGGTGTGATTGAGTTGGCCTCCTTCAGAAAATTTTCCGACTTCGAGCAAAAGTTTCTGGAAAAGGTGGGCGAGAGCATTGCCTCCACCATTCTCACCGCCCGCAACAACGAGCGTACCAAAGTGCTGTTGGAACAATCCAACCTGCTGACTGAACAAATGAAGGCGCAGGAAGAAGAAATCCGCCAGAACATGGAGGAAATGCAAGCTACGCAGGAGGAAATGCAGCGAGCCCAACGCGAGTTGGCCACCAAGGCAGCTGAAATCGAAGAGAGCAAAGATCAGCTAAACGCACTGATCAACAACACAGACGACTCCATTCTGGCAATGGATAAGCAGTACCGCGTGATTATCATGAACGATGCATTAAAGCGCAGGTACAAAGGCACGCAGTACGAAAATCTGGGCGTAGGTGCCGATGCACTTGCCGCATTGGGTGCAGTACGCGATGAATGGAAAGCCTATTATGATCGGGCGTTGACAGGCGAAAAAATTTCGTTTACCATAAAAAGTACCGTGCAGGGCGAGGACTCCTTCCGCGAATATTTTATCAATCCCATGAAAGACCACCTGGGCCACATCATTGGCTTGTCGGTATTCTCGCGCGATGTGACCAAGCAGCACCAGGCCGTGAAGAAACTGGAAGCTGAGTTGGCCCAGTTGCAGAGCAAGGCTGTGCACTAACCGACTGCCAGCGCGCGCAGCTGCTCGTAGGTGAGGCTGTGAAAGTCGTTAATAATCATGTCGGCTTCATGCAGTTCTTGGGCCGTATGCGTAGTGGTGATGCCGATGACTTTACTACCGGACTTTTTGCCCGCGGTTACCCCGGAGAGCGAATCCTCGATCACGATGCATCGCTCGTTCGGATAACCTAACGCAACCGCAGCTCTTAAATAGATTTCCGGGTGTGGTTTGCTATGGGTGATGGCGCTATCATCTAAAATCACTGGAAAGTATTCTCCCAAGTGAGTGCGCCCCAACGTAAAATCAACGTTTCCGCGAGGCGCTGATGTGCCAATGGCCAGCGGCACTGCGTGCTGCTTCAGCATCTCCAAAAAATTTGGTAAACCGGCTACCGGTTGGATGGCCTCCCGAAACAGGGTGCGGTACAATTCTTCTTTTTCATCCGCGAAAGCGCGCCATTGGCTATCAGTCAATTCGCCAAATAGATTGGTGAGCCATTCTTTATTCGTACGCCCATAAATTTTCTCGCGCAGTTGCTGCTCGGAAAGCTCGTGGCCATGTTGGCTACAGAATTGCTGTAATGCGATTTTATGATACGGATTGCTATCCACAATTACTCCGTCCATGTCAAAGATGAGCGCAAACGAATTTTTCATGGGCGCGAAGATACGCATTACCCCGAATGCAAATTTGATCTAATGGGTAACGACAATTCTTCGTGTGTAGTTTTTCCCGCGCACGGTAATGCGAACCAGATAAAGACCGGCCGCGAGGCGGCTGGGAGCCAAAGGGGTTGGCTGGTTGGCTAACAGCGTGATCGGCTCTTGCACAGGCTGACCCAGCACGGTGAAGAATTGGATTTGTGCGTTGCGATCCACCTTCGCGAAAAGCGTTTCATTAAAACGCACCGGGTTCGGGTACAAGATGATGACTGGTTCTTCGCCCTGCCCGGATCGGTCGGTAGGCCGAAGTACAAACAATCCACCCAGGGTGTTTCCTACTACCAACGCAGGACGCGCATCGGCAAACAGATTCCCTACTGCTGGCCACACACGGGCACCTAAATTCATTCGGGTTACGGTAGTAGAGCCGATCACGAGCCAATCGCTTACCGGGAGCGCAGTACCCGAGCGAAAGTCGGGATAGATCGTAATCGCGCCCGCTTGGTTGCCGACCAACAAATCCGTGTTTCCATCACCATCCAAATCCGCAGCTGCAGTGGTTGGATTTTGTCGCGAAGTGCTCGCGCCTAAGCCGAGAAATCCATCGGTCGCAAGCGTGAATGCGGGAACCCCACCGGCACCCGTATTTCGCCAAAACTGCAACGAGCCGTTGGCACGCCCAAGTAGGATGTCGGGCAAACCGTTAAGATCTACGTCTACCAACGACAGGTTTTCGGCTTGGCCCATCCGAAAGCTCGTGGTTTGTAAATTGGCAGCAGACACATCCAGACGACTGTTGGCTTGGTTGGACAAAAAGAAAAGGGCGGTCTGCCCACTTTGTGTTCCTGTGGCTGTAAACGCTAAATCGATTTTTCCATCGCTGTTGAGATCTGCAAACATCGGCTTGAGGTTGTACAAGCCCTGGAAACTGAGACCCACGAGGTCGTTCGTCACTAATCGAAAAGCAGCCGTGGATTCGCCCACGTTCTCGTACAAATGAATACTGCCCCGAAAACCGGCCGTGGCATAGTAGCCAACAAACAAGTCGTCATCGCCATCGCCATCAAAATCAAAAAAGGCGGGCGTTGAGTAGTCGCCTACATCAATCATGTCGCTCTGCAGGAATTGATTGGTTGAAAACGTAAACTGCGGCGCGGTATTAGTGCCTGAATTTTTGTACAGCACGTTGGAACGTTGAAAGTCGAGTACCGCAAACGTGCGCGCGTATTGTGTGGGCGTTACGATCAAATCTTTTCGCGTATCTCCGTCAACATCTTCCCAATAGGCAGCGGGAAAAAACGGCAACGCTACCGGAGTGCTCGTTGGAAACGGGGAAAACGCCCTGAACTGAGCAGTAGTGGCAGAGCCTTGATTCTCGAGCAAGTACAGTTGCGCACAACTCTCTTCAGAAAAAATTAACTCGCGATCGCCATCGTTATTCAAATCAAGTGTAAGCAAACTTTTCCCGCCTGCATGCTGCGTGCGACCACCGCCCAACTGGGCACACGATTGCCCGAATGCGATGCGCCCACAAGAACAATCTTCAAAACCACCAAACGCTTGAGTAACCCGCTCCAACTGTAGCGAGTCGCACGTGCCCGTACGCTCGCGCGAGAGATTTTTGTGGTATTCCACGGTGTTGAGTCCAACAAACCGGAAGTTTAGTACATCCAGATCACCATCACCATCCACATCATCAATGGCCGGAATGTCCGTCTCGTTTACCTTTAGATTGATGTTGCCGCTAAAGCCTTTTGTGAATACAGGGTTACCGCTATCATACGCTCGCCATTGGAGGGGCCCCGTGCCACGCGTGATGTTGACAAACACGCGCATTCCAAACGGATCGCTGGTGAAGATGTCTTTCCGGCCATCGCAATTAAAATCACGCAGCAGCACCCACTGGCTGAGGTCATCCGGAAACTGCGCCTCAAACTCGGGCGCGTATTGATATTGGTTCTCCAGAAAAAGGTAAGTAAGGATTTTGTTCGCGGTACGGTCGTACAAAACCAGATCAGGTTTGCCATCGCCATTCAATTCGATGGTGTTGTACTGCGCAGAGTTGAGGCCACCGGCCCATGCTAACGGGAGTGGTCGGCCGTTAACTTCTACCGGAATACTTTGATCGAACTGATACGCAAATTGTGCGTGCGCCACGAAGGCGATGCCAATACTCAAACAAAGTGCGTGTACAATTCCGTTTCTAGCCATACAATCAGCCCTGCAATTCAACTATCTTTCGGCCCGAAGATACACAATGTCAAATCCAAATTTGTACGCGCATTTCCTGGAATGTCGTTCGGTTTCGACCGACACACGGAAGATCAAGCCCGGTTGTTTATTTGTGGCTTTGCGCGGAGAAAAGTTTAACGGAAACTCCTTTGCAGCTGAAGCACTCGCCCTGGGTGCCCGGTATGCCGTGATTGATGACAAAAATTTTGAAGTACCCGGAGGCACCATTTTGGTAAGCGATACGTTGCTGGCGCTACAGCAACTGGCACGCGAACACCGCGAACGTCTAACCATCCCGGTAATTAGCCTCACCGGCTCGAACGGAAAAACCACGACCAAAGAATTGGTACGCGAAGTATTGAGCAAAAAGTACCGCACGTTTGCTACCACGGGCAACCTCAACAATCATATTGGCGTGCCGCTCTCGTTGTTAGCCATTGATGACTCAATCGAAATCGCGGTGATTGAAATGGGAGCTAACCACCTGGGCGAGATTGCGCTGTTGAGTTCCATCGCGCAGCCTACACACGGACTCATTACCAATATTGGCAAAGCACACATTGGCACATTTGGCGGCTTCGAGAATATCGTTCGTGGCAAGTCGGAGTTATACCAGTTTTTACGCGAACACGAAGGTGTGGTTTTTATCAACTCTCAAAATCCGATTCTTGCGAACATGGCCAAGCGATTCAACAATCCGGTATTTTATCCGGCTCCGGGCGATTTTGTTGAAGTGGCGTTGGTGGCTTCTGATCCGTGGGTGCAAATACGGACCGAGACGAACCAACTCATCACCACGCACCTCGTGGGGGCCTATAATTTTGAGAACATAGCCGTGGCACTATGCATCGGCAAATACTTTGGTGTGGCCGCGGCCGATGCTGCGCAGGCAGTAGCTGAATACCAACCAGCCAACATGCGCTCGCAGGTCGTAGAAAAGGGTAGCAATAAAATTATTCTGGATGCCTATAACGCCAACCCGAGTTCGATGGCGGCAGCGATCGACAGCTTGGCCAGCATGCAAGCCAAAAACAAAGTGCTGATTCTGGGCGACATGTTTGAATTGGAAGAAGAGGCCGAACGCGAACATCGGGCGATTCTTCAGCAGATTGCCACGAAGTCTTTCCACGCAGTGTACGCTTGTGGCCAATTGTTTTTTCGCGTGCGCGATGCACTGCCCACAGCCAAATACTTCGAAACCCGAGACGAGTTAATCAGAGAAATTATCAAAAACCCTGTTCGGCAGGCAACCATTTTGATTAAAGCCTCCCGGGGCATGGGCTTTGAGCGCGTGATGGACGTGTTGCCCAACGACTAAGTCGTTAGCCAATGCCCTGAACGCAAGGCGGAAGTCGAAGTTCTTGCTTGGCCATTCTGCTGCCATTGATGGCGTGTTTTTCAGGCGAAAAAATATATCTTTCACCTTTCAACCTATCTCGCATGACCCCTGTTCTTGCCTTCTTAAAAGCGCTCGCTAAAAACAACAACCGCGATTGGTTTTTGAAAAACAAAGATCGTTACACCGATGCTAAAAATCAGTTTGATGATTTTTTGGAAGATGTTCACAACGAATTGCTGAAATTTGATTCATCGCTTGCGGGGCTCAATCCGCGGAAACAGGCATTTCGCATTTACCGCGATGTGCGGTTCAGCAAAGACAAACGACCTTACAAAGTAAACATGGGGGCGGGCTTCTCGGCTCACGGCAAAATGGAACAAGAGCCCGGCTACTACGTACATCTGGAACCCGGCAAAAAGAGTTTTGTGGCGGGTGGGTTTTACATGCCTAACCCGGAGAACCTGGCCAAAATCCGCCAGGAGATTGACTACAACCCGCAACCGCTACTCAAAATCATAAAGGCAGCTTCCTTCAAAAAGTTTTTTGATGGCTTGGATGATTTCGACCGATTAAAAACCACTCCGAAAGGTTTTGCCAAAGACCATCCCCACATCGAATTGTTAAAAAACAAAAGTTTCATCGTGTCGCATGCGTTTACCGATGCCGAAGTGGCAAGCGCTGGTTATGCCAAAAAAGTAGCTGCGGTGTGTCGGGCGATGAAGCCTTTAAATGATTTTCTGCTGGAAGCAATCAGCTAGCCATGTCGCTGGATTTGAAATTTCACTTGGTAATCTCGCTATCGATGGTGGCGATCGCTGCCTGCTTTCATCGGTGGCAGCCCCGAACAATCAACAATTGGTACGGTTACCGAACTCCGCGAAGCATGAAGTCGCAAGCGGCCTGGACATTCGCACAGCAATTTGGCAGTCGAGGTATGTTGCTGGTTAGTCTGTTGAACTTGCCCGTGCATGCAGTAAGCTGGTGGTGGTTGTCTTCGGGCTATTCCATACTTCTTCCGCTGGGCACCTTTCTGATCGGCATCATGGTTATGATGATCCGAACCGAGCAAAAGCTAAAACAATTATTTCCTTCGTAGTAACTGAACTTGCGCAGGAGCAAGGCGTCAAGACACCTCGGGAGGTGTCAGACGCCTTCAAAAATCAAAGCGCTGTGTAACATCAGTTAGTAAATTATAAAAATCACTTGAGCTCCTGCAAGTGTAAAGTTGCATAAACCCCCGGCCAGGGATAGAAGCGGAAAGCCCGCAGCGAGGAACGAGCGAGGACTTGTAGCGGATAGCCCGGTGGCGTCTCGCCAGGCCGCCAAGAATTTGTACAACTTATTTTGAAAACTTTCCTTATAGACCCAACACTTCTTTCAGGCGGGCATAGCCGGTTGCGCTCAGCGGAATGCGTTCGCCATTACGCAGCAACGCCACATGGCTGTCTTTTTCGAGTGGTTCGATGCGTGTGAGTTCTTGCAGGTTGAGCAAATACGACCGATGCACACGCACGAACTGGCGTGCTTCCAGCAGCTTTTCGTAATGACTCATGGTTTTCTTCTTTAGGTAAAACCCCTCTTTGGTGTGCACCTTCACATAGTCATCGAACGCTTCCATGTAAAGCACTTGGTGAATGGGCACAATTACAATGTTGTTGCCCTTTTTAACCACCACCCGTTGCTGCTCTTCAGGCTGGGTGGTGGCCGCCAGTAGTTCGTTCACGGGCTTTTGCTTATTGATTTCTGATTTAAACTTTTGAATGGCGCGGTCAAATCGCTCGCGACTAAACGGCTTCAGGAGGTAATCCACGGCATGCGTTTCAAACGCTTTGATCGCAAACTCATCGTGTGCTGTTGTAAAAATCACAGGCGGTGGTTGATCCAATAACTCCAGCATTTCAAAGCCATTGATCTTGGGCATCTGAATATCCAAAAAAATCAGCTCCGGTTGGTGTTGCTGAATGGACTTTACTCCTTCAAAGCCGTCCTTACATTCCTGCATGACTTGAAAGTCGGGGTGGTGTTGCAGGTACTCTGCCACTATCGAACGGGCGAGCGGTTCATCATCAATAATTAAAACACGGGTCATACAACTTGGGGTAGGCGCACGGTAGCGATAAACATGTTTCCGTCTTCGGTTGTGCGAATCAAATCGTTGCGGGCGTATAACAGATAGAGCCTGCGGCTCACGGAACTCAGGCCAAAGCCGGTTCCCTTGCGGGCTTCGGCGGTGTCGGGATCAAAGGGATTCTTGACGACCAATTCCAACTCGTTTTCTTTCTTCCGCGCATGCAGCGAAATCAAGATCTCCTCCGTCATGTCGTACAAGCCGAACTTAATGGCATTTTCAACAATGGGTTGAAGCAGTAGCGAAGGCATGCGGAGTTCCAGGCAAGCGGAATCGTATTCCAAAGCAGTTACCAACCGGTGCCCAAAGCGCACCTTCTCAATATCAAGATACAATTGAAGGTAGTGCAACTCTTCGCGCAGTGTCACTAATTGCTTTTCTTCTTTACGTAAACTGCCGCGCAGAAAGTCCGACAAGTGCTGCACCATCGTGCGTGCCTTTTCGGGTTGGGAGCCAATCAGCGCGTTAATAGAGTTCAGGCTATTGAAGATAAAATGTGGCTGTAGCTGTTGCCGCAGGTTGGAAAGTTCAGCCTCGCGCGCCAGCTTTTCCATTTCCTTCTGGTGGGCGCTGGTTTCTTTCTGATCAACAATCAACGCCCATAGCAGTGTGGGAATGGCCGTCATCAGCATCAGCAACCACGCAATGATCACGCGTATGGCCACGGTTTGATGATAGAACCTTAAGTAGTCTTCGCCTACCAAAGGCGCAAGCGCGTGGCCATGAGCGCGTACCAGCACGTAGCCAAAAACCAACGTAACAGCCGCGGCCAGCAGCGCAATGCGGGCGGAGGGTTGGAAGTAATGCAACGAGGTGTTGGTGGCGTAGCAGGCAATGGCCAGAATCAACGAAAGCAACACCGAGTCGATCAAGGCCTCGCGCCATGTCCAGCCCGCCTGCAAAATCAAGAAAGCCGTAATCAACATCCAGATCAGCCACCAGGCTGCAAAAAGCACCATCGCCCACCGGCGACTGACAACCGGCACGGTCATGCGCGCGCAGCTAAGGTTAACTGAAGATCCATCGCTTTCTGATGTACGTCATGCACATGACGCTCCGGCTCGTTCGTTTCAAACAACTGCGAATATACTTCCATTCCGTCCGCCAACGATGGTAATGCAATCAGCTCGGCAGCATTCACAAACTCCCACGCTACCGCCGGTTGATGATAGGCCATCAGTTGCTCCTCCTGGCGCAAGCCTATCGCCCGGGCTTTCAGCAATGCCTCTTCACGATCAACGGCATAAATCAATCGCAGCTGTTCATCAAACTGCCCGTAGCCGGAAGTAATCCGAAAAACAAGTTTTGCAAGGTACCAGTTCATGGTCGTGGTTGTTTGTGTGAAGAAGAACCCGCGCAGCTGGCTGCGCGGGCTTGCTGTCTACTAGAAGCTCTTTATTTCAATGCCACCAAATATGCACACGCCCTCCATCACCAACAGCTTGGAACCATCTACTTCACCGGCCTGTGGCCGCTTATCGTCTACGCCACCGAAGATGGAAACCACCTCGCTCTTCACGCGCCAGTTGGCAGGCAATCGCAATTTTGTGCCCCCAAATACATTTACGATTTCAATCTTCGCGGTACCGGTAAAATCGGCCTGGGTTAAATCCAGGTCGGTGCCGCCAAAAACGGTTACCGACTCGCCACCTTTAAATGTTTTGGTTACAATATTTTTCTTCACGCCGCCAAAAATGGAGACGGCTTCAATCGATTCGTCTGACGTGATGTCACTCGACCAGTTGTCTTTGCCTTTGCGTCTCGGGCGGAAGATCATGAACAAACCCAGCCCAATAATCAACGTCGGCCAGAAATAGGGTTTCAGGTTGAAATCCGGATATAAGTCGTCCAATAAAAATACTCCACCAATCGCCAAGCCGATTAGCCAACCGCCTAACGCAAAATTCTTGCGTGCGCCCACATATAATGAGATGGCAATTACCAGCATCTCCCACGAAAACAGCCAGGAAGGAATGGCGTAGCCGAACTCACGGCCCAACAAAACCGCCCCGATCAATACCAATACCAAGCCGCCCCAGATTCGCCCGGACCGATCCGAGCTTATGAAATTTTCAGTTTGGTTGTTTCGATAATTCGTTTCCATAATTCGTTGTTTGTTACTGTAAAGAAACGTCAATAACGGCGTCAGGGCTAGCCCGAATAGGCCGGTGCCAGCCGCCCGTCGGTAAACGCGGCCGCCCCGTAGGCGAATGTTTTTTAACTGGCCGCCTGAAGGTCTGCTTGCAATTAGCTGCTCCACACGGGCCGGGACCCGACATGGTGCGCATAATTAAAGAGAAAGTGACGTTTCTTATATTTGCTAATAGCCCCGACCCAGTTCAAGTGAGAACCCTGTTTAGCAATGTGATTTTTCTTGTCGTAGTGTTGGTTTTCCTGCGAATCAGCGTATTTTCTCAAGCCCATCGTGAAGACAGTTTCCAAAACCTGATCGCGCTGAATACGGCGGATACAAACCAGGTAAACGCGCTGGCCGGGCTCGCCCGGATGTATCGCTTTTCCAAAACAGATACCGCGGAGATATTGGCAAAGCAGGGTTTAGCATTGGCAGAAAAGATAGGTTTTCTTAAAGGACAGGGTGACTGCCTGAGTAACCTTGGTGTGTGCGCGTACGCTCGGAGTGACTACAAGCAGTCGCTTACCTATCATAACAATGGTTTGAACGTACGGAGAAAAATTGGTGATATGCATGGCAAGCAGCATGACAAACCTGGGTAACGTTCATAAAGAATTAGGAGAGTTTTCGAAGGCCTTGGCGTATTACGAAAGAACATTGGAATTGGGTGCTGCCCGGGCAAACAAGCGGGATA
>JBIIVI010000057.1:0-14133 GCA_044339555.1 Cyclobacteriaceae bacterium | reverse complement strand
GTAGCATCAACTCCCACGGCTGCAATCCCATCCCCAACAAAACAGACTCATCACGGTAGTACAAAGCGGCATAGTCGCGGGCCTGCAACTGTAAACCGGCTGCTAATTGAATGGCCTCGTGGCCCCGTGAGGTTGAGTGAACATACTTGCTGCAAATCTCGCGTTGTACATCATATAACTCCGCCATCGCGCGCGCGGTGCACATCAGCTCGTAGGCGCGTAACAATATCGGGCGCTCTACTTCGGTTTTCCTTTTTCGGGTTTTGGATTCCGCTACACTTTGCATATCCCTGAATGGGTGGCAAAGATAAGAGTTGGCAACAGCTAAAACTAACGAGGGTTAGGCTGCTCGATTTGGGTAACCAGTTCGTTGTACCACCCCACACCGTATTTACGGATAAGCGGTTCTTTCAAAAACTTATACAGCGGCACTTGCAGCGATTTCCCGTACGAGCACGCAGCCGAACAGATGCTCCATTTATGGTAGTTCACGGCTTCAAATCCCTTTTTCTGTGTGATGCGAATGGGATACAAGTGGCACGAAATCGGTTTGGGGAAATCGATTTTATTGTCGCGATACGCTTGTTCGATGCCGCATTTCAGAATGCCCTGCGCATCGTAATGGGCATAGGCACACTCGCGGCCGCCGATGGTGGGCGTGGAGTAATCCCCATCTTCATCCAGAATATACGGGCCCTGTTCTGCAATGGCTTTTTTTCCTTCCGGCGTAAGGTACGGCTGCACGGCTTCCTGAATCTGGTGCATCACCGGCAATTCGTCTTCGGTAAGGGGTGCGCCTAGCTCACCTTCCACACAACATGCGCCCATGCATTTTTCCAAATGACAAACAAACTCAACGGATTTGATGTCATCCGAAACTAACACCTCGCCAACTTTCATCATGCCGAAAGGGTTTTAAGAAAGCGAAATAACACCAAATTTGTGAATGCACGTAAACATTAATACGAGGCTTGTAAAAAATCATAACAATGTCCTACAAAGGGTTGAACGACCGAGGCAAACCCTTATTTTTAACTACCAATGAGGGTATTGATTCGCAATCGTTCGTAGTGGCGAAGTAGATTTTAAAAGAGGCCCATGAATGAAATGGAAGAAAAAACCAGCTCAAAAAAGCAACTTACCCATTTAGCGGAGTTACTGGTTGAATTCATTGGATTCTTGATAATCTGGATGTTGTTGGGGGGAATCGCCACGGCAGCCGCTTTGTTTTTGTTTTTTGATCTGGATTTCCTGGACCCGATTCCCAGAAAACTCGATCCCTACCAGCTACTCGTTTCCCAAGCGTTATCATTATTGGCCGCCCTTGTAACGCTCGCGATTTTCGAAACGAAAACGAGCACGTTGTTACGTGACGTGGTTAAGAAAATTCGAGACACGAGAATCTCCGAGTTTCTCTTCGGTGCATTTACAAGTTTGCTGATAATCGGAGGAAGCTTTTTGCTCATTTTGTTTTCGGGAGCCATTGAACTGCGTTGGATATCCGGGAGGCCTATTCTTACTTCCGTTCCGATTTTCTTCTTAATTGGCATTACCGAAGAAGTAATTTTTCGCGGCTTTCTGCTGCGCAGTTTATTGAAACGCGTTTCAGTTATCCCATCTATCCTCATCTCTTCGCTACTGTTCGCAGCCATCCATGCTATCAATCCGCATTTCAACTTGATTGGCTTTCTCGCCATTTTCATCAGCGGCATTGTTTTGGGTATTCTCTATTTCAAGACAAACAACTTGTCGGCTCCCATCGGTGCACATTTTATTTGGAATCTGCTCCAGAATTTGCTGGGATTTCCCGTCAGCGGCCAAGCACTGTCAGGCGTTTTTTCAGTAACTTATTTATCGGATCGCCCTTGGCTGACAGGAGGCGCTTTTGGCCTTGAGGGTTCAGTGGTAACCATCTTGTGCACGCTCTTGCTGATGGCGGGGCTCTGGAGAATCTCGGGGAAGCTATAAAACGACAATACCCATAAGTTTGGAAGTGTTAATCGCACCTTAAGCTCCTTGGCAATCTAAATGGCTCCACCCACATTTAACCGGGCCGATTGGCTTTCCCCCTTTTTCTTTTGATAATGTGCTTTGGAAGCAATGTAGCAATGCCGGTTGATTTCTGCATGCACCGTTCCGTTTTTGTCCATCCACTGGATCACATAATCGCGGGTGGTCTCACCTTTTTCAGTGACATCTTGCCGAATCTGGGCGCACTCGGTCTCGGATACGCGCAACACGGCAAAGAGGGTAGTTCGGCCTGGCTTTCGAAAGCGAATGGCTGCAGATTTATCCCACACCACGTGGTCGGGGCCAAGCGCACGTAACAGCATGAGCATGTAAAAAGGATCAGAAGCAGAGAACATGCTGCCCCCGAAAATCGTACCCACATAATTGTACGTCCACGGGTTTAGGCGAAGCCGCAGATGCAACTCCGAATGGTCGCTCGCCCAAAAAAGAATTTTCCCACCCGTGCCAAAATACATGGGGTACCAGTTCATGAGGGTGCGAAACAACCAGCTTCGAAACGACTCTTTCTTGTCGGTAATAAAAAATACGGGCTTCAATTTACTTGATGTGATAAGGTTTTACCATCTGATTCAGATTGCATTACGTCTAGCAGTCACCACCGAGGGCACTTTTGTTTAACGTGCTTAGCAGCCGTTTGCCGCGCCAGTCGCCCGCAAAAATATTATTTGGTGTGATACGGAAACCTCCTCAACCTGTAACTTGCCCACTTTATTATGGTGAATTACTTAGACACGCTGAACGAGCCGCAGCGCGAAGGCGTGGAGAACATAAACGGCCCTTGTATGATCATTGCCGGGGCCGGTTCGGGAAAAACCCGGGTGCTCACGTACCGCATTGCGCATCTCATCCAGAACTACAGTGTGGACCCGTTTAACATCATGGCGCTTACGTTCACCAACAAAGCGGCCAAGGAGATGCGCGAGCGCATTGAAAAGGTGGTAGGCGCAGACGCCCGAAACCTGTGGATCGGCACGTTCCACTCCGTGTTTGCGCGCATTCTGCGGGCCGAGGCCCATTTCATCGGGTACCCCAACAACTTCACCATCTACGATACAGACGACTCGAAGTCGTTGTTGAAGAGCATCATCAAAGAAATGGGGCTGGACGACACGCAGTACAAACCCAACGTGGTCTACAACCGGATTTCCTCCGCCAAAAATCGACTCGTATCCTGGCAAGAGTATCTGGCTAACCCGGTGTTTTTGGAAGATGATGCCGCTAACATGCGGCCTGAAATTGGCAACATCTTTAAGAACTACTCGCTGCGCTGTTTCAAGTCGGGCGCAATGGATTTTGACGACCTGCTCTTTAACACGGATAAACTTTTTCGCGAACACCTGGAGGTGCTCAACAAGTACCAACACCGCATTCGCTATATGTTGGTGGATGAATTTCAGGATACCAACCTGTGCCAATATTTTATCATCCGCAAGATGGCCGCCGTGAACCAAAATATTTGCGTGGTGGGCGATGACGCTCAAAGCATTTATGCGTTTCGGGGTGCGGACATCAGCAATATCCTGAATTTTGAAAAAGACTATCCCGATCTGCGGATCATCAAACTCGAACAAAACTACCGCTCCACCAAAAACATTGTAGAGGTAGCCAACTCAGTCATTGCCAAAAACAAAGCCCAGCTTCCCAAAAAAGTCTGGACCGCCAACGAAGAGGGAAACCTGGTAGAGTTGATTAAAGCCGTATCCGACAACGAAGAAGGCAAACTGGTGGCCACCTCCATCTTTGAGGAGAAGATGCAACACCAACTGCTGTTCAGCCAGATTGCGGTATTGTACCGCACCAACAGCCAATCGCGCGCTATTGAAGAAGCGTTGCGCAGAATGAACATCAAGTATCGCGTGATTGGCGGATTGTCGTTTTATCAACGCAAAGAGATCAAAGACTTGCTGGCCTATCTCCGGTTTTCGATTAATCACCAGGACGAGGCTTCGTTTCGCAGAATCATCAACTTGCCCAAGCGTGGCATTGGCGATTCCACGGTCGACAAGATTATTGTGGCCGCCAACGATCACGCCATTCCCATCTGGGAGGTGGTGCAAAACGCGGCTTCTTTTTTGGGTGGCCGCGCAGCCGGCCCGATTGACGACTTTGTTACCAAGATCAAACGCTTCGAGCTGGAGATTCAAACTAAAGATGCGTACGAAGCAGCCGCAGAAATTGCCAAAGCTTCCGGCTTGCTGCGCGAGTTGTACGAAGACAAAACGGTGGAAGGGCTGAGCCGCTACGAAAACGTGCAGGAACTCTTGAATGCCGTAAAGGAATTTGTAGATGACCCCGAGCGGGAAGACAAAAGCCTCTCTGCGTTCTTGCAAGAGGTATCGCTCCTTACCAGTCAGGACGAAGACAAAGACCACGATCCCGAAAAGGTCACGCTCATGACCATTCACATGGCCAAGGGACTTGAATTCAAGTACATATACCTGGTGGGGCTGGAGGAGGATCTGTTCCCCTCGCAAATGATGCTCAGCTCGCGTGCCGACCTGGAAGAAGAGCGCAGACTTTTTTATGTGGCCATCACGCGGGCGCAGAAAAAACTGTTCCTCTCCTACGCCCTTACCCGGTACCGGTTTGGGCGTTTAAAAAACTGCGAGCCGAGTCGCTTTTTAGATGATGTGGATCAGCGGTTGGTAAAGGCAAGTTCCAAGTTCAACACCGTGGAATCGACTGCGCCTAATCCGCACTTTACCCGCAGTTTCGTAGAGGGCATGAAGAAGACAATCAGCTCGCAAGCCGTAACTAAGCCCAGCGCGTACAAGGCTCCGGCCGACTTCACACCCAGCGATACCTCCGGCCTGCAGGAGGGCATGAAGGTTGAGCATCCAAAATTTGGCTTTGGCACGGTTACCAAATTGGAGCAGCTGGGGCCCGAACGCAAAGCACGCATCCTTTTTACCGATTTTGGGGAGAAAACCTTATTGCTTAGCTTTGCCAAGCTGAGAATACACGATAATTGATTACGGCACTCAGCCTTACAACTACCTTTTTCCATTTACATGATTACGGAATACAATACCCAGCGACCCGCTATTACCTTGAAAGGCTACGGCCGGAACGTACAAAAACTGGTGGAGTTCATTCGCCAGGAACCCGACAAAGAGAAACGAACCCTATTGGCTCACACACTTATTGAGTTGATTAAGCAACTAGCGCCCGTTGCAAAAGAAGGAGCCGAAAACCCGCAGCGTATGTGGGACGACCTCTACATCATTGCCGACTTCAACCTGGATGTAAACAACCCCTACCCCATCCCCAGTCGCGAAACCGTCTTTAAAAAGCCGCAACGCATGGCCTACCCGCAAAGCGAGGTGCGCTACAAGCACTACGGCAAAAATCTGGAGAAACTGGTGCAGGAAGCGCTCAAGAAAGAAGGCCAGGATCGCGAGGACGCAGCGATCTACCTGGGCAAGCTGATGAAAACGTTTTACGCGAGCTGGAACAAAGAAATTCTGGACGACTCCGTGATTGTGAAAGATCTGCGCAACCTCTCCAAAGGCGATCTTACGCTGGATTTAGAGAAAGTACGCGAGGAAAACCTGTTTGAAAAATTGTATCACGAACGTAGTGCACCTCGCCCGAACCGTCCGCAAGGCAAAAATGGTGGCCGTGGCGGAAGACCTTTCAACAAAAACAGACATCGTAGAAAAGATTAAATGACTTCCTTTCGGATTAAAGGGGGCAAAAAACTACGGGGCGAAATAGTGCCCCAAGGTGCCAAGAACGAAGCCCTTCAGGTACTGTGTGCCCCCTTGCTTACGCGCCACCCGGTTACCATCCACAATGTGCCGGATATTGTGGACGTCAATAAACTGATTGAATTGATTGGCGACCTCGGCTGCCGCGTAGAGAAACTCGGCGGCGGTTCCTATCGGTTTACTGCCGACCAGGTTGATACCCAATATTTGCTTTCAGCAGCATATCGCAAAAAAGCCGCGGCACTCCGCGGTTCGGTGATGTTGTTGGGGCCCATTCTGGCGCGCTTTGGACAGGCGAACATACCGAAACCCGGTGGCGACAAAATCGGAAGGCGTAGACTCGATACCCATTTTATCGGGTTCCAAAAACTGGGCGCCCGATTTAACTTCAATCCCAACGAAAACCTCTTTCAAATCGATGCCTCGGATTTGCATGGCTGCTACATGCTGTTGGATGAAGCATCCGTAACCGGTACCGCCAACATTGTGATGGCGGCCGTGATGGCCAAGGGCACCACTACGATCTACAACGCCGCGTGCGAACCATACCTGCAGCAACTTTGCTCCATGCTAAACCGCATGGGCGCCAAAATCAGCGGCATTGGTTCTAACCTGTTGGTGATTGAGGGCGTTACCGAACTGTATGGTACCGAACATACCTGCCTGCCCGATATGATTGAGGTGGGCAGCTTCATTGGCCTTGCGGCGATGACGCAGTCGGAGATCACCATCAAGAACTGTCGCCTGGATATGCTGGGCATCATTCCGGAAATTTTCCGCAGACTCGGCATCCGCATGGAATTCCGGGGCGATGACATCTACATTCCTGCCCAGGAGACGTACGAAATCGAAACCTTTATTGATGGGTCTATCCTAACGGTGGCGGATGCACCCTGGCCCGGCTTCACACCCGACTTACTCAGCATCGTGTTGGTGGTGGCTACACAGGCAAAAGGAACCGTGTTGGTGCACCAGAAAATGTTTGAGAGTCGACTGTTTTTTGTGGACAAGCTGATTGACATGGGCGCTCAAATTATTCTGTGCGATCCGCACCGCGCTACGGTAATCGGGCTGGAACGTAAGCAGGCACTCCGTGGTTTGAAAATGTCATCGCCCGATATTCGCGCCGGGGTAGCTTTATTGATTGCAGCGCTCTCCGCCTCGGGCGAAAGCGAAATCTCGAACGTTGAACAAATCGATCGCGGCTATCAAAATATCGAAGGCCGATTGAAAGCATTAGGCGCAGAGATTGAACGCGTTTGATTCAGACGCGTTTTTTTGTTTAAGCTTTTACCGAACAGGGGTACAAGCCACTTTTTCTCCGCATCACCGTGGATTATCTTTCTGATATGAAGCGCTTATTTCCTATTGCCCTGCTGTTACCTACGTGGTTGTTTTGCCAAACCGAGTTAGCACCGAACACCCGCACGGTTCTGAAGTTATCACCCCCTCATTTTGGAGTAAATACCCTGCTGCTAGGCGTGGAGCGATTTAACCGGGACTACACGCGCAGCTTCGCGCTAGATGCCGGGCTACGGTACCGAAACGAATTTGTGGATGGCATGGACCCGGTAGAACGCGGTTTGGAAATCGGGGTTCAGTATCGCAGATACCTCACGAGCATGCTACAGAGCACATCAAAAAAATACGCACAGGGCATCTATGTTGGCCCGTTCGGACACGCCGGCGCAGTGCGTTTCCGTGACTTCACTGGCTCCCTTAGCACCACGACCGTAAACAACGGGGTACGGGAAACGCGTACCGAATATGAATACAACGAGTTTGACGACCTCTTTCTGGCCACGGGATTTACGGTGGGTATTCAGCGCGTGTATTGGAACCGATTGGCCGTGGATGCTTTTGTTGGGGGTGGGATGCGATGGAGTCAGAAGCGTTTCCGAGAACTCTCACGATTGGATGTTAAAACCGACATCCTAACTCCCGGCTACCAAGGCATTTTCCCCCGGATTGGCATTAAAATCGGATTGTTTTTGTAAGCAACTAATCTTTCAACTATCACCATGAATATCCGTGCACTTGTTATTCTCTTCGCTGTGGCTACCACTGTGTTAGCGCAGGCGCAAGACATCAAACAACTCCAGTCGCGTTCGCTGATAAAGCTCTCGCCACAGCATTTTGGCGTCAATACATTACAAGTGGGCACTGAACGCTTTAATGCCAGTTTTACCAAGAGTTGGAGTATTGCGATAGGATTCCGGAACCAAGGCGGAAATAATGATTACGACAGAAAAATCCGCGGGGGTGACCTTGACTTACAATTCCGCAAGTACGTGCGACCCATGCAACACCTCACCAGCCGAAAAAACCGCAGTTATGTGCAAGGCATCTATTTTGGCCCTTTCGTGAACGCAGGCATGTACTCGATAGACGAGCAGTACACCAGCAATTGGATCAACTACAACCCAATGGGCCAGCCAATTCAGCAAACGCAAACTTTTGGCGCCATTTACGATACCCGCCACATGGCAGGCGGCTTCACCATTGGTGTGCAACGTACGTTCTGGGAAGTACTTGCCGTGGATATTTTTGTAGGCGGTGGGTTACGATCTACTGCCATCGATGTGATTTCCAATAGCGATAATCGAAGCATCTACTCGAGCGTTGTTGATCCCTCCTTTTCTGGTATCTTCCCACGCATCGGAGCCAAACTTGCTATTTCGCTGTAGGGAAACAGCGCCTGCCAATTTGAACTTACTTCAACTCGAAGGACACCGACTTCACATCGCGTGAGTTGCCTCCCACCATCACATCAAACGTACCGGGTTCGGTTCCAAACGTTAAATCGGCACGGTAGAACGACAAGTCTTTTGCAGTAAGTGTAAACTGAATTTTCTGAGTAGCGCCGGGTTCCAACGTTACTTTCTTGAAGGCTTTCAATTCCTTCACTGGTCGCGTGACGGAACCAACCCAATCGCGCACATACAATTGCACCACCTCGGCCCCAGCACGAGTCCCCGTGTTGGTCAGATCAACCGAAACCGTGATCGAGTCGCTCACCGAAAGTGTGGTGCGATCAAGTTGGATTTCTCCGTATTGAAAGGTCGTGTAACTCAATCCAAAGCCAAACGGATATAATGGTTCGTTGGAAACATCCAGATAGTTAGACCGGAATTTCTGAAACCATTTTCCAGTCTCCAACGGGCGGCCCGTGTTCTTGTGTGCGTAATAGATAGGCACCTGGCCAACATGCTGAGGAAAGGTCGTGGTGAGCTTGCCGGAAGGGTTTACAATTCCAAAGAGTGCATCGGCAATCGCATCGCCTGCCTCGCTGCCCCCAAACCAAACATTCAAAATCGCGGGTACGTTCTGTTGTTCCCACGTTAACACCAATGGGCGACCGGTGAACAACACCAGCACCACGGGCTTGCCGGTTTTCAGCAAGGCCTTCAGCAATTCCACCTGTACCGCCGGAATTTCAATATCCACGCGGCTGGAAGCTTCACCACTCATCTCGGCCGATTCCCCTACAGCCGCTACAATTACATCGGCCCCGGCCGCGGTGCGGACGGCTTCGGCGCGCAGCGCTTCGGCTGTACGGCTGTCGCGCTTCAGCGACTTACCAAACATGGTGGCACGTTCTTCCAGCGCCGCGTCTTCCGTCAGGTTTGATCCTTTTGCATAAACCACTTTTCCGTTGCTACCCACAGCATTTTTGAGACCCTGCAACAGCGATACCGACTCCGCGTGGCGCGTTGCCACACTCCAGGTACCGGCCATGTTTTCTGGTGCATCTGCAAGCGGTCCGATCAAGGCAATGGTGCCCGATTTTTTGAGGGGCAAAACCTGACCCTCATTTTTCAGCAGCACAAAACTTTGTGCCGCAGTCTGGCGGGCAAACGCGCGGTTGGCTACGGTAAAAACTTCCGTCTTGGCGCGCTCTTCACTACAATACCGATACGGATCATCAAACAAACCCAATTGAAACTTCGCAGTTAGAACCCTGCGACAAGCCCGGGTGATTTCTTCCTCGGTAATCTTTCCAGCTTGAAGCGATTCTTTCAACGTCGTAAGCAGCCCTTCACTCACCATATCCATGTCCATTCCGGCCGACACAGCTTTGGCAGAAACTTCGGCCAATGTTCCGTACCCATGATCAATCATTTCGCTCACACCGGTGTAATCGCTTACCACAAACCCATTAAAACCCCACTCGCTACGGAGCACATCTGTCAGCAACCAGCGATTGGCTGTGGCCGGGATGCCATCAATCTCGTTGAAGGAGGCCATCACACTGCCAACACCGGCATCCACAGCTGCTTTGTACGGCGGTAAGTACTCATTGTACATGCGGTGCCGACTCATGTCCACCGTGTTGTAGTCGCGGCCGGCCTCCGATGCTCCATACAACGCAAAGTGTTTCACGCACGATAAAATGGTATTGTTGGCAGCCAGGTCATTGCCCTGATAGCCGCGCACCATCGCTTTGGCAATTTCACCACCGAGATAAGGATCCTCACCGCTGCCTTCGGAAATCCGGCCCCAGCGTGCATCTCGTGCGATGTCAACCATCGGCGAAAACGTCCAGTTAATGCCGTCGGCACTTGCTTCCTGCGCGGCCATCCGGGCTGTTTGCTCAATCAAGGGCATATCCCAACTGCAACTTAACCCCAACGGAATCGGGAAGGTCGTTTCATAGCCGTGGATCACATCCATCCCAAACAACAATGGAATTTTTAGTCGGCTTTGCTCCACCGCGATTTGTTGCATCTCGCGGATGGCTTTCACGGATTTGATGTTGAACAGCCCACCCACCTTACCATCCGCAATTTTTTTGGCGATATCGGAGTTCTGGGCCTGGCCAGTAGTAAACTGCCCGGCGGAAGGCAAATTGAGTTGACCGATTTTTTCGTCCAGCGTCATTAGTGCCAGCACGGAGTCAACGCGTTCGCTGATGCGCGACTCCACCAGAGCCGGTTTGGTGCAGCTCATCCCAAATGCTGCCATAAGTAGGAGATACAGAAGGGAATTTTTCATATAGTAATTGTTCTAAGGTGATTATGATTCGTCTATTTGTTAAAACAGCCAGCGCTGCATTTGCTCAGGGGTAAGATTGCTGCCACATAAAATTACAGCGACTTTTTTGTTTTGAAAACGAGCTCCGTGTTCGAGTAGTGCTGCGACTCCCACGGCTCCTGATGGTTCCGTTACGAGCCCGGCTGTTTGAAACAGCAGTTTCATGGCGGCAACAATTGCCGCTTCCGAAACCAATAGCGCGTCATCCAGTGCATCGCGCATGTCGAGCAATGCTTCCAGCACCGGCTCCCGAACGGCGATGCCATCTGCGATGGTGTCGATCGAAGGGTAGGAGATCGTTTTTTGTTGTTGCCACGACTCCACCATAGCAGGTGCACCTTTCGCCTGGACTCCGATGATTTCGGTTTGGCTCCCGCTCCCTTTACAGGCGATACCCATTCCATTCACCAGCGCGCCATTTCCAATCGGCACAAGCATGGCATCGAAAGTTTCTTTGCTGGCAAGCAACTCCAATGCAATGGTGCCCGCTCCAATCGCGGTTTCTACATCGAGACTATCCTCCACAAAACGGAGTTTTCGCTCCTTGGCAAAACTACGAGAGGTAGTTTTGGCGGCATCAAAGTCTTGGCCTTCCGAGATGATAGTAGCGCCCAGCGCTCTCATACGAGCCACCTTCAACGGGTTGGCATGTACACTCGCAAAAACAGTAACCGGGAGCTGGTATTTCCTGGCTGCATAGGCCATCGCTTGTCCGAAGTTGCCGGCACTGGCACAGACCAACGGCCCATTAGCTTGCTGCACCAGCAAATCCGCCCCGCGCCCTTTGAACGACCGAATGGGATTGGCCGTCTCCAACTTAACAAATACCTTGGCGTGGCACGCATCCGAAAGCGGCTCGCAAAGAAACTGAGGCGAATTCAAAAAAACCGGATCAATGGTGCGGGCGGCCGCCTCAATGTCCGACAACTGGAATCGTGCCATTACAAAGTCGGCCGCGTACGAATACCCTCGCGGATGATGTGAAGGATTCGCTCGCGTTCTTCGCCTGCCAGTGGAAGCCGTGGCGCGCGCACGTGTTCTGAACCAAGGCCGGCTTCTTGCTCCGCCAGCTTAATGTATTGCACCAACTTCGGATGGATATCCAGTTCCAACAATGGCAAGAACCAACGATAGATGGCGAGGGCTTCGGGGATTTTTCCTGCTTTGGTGAACTGGTACACGACCACGGTTTCCCGGGGAAATGCGCATACCAGGCCGGCTACCCAGCCATGAGCACCCAACATCAACTCTTCCATCGCCAATGTATCCACTCCACACAGGAGTTTAAAGCGATCACCAAACCGGTTAATCATGCGAGTTACATTGCTCACATCACGCGTGGATTCTTTCACCGCCTGAATCGTGGGACACTCGGCTAGCTCGGCAAACATCTCCAGCGTAACTTCCACTTTGTAATCCACCGGATTGTTATAAACCATAATGGGTAATGCAGACGACTGCGCCACGGCTTTGTAGTACGCCACCGTTTCGCGGTGATCGGACTTGTAGCGCATGGGCGGCAGCATCATCAATCCATTTGCTCCACACTGGGCCGCCTGTTGCGCCAGCGCAACGGCTTCGCGCGTGCTACCCTCCGCAATATTCATCACCACCGGTACTTTCCCAGCTACTTTATCGACAGTAAACTTGACGAGATCAAATTTCTCGGCGTTGCTCAGCACGCTCGCTTCGCCCAACGTGCCACCGAGGATAATGCCATCCACACCAGCGGCCAACTGCGCGTGCAGGTTTTTTTCAAACAACGGAAAATCAATTTGGTCGTGGGTAGTAAACTTGGTTGTGAGGGCTGGAAAAACACCTTGCCAGGAAATCATAAGGGTTAACTTTAATGGAGTTGAAAATTAGGGAATGATTTGGGATACCCCACATCCTACCATGTAATTTTTCGCTTCTCCAAAAAGGCAGCAATACCACGCTTGCAATCTTCCGTGCCTCGTGCGATGGCATTTTGCTCAACCGCATAGTCAAGGGCTTGGGCAAGCGGCAATTCAGGTAGCGTACGCAGCATGGTTTTGGTACGTGCCATTGCTTCCTGGGAGTTGGTTTGAACAAGGTGTTGAACCCATTCGTTTGCTTCCTGTTCCAGCGCCTCTGGTGTGGTAACACGAAAAACCAAACCCTGCAGCAGTGCCTCATGGGCAGACACCGGTTGACCGCCCAGCAACAATGCGCGGGCGCGTTGGTCTCCGATTTTTCGGATCAGGAAAATCATCACAATGGCTGGAATGAATCCAATTTTCACTTCCGTGTAGCCAAAGGTGGCCTTCTCGGACGCGATGATAAAGTCGCATGCGGTGGCTAGTCCGCAACCCCCGGCCAGTGCAACTCCCTGCACTTGAGCCACCACTATTTTATCTAGTTCAGCCATCTGCTGATAGAGTTCCCGTAAATGCTGGCTGTCGGCTCTGTTTTCTAAGAACGTATTTTTTTGGAGTTGCTGAACATGTGCGAGATCGGCTCCGGCACAGAATGCGTCTCCACTCGCGGCCAGTACGATAACCTTCACATGTTCGTCCTCCGCTGCTTGCTTGAACGCATTTTTTAAAGCCGTAATCAACTCCGGATTTAGCGCATTCCGTTTGTCGGGTCGGTTAAGTGTGATGCGGGCCACCCGCTCGTATACTTGGTAGGTAATCATAATTGAACTTGAAAAGCTTGTTGAGAAACATCGTGGGTGCGCCAACCGCGCGCGTGGGCTTGTTCGGTAAGCTTCGCTACTAAACTTGGCGAACAGCTGCTATCGAAAATCAGGCAGCGCACAACGAGGTTTTCTGGAAGTATTTGCAGATCGTACAGCGTCTGGCGACTTACAATAAGCCAATCGATGTGAGTGATCTGAGGCAACCTAAATTGTTTTTGTTGAAGGTGAGCGATGACATTTTCCTTCCAAACCAGCCAGGTTACTCCGTGGCGGCTGGCAGTAGTAGGTAACTCATCCCACGAACGGGTATGCACAACGGCTGTGCGCAGTTGATTGGGCTTGAGATGAAACCGCAGGCTTTGTGGATTCGCAGCAAGTGCGTCCGTCACCTTCTGGAAAGCAGTGCCTGCTGTAATTACATCAAAGGCCGTTTCGTGTCGTACGTGGTAGACCGTAAGTCGATCGCTTTCTATCTCCTGATGGAATCGCTGCCAGTTACCCAGTGAAAACACCAATGCCAGAAGAACGGATACGTACAGCCAGCGCATTGATCGATATTGAAATAGCAGGATCACACAAGTTACCAACGCTATCAAGGTCCAACACTGAAAGGTGGTGATGTACCAGTTCTCCGACAGGCTATAGGGCCAGCTTTCGATCCAGAAAACAAACTGATTTAAAGCCCCGATGAATTTA
>JBIIVI010000358.1:0-3210 GCA_044339555.1 Cyclobacteriaceae bacterium | reverse complement strand
GGCTTGCAAGTGATGAGCGCCTGCCAGCAATTCGGCTTTCAATTCGTTCAAGCGCCCTTGGTTGCGTGGTACTTTGATTAGCAGCGAATACAAGAATTCATTCCGAATTTTGCCAATCATGGGCTGACCGGGTCCAACCCAGCGCACATAGTTGATACGTGTTTTCAGTTGGTCGGTAAATTGATTGGCAAATGCCAGCGCCACTGCTTTGTCGGTATGCTTGAAGGTTACCTCTACCAGTCGTGCGAAGGGCGGATACAAGTGCTGCTCGCGATCGCGCAACTCCCGATCGACAAAGATTTGGATATCGTGTTGCTGCACCCACGCAAACAGCGGATGTTGGGGCTGAGCGGTTTGAATTAGCACGTGGCCGCGCGTTTGTCTTCGGCCTGCGCGCCCGCTCACCTGTAACATCAACTGAAAAGCACGCTCGTGCGAGCGAAAATCGGGGAAGTGCAGCATCCGGTCGGCATCGAAAATACCTACGAGTCCTACGTGGTCGAAGTCCAGCCCTTTTGTGACCATCTGTGTGCCGACCAGAATTTGAGTTTTGCCTCCGGCAAACTCGTCAATCATGTTTTCGTAACTGCTTTTAGCCCGGGTTGTGTCGGCATCCATGCGTTGCACCGCTGCTTCCGGGAAATGCAGTTTCAGTTCTTCCTCCAGTTTTTCTGTGCCGTAGCCCAGCGTTTGGATGTGCTTGGATGCGCACGTGGGACACTGTTGGGGCAGTTCTTCCCGATAGCCGCAGTAGTGGCAAACCAACGCATGTCGATATTGGTGATACGTGAGACTTACCGCGCAGTTGATACACTTGGGTACCCAGCTACATTCCTGGCATTGTACGAGCGGGGAATAGCCCCTGCGATTCTGAAAGATGATTACCTGTTGCTTGGTTGCCAGCGTTTCTTCAATCGCTTGCAGTAACGTTCCCGAGAATTCGCCCTTCATGCGCTTGCGCTCCCGTTCGGTCTTGAGATTAACCAGATTGATTTGTGGCAGTTGCGACTCGCCAAATCGTTCCGTTAGCGCCACGTACCCAAACTTTTGGTGCTGCACTTGGTACAGCGATTCCAGGGATGGAGTAGCGCTTCCCAAAATCACCTTAGCATGATGGCGTTGGGCCATCCAAAGTGCTACATCGCGGGCATGGTATCGCGGAGCAGGATCTTGTTGTTTGTAGGATGGATCGTGCTCTTCATCTACAATGATGAGTCCCAGATTATCAAAAGGTAGGAAAATGGCTGACCGGGCTCCGATCACCAGCTTTAGTTTTCCTTGCAGGACCCCGTTCCAGATTTCCACGCGCTCATTGGCAGCATAGCGCGAGTGGTACACGCCCATATCGCGACTAAATACTTTTTGCAAGCGACTTACCAGTTGAGTTGTGAGCGCGATTTCCGGGAGCAGATACAGCACCTGCGTGTCGGATTCGAGGGCACGCTTCATTAAATCGATGTAGATCTCCGTCTTCCCGCTGCCGGTAACCCCGTGTAACAACACGGTGTTCGTTTTTTCGAAAGCTTTTACGATTTCATTGCGGGCCAGCTCCTGGCGTTCGCTCAGCAAGAGAGGAGCAGCCGTTGTTTCGGGCAACTGGAAACGCGGTACAATCACATCAAACTCCTCCAACACTCCGTTTTTCACGAGCGTTTGAAGCGAGGACTCCGAAATCTCTTCTTTTAACAATGCCGCCTTCCGGATACCCGATTGATTGTCTTGTGGACTTTGCAGCACGGGAACCACCTGGAGGTATTTCAACAACACTTCTTCCTGTTTGGGCTTTTTGCTGAGATCCTGAAATAAGAGTTCGAGCCGGGTGCGCTGCAGGAAAGGTGCGGTAAGCCGAACGTGCCGCTCCGTTTTGGGTTTGTATTTTTCTTTGATTTCTTCAAAAAGAATAATCGCTTCTTTGGAGGCAAGCGATTTCAGCAAATGATAAATGCTCTTACCGTCCAAGAGTTTGGTGGCTTCGGTGTAGCTGATGCTTTCCTTTTGCAGCCGCTCCAATAGAAGCCATTCCTTTTCCGAAAAATCAAAGGCCGGCTGATCAATGTCGAAGGCGGGGTGGAGTTGGATCATCGACTCGCTCGAAAGTTTCAGGCCGCTGGGAAGCGCGGCTTGTAACACTTCGCCAGGCGAGCACATGTAGTAAGCGGCCATCCACACATACAAATCGAACTGTGGACTGTATAGGATCTCGTGTTCATCCAGTAAATCCAACAAATACTTCGCTTCGTAGTCGCGCGGTGGTTGCTCGTGAATGTTAACAACTATGCCGGTGAGAACTTTTTTTGCCCCGAATGGAACGATCGCACGTTGGCCTCTGCGAATATGGTCGTTCATGGTCGCAGGCACGCGGTATGTAAACAGCCGATCGATGGGCACCGGCAGCATAAGCTCGCAAAAAAGGGTAGGGGTACTCAATCCAAACGAATGTAAAACAAAGTTAACGGAGTTCGGGGAGTATTCGTGCCCCTCCGGAGTTCTGACGCTCTTTAAAAACTGGCAATCAGGTAAAACTCCAAATACCGATAATCAAATCGGGATGACATTAGGCGTTAATTTTCGGTGCTCCATCGAGGGCCGGGTGAGTCAACTTCCGGATTTTTATGGAAGGATTGAAGCTGTGATTGGCGCACCGATTGAGTGGGTGCGAGGTGTGCGCTGGTAAAAGGTGTGTCCAGAAGTAGTTTGCAGGCGCCCCCGCCCCTTTTCCCCCCGCGTTTCGCGGGGGGAAAAGGGGTAACGCGCGATTACGATCGGTATGTGAAATGCGATTCAATACAGCGCGCATCCGTGCCCTCCGAGGGGAACGGATCAGGTAACCAAAACCAAACCGGTATCAAAAACGATTTTATCGCTCCATTCCAAAATCGATCCACTACCGCACAAATTGTCAGGGAGTCTGGACAATAGTAACAGCGTCCAGGCAGTATTCAGGCCCCTGCTCGCAGCTGTGCGCGGGCCTCAGTAACTGTGTGCACGGGAAGCTGGCAGGTTTGCTGATAACACACAAAAATGGTGTCCCTGTTTGCCACGCGGGTGCGGTCTTGCAGCAAAGGCAAGTTGCTGGCTGTTTGTGTTCCTAGCAGCAGCGCAAAAGGATGAAATTGCTGATCCCACTCAGCCCGAAGTTGAGGAACCGTTTCACCAACCATGACTACCTCGGCCAGCCCGTGAATCAGTTCACTCAGCACCATACCCCAA
>JBIIVI010000357.1:0-3213 GCA_044339555.1 Cyclobacteriaceae bacterium | reverse complement strand
ACGTGCCCTGGTCGTTCGTTTCGAAACGCATCCGGCCGTTTAACGAGCGCACCCGGCTTTCAATACTCCCCAATCCCAATCCCTGCTTATCGCCTACCGTAATGCCGATGCCATCGTCTTCGTACATTAAATTCATCTCCTGATCAAACTGGTTGATCTGGAGTCGCACACTCGACGCTTTGGCGTGTTTGATGGTATTATTGAGCAATTCCTGGATGATGCGATACACCGCCACGGATACTTTGCTGGTGGTTTCGCGATCGCCATAAAAATGATAGTCGATGCGTACCAGATTCATTTGGTTGGCGCGCTCCACCAAATTCTTTACACCCGCCTTTAGACCATACCGCTCGAGAGCCGGTGGGTGTAAGTCGTAGATGATTTGCTTGATCTCTGTGATAATGTCCGTCAGGTGGTCATTGATCTGGCGGGCCTGGTCGGTTTTTTCGATTTGTCCCTCCTCCACACAGTCGGAAATCATCAGCTTCACGCTGGTAAGTGCGGTACCAACCCCATCGTGTAAATCTTTGGCAATACGTTTGCGCTCTACCTCCTGCGCTTCCAACTGCGCATCAATTAATTGTTGCTGTTGTAAGTTGATCAGCTCCAGGTATTCCTGGCGCCTGCGGATGGCGGCCGTGCGATTGTAGAAGAACATAATCGTAATCGCCACGAGCGACAACATTAAGCCCGCATAAAAAAAAGGCGAAGCAAACCACCCCGATCTCAGGACGAGGTCCGCCAGATCCGAGACGGACGAGCTGCTGGACGGCTGAGCTTGGGTGAGTAACTCGTGCATACAAAAGACTGCGAGTGAAACTACAAAAAAAAACGGCACTACCCGATGGTTTCGATCACCAGGTTGTGGTTGGTATAAATACAAATATCGGCTGCAATGTTCAGGCTGTCGCGTACCATGGTTTCGGCAGTTAACCCGGGCGCGTGTTTCTTTAGCGCCAGCGCAGCCGATTGGGCATACATGGAGCCTGACCCTATGGCCGCCACTTGATGATCCGGCTCCAGCACATCGCCTGTGCCGCTGATCACCAGAATCTCCTCCGCATTGCAGGCAATCAGCATGGCTTCTAACCTTCGCAAATAGCGATCTGTGCGCCAATCTTTCGCTAACTCAATGGCCGCGCGCTTCATGTTGCCCTGGTACGCGTTCAATTTTTCTTCAAACCGGTCGAGGAGCGTAAAGGCATCGGCCGTGGAGCCCGCAAACCCGGTGAGCACTTTGCCTTCTAACAACTTGCGGATTTTGCGCACATTGCTTTTCGCGATGGTGTTGCCCATCGTAGCCTGGCCATCGCCGCCAATGGCAACTTGCCCGTTGTGGCGTACGGCCAGAATGGTGGTGGCGTGAATCTTCACTTAAATCAGAATTCGAACCGGATCTTCAAGCAGGCCTTTCAGCGTTTTCAGGAAGGCCGAGCCCACCGCTCCGTCTACCGCACGGTGATCGCAACTCATGGTTACCTTCATCACGCTGCCCGGCACCAATTGCCCGTTCTTCACGATGGCGGTTTCTTTAATGCCACCCACCGCAAGGATGCACGCATCGGGCGGGTTGATGATGGCCGTAAATTCTTCGATGCCGAACATGCCCAGATTGGAGATGGTAAACGTGCTGCCTTCCCAATCGCTCGGCTGCAATTTCTTGTCGTGTGCTTTCTGCGCCAGGTCTTTCACTTCGGTAGCGATGTGCGACAGCGACTTGTTATCCGCAAAGCGAACAACCGGCACCAATAGGCCATCTTTTACAGCTACCGCCACCCCAATGTGCACGTGATGGTTCTTCCGAATCTTGTCGCCCAGCCAGCTCACGTTCACATCCGGATGCTGGCGCAATGCGGCCGCCACGGCTTTAATCACCATGTCGTTGAAGCTGATTTTAACGGGGCTGATTTCGTTCATGGACTTACGCGCCTCGATGGCTTTGTCCATGTTGATTTCCATCGTGAGGTAGAAATGCGGCGCAGTAAATTTGCTTTCCGCGAGGCGCTTGGCAATGGTTTTGCGCATTTGCGATACGGCCACTTCCTCGAAGCTCTCCTGCCCCACCACGGCAGGCAAAGCCACCGCAGGTGCTGCGCCCGCTTTGGCTGGTGCAGCCCCGGGCTTAAAGTTCTCAATATCGCGTTTTGTTATCCGGCCCTGTTCGCCCGTGCCGGCAATCTTAGTAATGTCGTACCCCTTTTCTTTCGCCAGCATTTTTGCCAGCGGCGATGCCTTCAGGCGACCATTCGTGGCCGACCCGTTCGAGGCGGTTGCAGCAGGAGCTGCAGCCACTGGTGTCGGTGCAACTGTAGGTGCTGTAGCCGGAGCGCTGCCCTTCGCCTGGGTGGCTTGTAACAGCGTTTTCCAATCCGCATCTTTTTCGCCAATAATCGCCAGCACATCGTTTACCTGGATGGCTTCTTTGGCGTTGGCGCCTATGTACAGCAACGTGCCGGTATTGTAACTTTCGTACTCCATCGTGGCCTTATCGGTTTCGATCTCAGCCAGCAGTTCGCCACTCTTTACAGCATCGCCAACCTTTTTGTGCCACGCCGCAATCACACCTTCCGTCATCGTGTCGCTCATCTTGGGCATCAACACAATTTCTGCTTTAATGTGGCTGGTATCTACCGCAGTTACTGCCGGAGCGGCTACCGCCACCGCTGTGCCGCCACTTTGGGCCTGAGCTGCTGCGGGAGCTGCAGCAGCGCCTGCGCTTGCCAGCAGTGCAGAAAAATCCTCGCCCTTATTTCCAACAATCGCTAACACCCCGTTCACGGCAACGGCTTTGCCTTCTTCCACGCCCAAGTACAAAACGGTGCCCGTACTAAACGATTCGTAATCCATCGTGGCCTTGTCGGTTTCAATTTCAGCCATCAACTCGCCCGACTTCACCGAGTCGCCCACTTTTTTATGCCATTTGGCCACCACGCCCTCGGTCATGGTATCGCTCATTTTCGGCATGCGTACTATTTCAGCCATTGTCTTTGCTTTGATGCTTATAAGGAGGCCAAAAATAAGGTAATTGAAGCGATTTTCAACCCGGTCGGGCCACGGTTGTTCAGGTGTGTTCGGAGGCACCGGCCCCCAGACAGGAAGATTGTGTTTCGTCCAGGAAGCGGGTGGATAAATGGCTATGATTTTCTGGCGGCCGCCCCCGACGGTATCGGGGGCCGCGCTTTCGTGGCTCGCCCCGCCCATGGCGGGGGCTCA
>JBIIVI010000356.1:0-3232 GCA_044339555.1 Cyclobacteriaceae bacterium | reverse complement strand
CCACATGTAATATCCAAGCCCGATTAACATCCGTATTGATGAACGCAATGCATGGATATTTCATAGCCTTTGAATTTTTTCTGTGGTTACCAAGACATAATCCGGTTCCACCAGATAGTGTAAAGAAGCTTGAATGACCGGGTTGGCGAGAATCTGGCCATGCAGCGTTCCCTGCGAAGCGAGTTGAAATGGATCGATCAGTAAGTGCGATTGGAACGCGAGGCCACGCATTCCATGGATTTTGTAGAGTGCTTCTTTGGCGCACCAGTATACACACAAGGTAGGAATGTGGTTGCCGGCATGTTCCTGCTCTGCCGCACTAAGTACCCGACCCGCCACACGGGTTAGCTTTTCTTTGGGTTGTTCCAGATCAATGCCTACCGGTTGGTATGCATGAATTTGTATCGCGACATATGGAAACGAATGGGTGAGCGAAATCTGATGTGGATTTTCTTTTAAGTGAGGTTTGCCGAACGAGTCTTTCAAAACGCCCTGATAATCGATCTTCAGCTGCTGGCAGGTTTCGCGGAGGAGTGCACGTACGGCCAGAAACTCCAGTCGTTTGGTGGGGCTAACCAATTCGTCCGGGCAGCTCTCAAATGAAGCGTACGCCAATTCGTTCTCAGACTCCGTAATGTGCCACACCGCCCATGCGCTCTCGGTATCAGTTGGGTTAAATTTGAGCAAGGGCATTGGTTACGAGCAGTTAATCCTACAATTTTGGCAAATATTCTGCAGGATAAAAAAATGCCGGTCAACACCATTCGGGTAGAAAAGCAACAAACCTTAACCGGTCACCGCGACTGCATCTACGCGCTCGCGGGTAGCACTTCGGGGAATCATCTCTTTTCGGCCGATGGCAATGGAATGGTAGCCGTTTGGAGTCCGGAAGAGTCCGATCAGGGGCAATTGGTGGCGCAGCTACCCAAGTCGATTTACGCGCTAACGATGCTGCCCGTGTCCGACCATTTGCTGGTGGGTCATAATTTTGAAGGGATCCACCAAATCGATTGGCAGAATAAAAAGGAAGTGCGTTCGTTGAAACTCACGGAGGCAGCCGTTTTTGATATGCAGGTGATTGGCGATACCGTCTGGATTGCCACAGGCGATGGCCAGATAGTGGTGGTGGACATCAACCGTTGGGTTGTTCTAAAACGGTTGACGTTTAGCAACCAAAGTGCCCGCACGATCGCTTATCATCCGGCACAGCATCAAGTAGTAGTGGGTTACAGCGATCATTTCATTCGGGTAATCGATGCGGAGAGCTATTCACTAGTGACAGAATGGAAAGCACATGCTAACTCCGTTTTTGCGGTGTCTTTCGCGCCCGATTATTCGTATTTGCTGAGTGGTGGTCGGGACGCTCGCCTGAAGGCGTGGGACCCGCGATCAAATTACCAACTGGGCGAGGAAGTGGTTGCTCACTTGTTTGCTATTAACCATATCGCTTTTAGTCCTGATGGCCAATATTTCGTAACTTGTAGCATGGATAAATCCATCAAAGTATGGAGCGCCCGCGAAGCTCGTCTGCTGAAAGTGATTGACAAAAGCCGCCATGCCGGACATGGAACGTCCGTGAATAAACTGCTTTGGCCCCGGCATTCGCAGCAACTCATTAGCGCAAGCGATGATCGCAGCCTTTCCATCTGGAATCTATTTTTTAATCTTGATACAACCACAAATTAACCAACCATGAAAGTTACACCGCTGGAAATCCGCCAGAAAACATTCGAGCGAACCCTGCGTGGGTACGATAAAGATGAGGTCAACGCATTTTTACTGTCGTTGTCGCAGGAGTGGGAGCGCACAGTAGATGAATTGAAGGAATATCGGATCAAGTTGGAGTCGGCCGAGCGTGAGGTGAGCAAATTGCGCGAAGTAGAAAACTCACTCTACAAAACACTAAAAACGGCCGAAGACACAGGCGCCAATGTGGTGGAGCAAGCCCACAAAGCGGCCGACTTGCATTTGCGGGAGACGCAGTTAAAAGCTGAGTCGCTCATGAACGAAGTGCGGTTGCGGGCAAAAGACACCCTGGAGGAAGCCGAAATGCTTTCGCGGCAGATGTTAGGCGAAATGGAAGACCGATTGAAGGAGTTAGTTCAACACTATAAAGCCATTGAACAGCAGCGCGACAACCTGTTGGCTGATGTGCAGCGCATTGCCACCGATACGCTTGACCGAATGGCCCGCGCGAAGACGCAACAAAACGGTTTCAAGCCGGAAGAGCTGTTAAGCGAGGTAAAAAAGGAAGTCAAGAAAGTGCTCTATCCCAATCAACGTCAAGAGCCCGTTGAAAAGCCTGTGGTGGTGGTGAAGCAATCCGTAGTAACCGAAACCAAGTTGGCGGTAGCCGAGCCGATGGTGCAGCGTTCCTTCTTTGATGAAATTGAATGATCGGAACGGTTTCTTTGGAGGGACTGGAATTCCATGCCTATCATGGCGTTTATCCGCACGAGCGTAGTTCCGGGAATAAGTTTCAGGTAGACGTAGTGGTGGAAACAGCTTTTGAGGCACGCGCTTTCGCGGATGACCTTACCGGAACAATCAACTATGAGGACTTGTATGCAATTGTACAGGCTGAAATGGAAAAGCCATCCAAGTTGCTGGAAACCGTGGGGCACGCGATCTCACAAAAAATTCTCGAGTCGTTCCCTTCAGCCCGCCATGTAGAAATAAAAATCTCCAAGTTTAATCCGCCCATTGGGGGCGTGTGCCGCAAAGCAAGTGTTTTGGTAAAAGAGTCGCGCGACTAAGCGGGCTGCTCGGCAAAAAGAAAGCCCCGGGCATCGGTGCCCTCGTAAAAATCTACCTGCTTTCCTACTACATAAAGCGTGTGCTTTTTGTCGATGACCAGATCAATTCCTTCTAATGCATAATGCAGGTCAGTCTCCCGTGGTTTATCGAAGCCAATAATCAACTGCGCGCCCCCACACCCGCCCCCGCGCACGCCCACGCGCAAGCAGTATCCGGCCGGAATGTTCTTCGTCTGCATGATCTTCTGTACCTCTTCGGCCGCGCGTTTGGAAATGGTAACGGGTTGGATGTCGGGAAACATGACGTAATAACAAGAAACCTCGAAAAATAGTTGTTACTATTCAGCTTCAAGAAATGACAAAGAGGATAGAAATTGAAAGCTCATTGAAAAAAATTACAACAAATAGAAGTTTCGATGATAGGGTAGGTAAAGCCGTGGCCAATTGCTGCACGAATTGAGCAAGTGCCAAGTGCG
>JBIIVI010000056.1:0-14317 GCA_044339555.1 Cyclobacteriaceae bacterium | reverse complement strand
GTTGACCGCATAAAAATTCTTCTATCAGCATCAGTTAAATTTTTATGCGGTCAACCAGCTCGAATCAAAATCGCTTTTGGTTTATGGAATTGGCAGGGGTTGGGATGTCGGTGTTAACTTCGTGGATCTTCCTTTACGGGTGGGGAACGGGCGACTCCTCTCGTATAATGATGAGAGTGCTCGAAAACCTCTATACCCAATTTTGATGTTTACGGCGCAGAAGCAATGGCAACTGGGCGCGCATTGGCAACTGAATGTGGGGACACAAACAGGAGCCAATGTGAGTAGCACGTTGGACGGCAAACGATTCGCTACGAAAAATTTCGCATTAGTACGTTGGAAGGGCAAACGTGGCTATCTGATAGGTGGGCCCTATCTGGCCAACGATGTTTTGGTAGGCGGGCCACCGCAATTCAGGCCGGGGTACATGATTGGTTACGAATACAAAATCAACGATCGTTGGTTGTTGATGGGTGATTTTATTTCTGGAACCCACAAGAAATCTCAAACTGTTATTGGGGGTGGTTATAACATTAATGGTCGACTACAGATTTTCGCGGGCGCTCTATTGGCGTTTCCTAATCGCCGCCTGCAAGACGGTGTTGTGATAGAAATCAACTGGTACGGTTGGAACTTCATGGGCAACCATTAGCCGCACTTGGGCAGAAAAAAACAGCCGCTTTTTCGAGCGGCTGTTTTTGTTTATTGAAGTTCTCGTTCACGCTTCCGCCACTCGCGGTCTAGCCAAAACGTACCCACCGGCACCAATGCTGCGGCAAAGGCCACACCCACCCGAAACAGCGAATAGCGGAGCGCACCCGCGGCCACCACTACCGCCACCAAATAAGCAATAAATAAAGCGCCATGTATCCAACCTACCACCGTCACCATTTGCGGCATCGCAAAAAAATACTTCAGCGGCATCGCTACCAGCAACAATACAAAAAAGGAAATCCCCTCTGTAATGCCGGTTATCCGTAGCATCCGCACTTTATAAAAATCCATCATAGCTTTTACCGGAAGGTACGGCCTTCATTAGGTTGGTACACATACCGGAAGGTGTAGTGGCGGTCAGGATCGGTTACGTTGTTGGGCGTGGCCGGTGCACCCTTGTAGTAACTAAGGATTTCAATTTTTGCAAAGCGATTGTCGCCTGTACGCACGAAAATAATTCGTCCGGCAATGGGCGTTACGATGGTGGAGGTGGTCGATCCACCATTGCGCCACCATTGATTGGTAAGGGGTGAAGAACCTGGAATCTGAGGGCTGGTCGAAATCACAAACTGCGGGGGCGTGGCAGTTGCGTTGTCGCTGCTATAACCGGTTTCGGGTGCTTCGTTGAGTTCATCAAAGATGCCATTCTGTATCTGGGCAACCACGGTGCCGGGGCCACTGGAGCCACTGTTAAAAATAATAGACGTTGCACGAAAGCCGATATCCCATTTGGTGGTGTTTAACTCGGTGTTGGACACAATCTCACCGGACTTTAGATTAAACAACGTGTACTTGCCCGTTTCGCCAGGTCGTGTCGGCGGGCCAGCTGGATTAAACACCAACGGTGCATAGTCCGCATTCAAGTCGCGAACAGTTTGTGAAACCACGGGCTGCAGCGGTGTCTCTTCATCGCAAGAGAAAAAGGCAGTAGCAGCAACGAACAACAAAGAAATGGAAAACAGATACTTCATATTGATTATTGAGTTATTGAAATTGATTACTTATTGATTGTTTGAGGTTTTTTTTCAAAACTGAATCGTGCGCTGAGATAGACAATACGCCCGGGGATGTTCGGGATAAATACCGGGTCGGTATGGTTCAACATGTTGTCAACCCCGATCTGGAGCCGAAGTTTTTCCTGAATGGTCTTTCCCATCGCTACGTTCAACAGTCCATACCCATTCACAAACGAATCAAATCGATCCAGTAAGCCATTGCTGTTGATGTCGGACGGAGGAATATTCTCGCCCTGAATGTTTCCTTGGAGTGCGCCCACGCCGTATCGGCCTCTGTAGATAAACCGAACGCTTGCTTCCCAACCGGTTTTTGAGTCTTGATAAAACAGTTTGATGTTACCCATGTGGCGGGAGCGATTATATAAGCCGACATACTCGTTCTGCTGCAATCGTTGCGTAACCAGTGTATTGGGATCGCGGTAAAACACATTTCCTTTTCGAACGTCTGCCAGAATATCTTTGTCTTTTGCGAAAAGCAATTGGTAGCCACCGGCCAAGCCCCAATTTTTGAATAACGTATAGTTGGCGTTCAGCTCAAGGCCCTGGGTAAACGCACGGGCAATGTTGCGATAACTGTAAATGGTTTGATTGTTGGTAGTAAGTGCCACGGCCTGTGTCTCAATCAAATTATCGATGCTATTGTGAAATAAGTTGACTTCGCCTTGCAAGCGCGGATTTACTTGCACAGTAGCACCGGCATTTACGGACCAAGAGCGTTCCGCCTGAAGTTTACCCAACGTGGCCAGATCAAAGAAATACGCCTGAATCTGGCCCGCTGCATTCAATTCGTTCAGGCGACCAGCCGCCACTTCAGTGCCTAACACACTGTAACCACCGGCTGCATTCAGAAAATTAAAATACACCTGTCTGAAATCGGGTGCTTTAAAGCCTACTCCACTGGATACCTTGAGCGCAATCAACGGAGTAAGTTCGTAACGGGCGGACAGCTTTGGACTAAACTGCGATCCATAAATCGAATTGTAATCCAATCGGCCACCCGAGATGACTGAGAGTTTATCGGACGGCATCCACTCGTGCTGAAAGAAACCGTAGTACGTAAACTGAAATCGTTGCGCGTCATCGCCATAGCGCGATGTTTGCACGGACTCGCGAATCGCGCCCGCACCTAATGTAAGGATGTTCCGGTCGTTCAGAAACCACTCGGCGTTGGCCTCGGGGCGCAAAAAAGTTTGCTCAAAATAATCGGTATAATAAGGCACTCCATCGCTTTCGCGATTTAGCCAGGTAGATGTTTGGTAGCGAGTAGCATACAGCCGACCAATGGTCTTAAATCGCTGGGAAAACCGCTGCGTAAAAACCGTATTCACATTCCAATCCCCGGAAGTTCCCTCGCCAAACGTACGGATGCGGGCCCCCGCGTTGTCAACTTCAAAGCCAAACGTCTGACGTTCGTCAAATCTGCGAACTGAGACGGATAGATCAGCCGCTGGTGTAAACTGATAGGTGATCTTCGTACTGAATGTGTAGTTAGAAAACGGAGCAACTGTTTTACCAAAGCTTTGGGGGGACAGATCATAGCCATCCGTACGATAGCGATTAAAAAATGTATAAATCCCAAGCCGGTCTTTTTTGAATCCGAAATCAGCATTGAAGTCCATTGTTTGGAAACTGGCATAGCGGGCACTAACACTTCCCTTTGTGCCTTCCGGCCGATCGGTGATAATGTTTATTACACCTGCCAGCGCATCGGAGCCGTAGAGACTGGACGAGGGGCCTTTCACGATTTCTATCTGCCGAATGTTGCCTACTGCAATTCGACTCAACTCAAGCGATCCGGTAAACCGCCCGATAATAGGCTCGCCATCCATGAGGATCAGTGTGTAGTCGGGATTAAGCCCCTGCAGTTGAATGCCATTGCCCAGGCCATTCACCTGAGGCACTACCACCAACCCGGGTTGCTCGGTGAGCACATCGTTAAGTCGTACCGACCCCATGGATTGGATTTGCGGTTTCCCCACCAATAATACCGGCATCGGTAACGCCCCCATGGTTCGCTCGTTACGAGTGGCCGTTACCACCAGTTCGTCCAGTTGCCGGGTAGCAAGGCTATCCGAAGGTTGGGCCGCCACGAACCCGGCGGCAAAAAATGCAGCCAGCAAAAGAAAAATGGGGCGGGTCGCGAAATACATGGCCGCAAAGATGACGCAAGCTCAAAAATCAAAATACCCAATTCTGGATAATTAATGCCGTTTGGTATAATTTCTACTAGCAACGGGTATTTTTGAACATTAAAGCCTAAAACAGGTTATTCTATGCATGACTTTTGTCATTTTCAGTTTCACAAATGGTTCAAGAAATATTTATGGAGACAAAAAATAGCGCCAAAAGTATAGACGAGCAGGTGTTTGGACAGGGCGATCTCAGGCTGCGTTTAATGAATATCACAGAGACACCGGTGGCTGTACCGGAAACGCTGAAGAAGAGCATTATTCACTTCTATTTCTGCGTGGAAGGCGAGATTCAGTTCCAGTTCGGTCCGCATTATAGCCGCACTCTGGGCAAGCAAAGAGCTTTCTTGTTCTTCAATCCGGAAGGCGACCTTCACTGCCAACTGCTACCAGCCCCAGCCTCTAAAATGGTGATGCTGGAGATTTCGCTTGAGCACCTCCACCAGTTATTCATGCACGAACCCCTGCCGTTTTTGAAGCCCGAAAACATCAACCGGAAATTCTATGACGAAAAAGAGATTTCCAGCGCGTTGCAGGTAACCCTGCACCAGCTCTTTCATGTGCGACTGAGCGAAAATGCAGCCCCCTTATTTTTTCAAGGAAAAGTTTATGAAATCCTGGGACTCTACTTTTCGGAGAAAAAGCCCGACACCGAATCCTGCCCGTTTTTGAATGATGAGGAGACGGTTCGCAAAATCAAACAGTCGAAAGAGTATCTCCTAAAAAATGCAGGGCAGCCGCCCGGACTTCGCGACCTCGCCCGGCTGCACGGTTTAAACGAATACCAACTGAAAGTGGGGTTTAAAGAAATCTATGGCAACACCGTTTTTGGCTATCTGCTCGATCACAAACTGGATCATTCCCGCACGTTGCTGGATGGCGGAAACCTACAGGTAAGCGAAGTCGCCTTTCGGATCGGGTATTCCAACCCCAGCCACTTCATTGCCGCCTTCAAGAAGAAGTTTGGCATGACTCCGAAAAAGTACTTGATGAAGCGGGCGCACTGAATGCGCTCAGCGCCTTCGAGAGGTGCTTCTTCTAGGCGCTGAACCAAACAACATTCCAAATACACCTCGCACCAATTCCCGACCGATTTGTTTGGTAACCGGACTGGCCATGACCTGTTCGAACGTGCTCTTTTCTTGCCGTGGCCGGCCCACCGGCTTGGTAACTTCTGCCTGTTGTTCCTGCTCCGATCGAGCTGCCGCCATCTTCTCCGACAAAATCTCAAACGCACTTTCCGGATCTACCGCCTTTGCATACTTCCTGAACTGATCCGAACCGGTAAGTTGTTGCTGGTATTCTTCGGCCGACAAGGGCCCCATGAACGAACCAGGTGGAATCAGATGGGTTACTGCTGTTTCGGTAGGAATCCCTTTTTCATTTAACACCGTAATGAATGCCTGACCTGTGCCCAGTTGCGTGAATTGCTCTTCCACTTGATAGAACTCCGACTTGGGAAATGTTTTTACCGTTTCCTTGAGCGCCTTTACATCATTCGGTGTAAAGGCCCGGATGACATGCTGCACGCGATTACCCAACTGCGAAAGCACCGTGGCCGGGACATCCTGAGCAAGCTGGGTGCAAAAGAAAACGCCCACCCCCTTCGAACGAATGAGTCGGATCACCTGTTCAATCTGATCCATAAAGGCTTTGGGCGCATCCTTGAAAAGAAGGTGTGCCTCATCCAAGAAGAAAACGAGCTTTGGTCTATCCAGATCGCCTGCTTCCGGCAAGGTTTGGTAAAGCTCGGCCAGCAGTGCCAGCATAAATGTGCTGAACACCGCGGGTTGATGTTGCACGTCCGACACGTTTAAAACGCTGATCACCCCGCGGCCATCCACCTTTTGGAACAAATCCTGGATATCAAAGGAGGTCTCCCCAAAAAGCTGATCGATACCTTGCTGCTCGAGCGCTACTATTTTTCGAAGGATGGTGCTGGCCGTAGCCCCTGAAATCTTCCCGTAGTCGGCTTTGATCTCCGCAGCCCCCGCCCCCTCTGTGAGGTAGTTCAACACCTTCTTCAGGTCTTTCAGATCCACAATCGGAAGGTCCTTATCGTCTGCGTACTTGAAAAGAATCATCAGTACTCCGCTCTGCACCTCGTTTAACTCGAGCACCTTACTTAACAGCACGGGACCAAACTCGCTAACCGTGGCACGCATTTGCGCACCCACCTTACCACTAAGGGAATAAAGCTCCACAGGAAATCCAGCGGGTTGATAAGAAATTCCGAGCACTGAAGCCCGTTCCGAAATCTTTTCGTTGGCCACGCCCGCCTTCGCCATGCCCGACAAGTCGCCTTTCATGTCGGGCATAAAAACAGGCACACCCGCCATCGAAAGCTGTTCGGCCAATACTTGTAGCGTTCTCGTTTTTCCAGAACCGGTTGCTCCGGTAACGAGCCCGTGGCGATTCATCATTTTCATGGATAAATTCACACGGACCTCGGGTACAATCGCGCCTTGATATACTCCGGCACCCAGAAAAATCGAATGCCCAGTGAGTGCGTATGATTTATTGATCGCTTCTGTAAATTTTTCTTTGGACATACAGTTTAAAGTTTGCGGCACAACAGCCAATCGATTTGCGGGTCATCACCCATTTGAAAAACATGTTCTCCAAATTTCTGGAAACCCCATTTTTGGTAGAAGGCTTGCGCTCGAAAATTTTTTTCCCAAACCCCCAGCCAGAGCCACTCTACCTGCCGAGCCCGAGCTACTTCCAGATATTTTTCCATTAAACAAGCAGCCACGCCTTTTCCGTGAAACTTACTGTGGATGTAGAGTCGCTGCAATTCAAGTGTGTTTGGCCCGAGTTGGTGCGCTACCTCATCGTTTTTTCGAAGCCGTAAAAACCCAGCCGGTTCTCCGACTACCCGGGCCAGAAAGTAGGCCGAGTCGGCTTCGTGCCATTCGGCCTCCAGTTGCTTTAAATCATAGGCCTCGTTTAAATAGGCCCGCATGTTTTCTTCGGTATTGTACGCCTGAAATGTTTCTGTGTACACGTCGCGGCCAAGGGCCTGCACTATTGGCATTTCATGCAAGTCTGCTGGCAGCACCTGAACGATAGCCATGGAGTTTACTTAGGCGGAGCAAAGTTCTGGAAGCTGTACAAAACACCCAATGAGAACGCCTGACTGGTTTGCAGCCCGGTATCCTGATCGATGTCGTACAGCAAAATCCCGCCAAGGTTTACGCTAATGAACTGGTTTACTTTGGCCGCCAAGTTGATGTCCAGTCGATGGTCGATGGTTTCGGCTGACAGCGTTTCGTAGTTGGCAAACATCATATACCGCCACTTCAGATTCATGTTTTTGGCAATGTCTTTGTCGAACTCAGCCAATAGCTGAAAGGCGAGCCACTCGGTGCGAACGCTCTCGTTTACGTTCACGCCATAAGGCTTGAGGGGGTCTACTGCCAAAAACCGTCCGTTGTTATCGCTCACGATCGTAATACGTGGCGAAAAAGGCGAAATACGCGCCTTGAAAAATTTGTTGGGCTTATACTCCACACCCCAAGCAGAAGTGATAAAAGCGGGTGCAAAAAAATCGGAGATGAGGGTTTCTACTTCCAGACCGGCCGCATTCTTGTCATAACGATACCCTTCGGCAAACTGGGTAAGCAAATTCAACGAGGTAGCCAGACCCCATTTTTCATTCAACTCGCGACCATACTTGGTATCCAAATAGATGCGATCCAACGTTTTGCGGTAGCCCTGCCCTTGGTTATTCACCATCCCGTAAAGGAAGTCGATCTCATTGTCCCATGAGTTTTTATCTTTCTTAAAGTTGGCTTTGTAATTGAGAAAGGCATTGAAGCCGATGGAATTAACTCCCCCCGCCTTCCAGTTTGAAGAAAAAGAAGCCTGATTCAAATTCAAACCAGCCCGAAACGCTTTTCTCCAATTGGTGAGCGAATCTACCTTTACAATTTGTGCAGTGGCACTGAACGAGGCAGTCAGCAAAAACCCTGCAATCGTTATAGTGGACAGTTTTCTCATGGGTTTGTAAGTAATAAAAACCCAAGGTAAAAAAAACAAAGTTAAAAGCTTATTGGATTAGAACGAGTGCAGCTTGATCTCGTCCAACGAACTCTCGGTGAGGGGTTTTGTGATGAACTTGATCACGTGGTTGTTGTTCACAATCTTATCGATATCGCGCTTGTTATCGGAGCTGGAAAGGATGATTACTTTACATCTACTGCGCACCAATTCATTGAATTTTTCAAACTCGTATAGGAATACAAAGCCGTCTACAATCGGCATATTGATATCGAGGAAGATGATGTAGGGTAAGTTCTCCGGGCTGTTCTCGTGCTGCTTTAAATACTCAAGTGCACTTTGACCAGAACCTTTTACCTCTACCCGTTTGGCGAACTTGGTAATCTCGATGATCCGCTTACTGATGAAGTTGTCGGTCTCGTTGTCATCAACCAACATCACTAAATCAATCGATCTTAGGGCCTCCTTCACTATGGATAACATCTCGTTCTTTGTTCAGTACAAAAGTATTTGATTTGACCTTTCCATATCCATGGCTTTGTAAGAAAAGCCGGTTGGACGTAAGGAAATATACGAATAAAGACGAAAACCGTTGGTTACCTGACCTGAATTTTGATTTGCTCGCCCAGGGCAAGTGACCCGTCTTGCTTTTTGTTCCAGGCCATCAGTTCCTGAACCGTTACTCCATATTGGCGGGCGATACTATAAAGTGTATCCGATTTTTGAACCACATGCACAGTAGCGTTTTCAGCGATTGCAGCCCAAGAATGGGGTGTGCTGGACGTCTCGCCAAGTGTGATCCAGCTCGACTCATCCAGTTCCAATACCTCATCCGAGGCACTCGCATCGGAATTCCTCGGCCGGTTGGTGGCTAGCCAAATCACTTCGCCCGCTTGTAAGTTTTCCAGCACTTTCGACCGATTGTATTTCCGCAAACGCTTTAGCTGAACTGCATACTTCTGCGATACTACCCACAAATCTTCACCCGCCGCCAGTGCGTGCTGGGCTTCGGGTGCCTGACTATTTTTCTTTTCGGTAAAGTAAACCACCCCCAAGCGCGGCACATGGTCAATCTCAATGTCGTTGTAATCCAGAAAATCGGATAGTTCTACGCCCGATCGGGTCACTAATTGTGGCAGTGTTTCACCTGCCCGTGCTGCCAAGCCCGAAACACCATTAACCATCACCGGGGCGGCCATGACCGGTTCGTTTTTTGGTTCTTCTTTTTGGAGCCGTTTGGAATCGGCCATGACCACCGAAGGTTCGGTGATCGGGTTAGCGACCACATCCGGCCATACTACGGTGTAGGGTTTATCGGCTGGAATGCTGGCTGCCAGAATCCACTTGTTGTGGGTACCAACTAATTGCGGATCCAGTGCAAGTTCTGCCGCCAGTGCCGCCACATCCTTAGGGCGGTCAACTACGATTTCGCGTAAGGCCGGAACTTCCTTAGGGGTTTGCAGCGCGTGCGAGAACGCGACCAGATGCGCTAAGTATTTTTTTATATACCAATAGGTAGCCGCGGTAATATGCATGTGGCGTTCGCCATCAAACTCGTTGCCGACAGCCCGCTTCACACCCCCTGCACCCATTTGGTAGGACTGAAGCGCCAGCACCCAATTGTTGAAAATAAAGTTGTTTTGCTTGAGATAACGGGCGGCACCGCGCGTGGCCGACACAATATTTTTGCGTTCGTCAATCACTTCGTCTACCCGCAGTCCCATCTCTCGAGCGGTAAAATCTTTGAACTGCCAATAGCCCACGGCATTGGAAACGGATACTGCATCGGCAATCAATGCGCTCTCCTGCAAAGCCAGGTATTTAAATTCATCCGGAACCCGCTCTTCGCGGAGAATGCGTTCGATGATCGGAAAATACTGCCGGGCCCGATCCACTTTTACATCAAAGTAGCGCGGGTTGCGAGTTAGTGCATCTACATCGTCCTGAATTTCCCTACGGGCATCCTCCCGGAGGGTGAGTGTCATCCCGGCAAAGTGTAACTTATGCGGCACTTCGGGCGACTGGGCGATGGAGGCAGCAACTTTCCAAAAAATGAGTGCGGCTGCAAAAAATCTCATCGGCTACAAATATAGAAAAAAGCCTGAAATGCCTGATGGCTAGACACTTCGCTTGCGCAACAAATAGAGGCCATCGCGGATTGGCAGCAACACACGTTCCAACTGCGAATCGGCCCGCACCCGATCATTAAACTGTTGCATGATGCGCGTGTCCTTGTCTTTACTTTCGTGGATGACCTTGCCGCTCCAAAGCACGTTGTCTACCAAAACGAAGCCGCCAGATCGAACTTTGGGAAGCACAGCATCCAAATACCATTCGTAGCCCGATTTATCGGCATCGATGAAAACCAAATCGAACAACTCATCGAGGGTCGGGATGATATTCCGAGCGTCTCCCACTCGATAATCGATTTGAACTGCGTACGAAGACGCACGGAAATACCCACGCACCCGCTGCTCCAATTCTACATTTACATCCAACGTAATCAGTCTACCGTCAGGTGCAAGACCTTCCGCCAAGCACAAGGCCGAATAGCCGGTGTAAGTGCCGATTTCCAAAATTCGCTTGGGCTGAATCATGCTGCTGAGCATCGCCAGCAATCGGCCTTGAAAATGACCCGACAGCATGCGTGGTTGCAGCACCTGCAAATGTGTTTCGCGCTGAATGCGATGTAACAACTCCGACTCCGGAGAGGTGTAGCGATCGGCATACGCCTGCCATGCAGGATCAATCCCTTCCATACTTATTTGGGTACCATGCGCACACAGCTAAATGCGCGCTCGTTAAACATCTCTTCAGCCATGGCTTGCAAACTTTCTGGTGTTGCCGTGCGAATGCGCTCGTAGATTTCGTTGAAGGTAACGATCCGGCCCAAATCAAGCAGATTGCGGGCCATCATCATCATAAACCCCAGATTGCTTTCTTCGGCCATGGCAATTTGCCCCATCAACTGCTCTTTCGCTGACGAGAGCTGTCTTTTTCCCAGTGGTTGCTCGACCATTTTCTTCAACTCTTCGCGCACCAGTTTTAAACTGCGTTCCAACTGCTGCGGCTCGGTGCCAAACGAAATCACCAGAAGCCCGGTGTCTGTGAAGGGCACAAACTGCGCCCCCACCTGATACACAAATCCGTATTTCTCCCGGAGTGCCAGATTCAATCTCGAATTCAGTCCGGGCCCACCCAAAATGTTGGTGAGCATATAAAACAAGCCGCGTTTTTCATCTTGATAGGAATAAGCGGGGCGGCCATAGGCGCAGCGAGCTTGTTTAACGGGTCGTTCAACCGTAATAGCTGCAGGACGGTATCCGGAAAACTTTTTCCGTTTTTTTACCGATCGCTTTGGCCGGATGTGACCTACATGCATTTCGATTACCCGCACCACCTGATCCAGGGGTAAATCACCCACACAGCTGATCACGATGCGTGAGGTATCCAGGTGAGCATCAATAAACTCTTGAAAGTCGCGTTTTTGAAACGAGCTAATGCTCTCTTCGGTGCCAAGAATATTCATGCCAAGCGGATGTCCTTTAAAAACCAGACCATCAAATACATCTTGCAGCGAATCTTCGGGGTCATCATGATACATGGAGATTTCTTCCAAAATCACTTTTCGCTCGCGATGAATGTGGGTAGCCGGAAATTGTGAATGAAAGGAGATGTCGGTCAGCAACTCAATGGCTCGTTCAAAATAAGCATCGCGAAGGGAGGCGTAGAAGCAGATCTTCTCCTTGTCGGTAAATGCATTCAGTTCGCCACCCAACGATTCCAGCCGACTGATGATGTGATACGCATTTCGTTTACGCGTGCCCTTGAAGGCCATGTGTTCCCAAAAATGAGCAATACCTTGATTGTCCTTTGTCTCGTCCCGGCTGCCGATGTCGAGCATGATAGCACAATGAACAATTTTGGAGGTGCTCACCTGGTTGTGAGCAACGCGGATGCCATTGGCAAGTGTTACGATTTGAAATTGGCGCATAAGTATAGCAACAAAGGTAACGAGTTTACCCGGTTAGGCGCCACGTACCAAAGCCCGCGCGCGGACAAAACTGCCCGTTAATGGAACCAACTTTTTGAAAGAAACTAGTGCCTCAGTAGATTCGTGAATGAACTGTTTGCTTTTGCCGATGGCATACGTATTGCACTAACTATCCTTAAACCTTCGCTATGGAAACACAACGTGTTAAGACTTGCTTTACGATTACCTTCACCCGGGATCAATATGAACACGCCCGGAGATATGTGGAAGATATGAAGAAGCACCGCAACCGCGTATTCTGGTTGGGCAAAGAAGGAAAAACCGAAGAAGAGTTGATCATGGAACAAGTGGCCCACCGCGTGCTCTCGGGATTCTACAAAGACAACCCGTTGGCAGCCGGACGCCAGATTGAGCGGATGGATGCCAACTTACGTTAGCAAATTGTTGAGCACTTTTTGAATGAGCGATTCGACAACCTCATGGTGGTTTTTGGCAAACTTACCTTTGATGCGGTTGGCAATGATGGCGTTGGTGCTGATTACTTCGTGGCCCATGAGTTTGCCCAGGGCGTAGTAGGCGGACGTTTCCATCTCAAAATTGGTCAACCAAAAATCGCCTTTGTGGTAGTAGTTCAAGTCTTCCAATAACGATGGGAATCGAGGCGCAATGCGAACTTGGCGGCCTTGGGGTGCATAAAAACCGGGACAGGTTAGGGTGTTGCCCACGATCATCCCCTTGCCCACCTGTTCGCGCAGCATGTCGCTGCCCCGGGCCACGTAGGGCATGAAGGGTAAACCGGTTTTCAGTTGTAAGTCCAGCGCCAAACCTGCTTCAAAATCGTTCATGGGCAGATCATAAAACGACATCAGGTTATCCAGGCCAATGCCATAATCAGAAACCAAATGGGCCCCCACCGGAATATCTTCTTGCAACGCCCCGGAGGTGCCAATGCGAACAATCTTCAATCTCTTTCTGCGCGATTTTGGTTCGCGGGTTTTGAGATCCACATTTACTAATGCGTCTAGCTCGGTAAAAACAATCTCTACGTTATCCGTGCCGATACCGGTGCTGATCACGGTAATGCGTTTACCCCTGTAACGACCTGTGTGGGTAATGAACTCGCGTTGGTTCACTTCCATCTCCACTTCATCAAAGAATTTACTCACCAAAAAAACCCGGCCGGGGTCGCCTACTGCAATAATGGTGTCGGCCACGTGCTTGGGTAGTAAACTCAGGTGGTACACACTGCCATCTGGGTTCAAAATCAAGTCGGTATCCGAGATACGTGCCATGGCTATGATTTGATTACCTGCGCCGGATTGCCAAAAACGGTTTCTCCCTCTTTTACCGATCCCACCACCACGGAGCCCGCGCCTACTCGCGCACCTTTGCCGATGGTTACACCAGCCACGATCGTTACCCCCGCGCCAATAAAAACTTCATCGCCAATCACAACGCCAGCATTTACCTGCGAGCCCATTCCGATTTGCACATAATTACCAATCTGCGCCTCGGACGCGATCAATACATTTGCATGTAGCAACGAATGGCTGCCAATCTTGGCTCCCGGTCCAACGTATACTCCAAACTCAAATAGGTTTCCGTGACCTATCTCCGCCCTGGGGCTTATACTTGCCCGGGGATGAATCGCATTAACCGGTTGCCTCTTGCGCACTTCATTGAGCACGCCCACGACCCGCTTTTTCAAACGGGTATCATCCAACGCCACAAACGCCTCACATTTTTTTCCAATCAGCTTTAAATAGCCATCATCGTCTGTACTGCCCAGCACCATTGCTTCATCCAACTCGCGTTGATGGAGTTGCGTTTCGTCATCCAGAAACCCGTAAACAACTACGCCATTCAGATCGAAAATTTCTTTGGCCGTTCGGCCGATTTGCCGCGCACCAAAAATGAGCACTGGATTTTCCATGTTGCAAAAGTAAAATAAGGTATCGGTTAATTTGCTTGACGCTGAAAGAATTGCTGCCAACGCCCATTGGCAACCAAACAAAAAAGCACAAAGAAAGGAAGCATGCCAACCCGATACCGAATAAGCGTGCCCCAGGATGGGGTAGAGAGAGTCAAAAAGGTGCACTCCACCAAGGCATATACAAATAGTGGAATGATCCAGCCGCGGAGTGGTGGCGCCAGTTGAAAGTAGCGCAGCGTGTGCAGCGTCAGCACCAACAGCAGCAGATTCTCCAGCGAAGCCAACACATGAAAGAGCTTGGTGGATTCCCAAAGAAACGGACGATACAAGCCCGAGAACAAAGCCCATGGGCTGTTTACCATCATACTGCTCCAGGTTGGTTGGAGCTGAAAGAAATGGAAGGTATTGTTGCCACCAGTGAGGAAATGGAATTGATAATAGTTTTCCGTTATCACCATTAAAATGCGAG
>JBIIVI010000355.1:0-3239 GCA_044339555.1 Cyclobacteriaceae bacterium | reverse complement strand
AATACTTCCCAGCGCAATCAACACTTCGCCTTTGTCGGGGCCGGCCGTGCAAACGGTCAACGACTCGTTCAGGAGTTCTTTTGCCTTCTCGTAGTTCTCTTTTGTGAGATACTTCAAGCCCAGGTTTTTAACGAGTCCGCAATCTTTCTGATCGGCCGGAGCATTGTCGTGAATGGCTTCGCCCGATTCCAACCACAGGGGATCGTCTGTGCACTTGCCTTGCAACATAAAGGTGAAGATCTTTTTGGCCAACGCGATATCCGTGGGATTCTGGCGGAACTTGGGCTCAAGGTTCTTCTTCACAAATTCGCAGTCCACCTTCACGCCACTCGCAATCAACAAATCGTCAATAGCGCTCTTGGTGGCTTTCAGTTTGTCGGCATCTGCTGTTTTACCAGCGGCCAACGCCTTTTGAATTTTGGCATCGGCAGCGGCTTGAATTTTATCGTAGCGCGCCAGAATCTGATCTTGTGGCACGTTTTTCAGATAGAGCACATTGGCACGCACCGTGTTCATGTAGTTCATGAGGGTGGGGTCGGTGATGTTGTTTCCATTTAACTCAAACACCTTATCAAACTGCGCCAACAGATCGGCCACTTTCTCCTTGTTCTTCACATTGTATTTGAAGGCCGCATTGGCTTTCCGGTTTAACACGGTTGCTTCCTCGCCACAATTCTTAATACGCATGTCGTACACCCACAATAGCGAGTCTACCAACACCTGCTTCTTGGCGGGATCGGACTCCTTGTCGGCCAGCTTATCATAAATTTCAGCACCATCAATGTAGAGTTTGGTGTTCCAGTTCGGAGCGTTGGTGGCCATCCATTGCCAGGCCGCGGTAGCCGCGCGGAAATTTCCTTGTTTAACGGCATCGCCATAAATGGCCACGTTCTCCTCGGCCTTGGCTTTATCTTCCGGCCACTTGAACTCCTTGCATTGAGCCGAAACTGTAAGGGCGGCAACCGATAAAACGGCTACCAGGGCCCATGAACCTTTTACGTTGTTTTTCATTTTCATTTCTGCAACCTTCATTTTTAAATACTAGTCAAATCGCCTTTTTATAAACCACTGGTCGTTAAAAGTCACGCCAAAGTATAACTTAAAATAGTTTTCCTCAATGGTCGTGTTTTGAATATCTCCCCTTCGCCCGACCCGCAGGGCCAAATCCAGCGTTGAAATCCTGCTTACTGGCAAAGAGAATCCAAAATTAATGCCAAAATCTCGAAGTGAGCTGCCACTGATCAAATAAGGATACTGTTCAACGCTTACACCTGTTCGGTACGTGATGCGTTTCAAGTAGTTAGACAGCGATGCCGGATCGGGCGTAAACTCTCCGCCCAGAATCCAACGCCAGTTGGCCTGGCCACCTTCGCTGCTGCCAAAGTAATTGCGAAACTGGTTGTAATCGGAATAATGGAAATCGCTGCCAATGATCCACCTTTCGGTGCGGCCAAAAGAAATTCCAGCTTGCAATGTGGCTGGCAGTACCGTCTTGCCACGGGCGTTGTTCACGAGCGTATCGACTTGAATGGCCGAAGTGCCCGCCAACGTTCTTCGGAAAGTTTTAAAGAACTGGGTGTTGACGTTTGACTGCAAACCATATACGAAGCCCAGATTAAGGCGATTGCGTGAATTAAAAATAGAATCTTTGCGATAAGACGCACCTACTTGCAGCGTTAAGTCCGAGAAATAAAACCGCTCAAACACCTGCGGCGCAAAGGGAAACGACTGCGACACTTGCACTTCATTGGTAAATCGATTTTCCAATGAGCTGAACAAATAATTTGCCCGCACCCCTACAGAAAAATCTTTCGTAATGGCAAAACCGTTGGCCCAATAGAACTGCGTAATACCGCCACTGCCTTCTTCGCGTGTGGAGTACGTAGTGGTAGTGCCCTCTACCACTGCATCGTACGTAAGCGAAAAATTCCGGTAGGTGTAGGGCATTAATCCCACCACCGATGAGATTTTTCCGGGCCGCAGCGGCACGCCTAGCACCAGATAATTCAGATTCCCATTGCCATTTGTTTCGGATAATGCGCCATTGGTAGCTGTGCGCTGATCCAGCACAAGACCCGCATGAAAAGTCGTAAACCGATTGTACACCAATAAGGCAGGGTTTTGATTGTTGATGTACCAGAAGCTTGGATTACTGATCCCCAGCCCGGCCATGCCTTGACTGTTGATAAGTGCAGAACCGTATGGCTCGCCCAACCCAAATGCAGAAAAGGGACTACGTGTAGATTGCCCGGAGGCGCTCCCGAAAACTGCAAAAACAATAAAAAACAGGCTGGCTCTATTCAACATGATGCATTAAAATCCGATTCAGACCCACCAGAACCAAATCGGGGGCCACAAATATGGCGGGTTTGAGTTGACTTTCAAAAAGTTGCACGTCTCCTCCGGTCATTATCACCTGCACAGGCGCGTATTGCGATTGGTAACGCGCAATGAAACCATTTATTTCCTCCCACGCACCCACTACTGCGCCACTGAGCATGCAACTGGCGGTGTCTTGTCCCAACCAGGGCGGATTCGCTTCGGGCGAAAGCAAAGGTAACTTTGCCGTAAGTTGATGCATGGCCTGCAATCGCATCGACACACCGGGCGAGATGGCACCACCTAAATAGTTTCCATCTGCATCTACAAACTCGTAGTTAATGCACGTGCCGGCATCAATCACGAGGCAATTTGTTCGCGGGAAAAAGTGTTGCGCTCCACAGGCAGCCGCAAGGCGATCAACCCCTAAGGTATGAGGGGTTCGGTACCGAATCTGAATAGGAAGTGCCAAGTTTGCATCCAACACCCACACGCGCCTGCATAACGCACGAAGGCTGGTAAGAACGTGTTCACTTAACGGCACCACCGAGCTCACCAGCAACGCACCGAGCACATGCGAAGGCGAACGAAGCGCCTCTAGCAATGTGTTGAGATCAGAAAAGACCTTCTTCTCCTTCAACGTGGTGTGCTGAAAGAACCCGACTTTTTGCCGGCTGTTGCCGATATCAATTACCACATTCATGCTCATGCCGCAAAACTACCAACTCCGGCTTTTTGCGGGCGCCTTTTGAGTTAACTTTGGCACCCAATTCAAGAAAAGATGCAAGCGCTGCTGAAAAAGTTCGAAAACAAACGCCCGGAAATAGTTTTTGAATGGAAAGATGCCGAAACCGAAGCCGAAGGTTGGGTGGTGATAAACTCCCTGCGCGGCGGTGCTGCCGGCGGTGGCACCCGCATGC